>NZ_CAKZTI010000048.1 GCF_937921625.1 uncultured Campylobacter sp. | reverse complement strand
GGGGTATAATTACACATATCTTTTATAAGGAGCAGGAGATGGCGACACCAAAAAATAGAGTAGGAAAAAACGGCGATAAAAGAGGAAGAGCAGGAAGTTATAGAACTCCCGCTCAAAGAGCCGGAGATAAAAAGCGTCGTAAAAAGTAGTGATCTCGCGCCGAAATTGGGTGCAAGATTAAAATTTAAAGCGCTGCGAGCCGAAACTCTCGGCGCTTTAATAAATTTTAAATCGTGCAAACAACCAAATGGATAAAATTTCATCGCAAGAGAATTTTATGAAATATGAGATAATCGACGTCCATACCGCGCTAGAGATTGTTTTTAAAAATTTTAAATGGACTTTACTCATTGGAATTTTGCTGTTACCATTAGGCGTGGGTGCCGTGATTTTAGTGCTTTTGCCGTTTCAAAGCATTTTGATCTACAACAAAAACAAAAGATACCTGATCGATATGCAAACAGGTAAAATCGCCTTCCCTAGAAGCGATGTTGAAAATAGCATTGTAGCCGTTTTGCTCTGCGCGCCGTATTGGAATTTAATGCGCAGCAGAACCGTCACGGCAGATCAAATCGAGGATATGCGTTTAGAGAAAAAAGAGGTAAAAAGCGCAAATATTTTTAAAATTTTTCTAGCGGTGATTAAATTTTTTAGGATGAGCTCCAAAAATGCAAAAACCGCTAGATTGGGGCGGCGCATTAATGATATCCAAACAAGATATTATCTCTACGTCTTTGGAAGCTTCGGCTCGACGGGATTATATTTTTACGACAAACAAAAGCGCGACGAAGTACGCAACGCCATACGAGAGTGCGTGCGTAAATTTAGCGCTAAAAATATAGATAGGAATTTATTCTGAGATGATAATTATAAATCGAATGTTTTCGGGCGGCTATTTGAACGAGAGCTTGGGGCACGAAATCATCAATCTTTTTAAGGCAGACAACGGCAGGCACTACATCTACGTAAATCCTTACGGCACGATAAACGAGGATGCGAAGGACGCACACAAAGTCCTTTTAGTACGTGCCATCTCGAAACACTGTTTTGAAATTTTAGCTCGCGCTAGCGAGTTAAAACTGCTTTTGAGCGATGAACTTTTTGCTAGCGGCAGAAAGCGTGGCGCTAAAGAGGAGCTTAAAAGACAATCTGAAATGATTGAAGCACAAAATATCGCTTACGGCGGTGTGCTTCTAAACGAGCTATTTGAAAGCGAAAACGATAGCCCCAATGCGGCGTATATAACATTTGAGACGTCGAATTTTAAAAAACCAAGATTTAAATTTTACATCGTTGATGATGAGAAACTGATAGACGAAACGCATTTTTTAGTGCCATTTAAATTTTTCTCGCAATCTTTGAAGCAATATGTCCGCCACGAAAGCGCGCTGGATAAAATTTTCGCGCCCGAGCTTTGGCAGAGCGGCGACACTGCGAAGCGGATCAAACGAGATGAAATTTTAAATTTTAAAGCTAAAGAGCAAAACATCCTAGAGATAATCGGCAAGATGGACGATGAGTTAAGCTTTTCAAATTGGATAGTCTATTATCTGCGAAACGATACGGAACTATTTTTTAAATTTGCAAGTGAAATTTTACGGCTAAACGTAAGCGCGGATGCACAAATTTTAAGAGAATACAAAAATATCGACATTTTTATCAAAGATCAAAATCACGCAATCGTCATCGAAAATAAGATCAAATCCGGCATTAACGGCATTAGACACGATCTGCAAAGCGGCATAGTATGCTCTCAGCTAGATAAATACGCAAAGATTGCCGATAAGCAGGATTCAGGCGGTAGGGCAAAATGCTTTTTGCTTCTACCTGATTATAGCCATGCGGATAGGGAGTTAGCGAAATTTGATGAGTATGAACGTTATTCGGTCATAAGGTACAGCACGCTTTTAAAAATTTTCGAGACTCACGAATGCAGCTTGAAATTCTACGACGAATTCAAAGACGCGTTGCGAAAGCATGCGAGCGAATACAAAAAAGATTTTTATGAAATCATGGGGGAGCGGCTGATTATGACGATTTTACGGCATAGAGGCTTATCGTCGTAATTTATATTGCGATGCACAAAAGACATCCTAACATGCATAAATAAATTCCACTATTGATCGATCTGCATAAAGTCCCATATTTCTTAAATAGATTTAAAGCAATATTTAGCTATTATCACGCTTCATTTTTTCACAAAGGAAACCTAATGTTAGAAGGTATCGTTAGAGATAGTATCGGTAAAAGGGCTTCAAAATCCCTAAAACGAGATGGTTATCTAATCGCTAATATTTATGCGAAAGGATTTGAAAATATTAACGCAGCGTTTAAAGTAAACGACTTTATCAAGGCTATGCGCGCAAAAGAAGATCTTCCTTTCGAGGTTAGCGTGGGCGGTAAGACATATTGCGTTATAGTGCAAGAATACCAAAAGCACCCTGTCACAAATACCCTAACTCACGTAGATTTGCGAGTAGTTCAGGATGACGTCGTAAGCAAATATTTAGTGCCGGTTAAGGTAACTGGCGTCGCTAAAGGACTAAAAAACAAAGGTATTTTGGTGCAATCCAAGCGCCGTATCGCCGTAAAATGCGCCGGCAAAGATCTACCAAACGATTTTACGCTCGATGTGAGTGATCTTGATGTAGGCGATTCGCTTTTGATCCGAGACATTCCGGTAAAAGAGGGCGTCAGCATCATTCTAGACGGCTCAGTAGCGGTAGTCGGAGTTACTTCGGCTAAATAGGGGCGCCTATGATACTGATCGCAGGACTTGGGAATCCTGCTCAGAAATACGCAGATACCAGACACAACGTCGGTTTTATGCTAATCGACGAAATTTTAAAGACGGGCGGCTTTAGCGAGCTCGGCGCGTCTAAATTCCAAGGCGAGCTTTTTAAAAAGGGCTCGCTGCTTCTTCTAAAGCCCCAAACTTTTATGAACTTAAGCGGCAACTCCGTAAAGGCGGTGAATGATTTTTACAAGCCCGAGCGCATCATTGTGGTGCACGACGATATAGATTTGGATCTAGGCGCCGTTAAATTTAAAAAAGGCGGCAGTAGCGGCGGGCACAACGGGATCAAATCGATCGACGCGCTAATCGGCGCGGATTACGAGCGCGTGCGTATCGGCGTGGGTAAAAAACAGCAAGGGCAGGACGCGGCAAATTTCGTACTCGGAAATTTTAACGAAAGTGAGCGCGAGAAGCTGAGTGAAATTTTACCCTATGTCGCGCGCGCGGTAGAAGAGCTCATTTGCTCGGATATAGAGCAGATCGCGCAAAAATTTACGATTAAAAAGGCTAGGGTGTGAAGTTATACGTAAAATACGCGGCTCTTTCCTATCTGAAGTATTTTTTTATCCTTCTAATAGCCCTTGAGTGCTTTTACGTAGGCATCGATGTGCTTACCAATCTCAAAGATTTTCCTTCAAGCGCGAATACTGCTCTTTTGTATATTGCTCTAACCGCAGCGGTCGCGCTTAGTTACACGCTGCCGCTAAGTCTTATTTTTGCGCTTATTTTGATGGGCTTTAATATGATCCGTAGCAACGAGCTGGTGAGCTTTTATGCGCTTGGAGTTAGCAAAAACGCTCTGATAATCCCTCCATTTTTGATCGCACTTGCGATTACTGCAGGCTTTATAGCTTTAAATTCCACCCCGTTTGCATATGCGCTAAAATTTCAAAAGAATTTAACCGATTTATCGCCTGCGGGAGGAGATATGTTTTTGAAATTTGAGGGTAAATATATCTACATCAAAGCTCTAAACGGTAAAAACGCAAATGATATAACGATCTTTGATATGGGTGATAACTCCGTTGCTTCGCGCTCGCACGCAAGCTCTGGCGAATACGCAGGCAAAATTTGGCATCTGCGCGACGTAAATACCACTACTTTACCAGCGCAGCTTAAACTTGGAGGAAGTGGATTAAAAAGTAAGCTTAGCGCGCAGAGCGAGGCGCTTAAGGGCTTTGATCCAAGCTCAATTGCAAGCGTTTATGATACGAGTAATGTATATTCGATCAGGGATGCTTTGCGTTCGATCCGCACCTTTTCGCATCAAGGCGTGAATATCTCCACTATAAAAGCAAGTCTTTATAATATGATATTTTTTCCATTGTTTGCGCCTTTGGCGGTATTGGTGCTGTATTATTACCTGCCCGTTACGGGGCGATTTTTTAATCTTGCGCTACTAAGCTTTGGATTTTTTATCGCTACGCTATGCACTTGGGGTGTGCTTTTCGTGTTAATTAGGTTTTCTCTCAACGGCGTCATCATCCCAGAACTTGGCATTATCGTGCCCATAACAGCGCTATTAGGCTTCGCGGCATTTTTAGTTTTTAAGCATCGTTAAGCCTTGATTTGTTAGAATGGCGCAAAATTTATCGGTGGAAATTCTATGGATTATTCAAGCTTAGCCCGCAAATACGGCACTCCTTTATACGTTTACGATTTTAACGAGATACAAAAGAATTTCATAGCGCTCAAAGAGGCCTTCGCCGCGCGCAAGTCGCTCGTCTGCTTCGCGATCAAGGCAAGCTCGAATTTAAGCATTTTAAAATTTTTATCGGATCTGGGCAGCGGCTTTGACTGCGTCAGCATCGGCGAGCTGCGCCGCGCGCTGTATATCGGCGCAAAGAGCTATAAGATCATATTCTCAGGCGTCGGTAAGCAAGACAGCGAGCTAGAATTTGCGCTAAAGTCGGACATCTTGCTGATAAATTTAGAAAGCGAAGCCGAGATGCTGCGCCTGGAGCGGATCGCGCAAAAGCTAAATAAGCCCGCTCGCATCAGCATCCGCGTAAATCCAAACGTTGACGCTAAGACCCACCCCTACATCTCCACGGGGCTAAATGAGAACAAATTCGGCGTCAGCATCGAGACCGCGCGCAAGATGTATATCTACGCCAAAAAGAGCAAATTTTTAAATCCCGTCGGTATCCACTTTCACATCGGCAGCCAGCTTACAGATATTTCTCCGATCTGCGACGCCGCAAAGATCGTAAGCGATCTGCTGCGCGAGCTGCGAGCCCTTGAGATCGATATAAAATTTTTCGACGTGGGCGGCGGCATCGGCATCCGCTATGAGGATGAAAAACAGATCGTGCTCTACGACTACGCGCAAGGAATTCTAAAGAGCCTAGGCGGTTTAGATGTCACGATCGTGTGCGAGCCGGGGCGCTTCATCACGGGAGCTTCGGGCGTCTTCCTTACTCGCGTGCTTTATGAAAAACAAAACTGCGGCAAGCGCTTCGTCATCGTAGACGGCGCGATGAACGATCTCATACGCCCGAGCCTCTACGGTGCGCACCACGCCATCGAGATCGTTAGCGCCTCGGAGGGTATAAATTTAGATGAAGCTGGCGATAGCGAAGTAAATTTAGGCGGCAGGGGCTCGGATCAAATAAACGGCTCTTGCGCGGCTGAAAAAATTTCAAGCGTAAATTTAGCCGCAGCGAGCCTCTGCGACGTCGTGGGGCCGATCTGCGAAAGCGGCGATTTTTTGGCCAAAGGCGTTAGCCTGCCTAGCCTGCAAAGCGGCGATCTGCTCGCGATCAAAAGCGCCGGCGCCTACGGCTTTTCGATGTCGAGCAACTACAACACCCGCTGCCGCGCCGCCGAGGTTGCGGTTTACGACGGACAGGACCGCCTGATCAGAAAGCGCGAGAGCTTTGATGATCTAATCGCGCTCGAAAAGGATCTCGTATGAGCCGCGCGGCGAGCCGTCCAAAACGGGGCGCAATCTTAAATTTCAAATCCGAGCGCGCAGCGGCTTTAAATTTTAATGCCACGGCGAGTTCGGCCCTAAATTTTAAACGCACTGCTGCTTTAAATTCCAAGCCAGGATGCGTCCCTGCTTTAAATTTCAAATCCGAACAAAATGCGTCTCTAAATTTCACGCCAGAACAAAGCCCCGCTTTAAATTTTAATCTCGGCTCTTTAAATTTCAAATCCCGCTGCGACGAATTTTATCGCGTCTTCTTAGCGCGCGGAAGTTGCGGTGCAGCTATCTTAAGCGATGAAATTTTAGGCTCACGCGGCAAGAATTTCAAAGCACAAAGCAGCAAGAGCGTCGGCGCAAAATTTCTAAAACCGAAATTCAGGGGCGAGCAAAAGGAGGGCTATGATGCAAAACATCGATGATCTGCGCGTTTGTATCGACAGGCTGGATGATGAAATTTTGCGCCTTATCGACGAGCGCATGGGGTTTGTCAAAAAGATCGGCGAGCTGAAGCAGACCGCGGGCAGCGCGATCTACCGCCCGGAGCGCGAGCGCTCGATCATCAGCAGGCTGGACGGCGGAAAGGCGCGAAATTTAAGCAAAGAGGCGATCGAGGCGATATTTTTTGAAATTTTCTCGGTCTCGCGAAATTTAGAAAAGCCGCAGATCGTCGCGTTTTTAGGGCCTTTCGGCACCTATTCGCACCAAGCCGCCAAGAGCCGCTTCGGCGCGGTAAGCTCCTATCTGCCGCTTTCAAACATCGAAGCAGTCTTTAAAGAGCTTGGTAGCGGCGAGGCGAAATACGGCGTCGTGCCGATCGAAAACAACACCGAAGGCGCGGTGGGCGCTACGCTTGATTGCTTGCGAAAATACGAAGGCGTCAAGATCGTCGCCGAAATTTATATGGATATCCACCACTGCTTTGCGAGCCACTGCGACGACGTAAGCACGGTGGATCAGATATTCTCGCATCCGCAAGGATACAATCAGTGCCTTAAATTTTTAGACGATCACGGCCTTAGCGGCGTTAAATTTACCGCGACCAAATCGACCGCGCTTGCGGCGCAGATGGCAGCCGCCACGCCGCACTCCGCCGCGATCTGCTCCAAGATCGCCGCCGATCTTTACGGCGTGCCGATGATGTTTCAAAAGATCGAGGACAACTCCGCCAACCGCACGCGCTTTTTCGTGCTGAGCGACTTTAAAAACCAAAAAAGCGACCGCAACAAAACGAGCATCCTAGCCAAAACCGACGACCGCCCGGGCGGGCTCGTGGACTTTTTGCAGATGTTTCGCAACGAGGGGATAAATTTAACCAAGCTCGAAAGTCGCCCGGTCAAACTTAGGGATTTTAAAAGCGTCTTTTACATCGATTTTGAAGGACACATCGACGACGAGCGCGTGGCGCGCGTGCTGCAAAACGCGCAGAAAAACGGACACGAAGTCACCTGGCTGGGAAGCTATATAAACGGAGGGGAGTGATGAAATTTAACGAATTTGTAGAAAATCTAAGCAATTACGAAGCGGGTAAGCCGATCGAGCTTGTGGTGCGCGAGTTTGGTATCCGCAAGCAGGACGTGCTAAAGCTTGCCAGCAACGAAAATCCCTTCGGCACGAGCGAAGCGGTGCAGGAGGCGATCGTGCAAAATGCGGCACGCGCGCATCTTTACCCTGATGATTCGATGTATGAGCTAAAGGGGGCGCTCGCATTAAAATTCGGCGTAGAGCCGCAAAATATCATCATCGGCGCGGGCAGCGATCAGATCATCGAGTTTGCGCTGCATGCCAAGCTCAATTCGCGCTGCGCGATACTGCAAGCGGGCGTCACTTTCGCGATGTACGGCATCTACGCAAGCCATTGCGAGGCTAAAGTTTACAAAACGAGTGCGCAGGAGCACGATCTGGCTGAGCTTTTAAAAATTTATAACGCGCACAGGGATGAAATTTCGGTCATCTTTTTGTGCGTGCCGAACAACCCGCTTGGCGAGTGCTTGGATGCGGAGGCTGTGTATGAGTTCGCTCGAAGCGTGGATGAGGATACGCTTTTAGTGATCGATGCCGCATACAACGAATTTGCGGCGTTTAAAGATGAACGCAAAAAGCTCGATCCGAAATTTTTAATTCAAAATTTTAAAAACGTGCTCTATCTAGGTACCTTCTCAAAGGTCTACGGCCTAGGCGGTATGCGCGTAGGCTACGGCATCGCGCCGCGCGTAATCATAAGCGCGCTTTATAAGCTGCGACCGCCCTTTAACATCACGACGCTTAGCCTCGCAGCGGCGATTGCGGCGCTAAAAGACGAGGCTTTCGTGCAAAAGAGCCTGCAAAACAACGCCGCGCAGATGAGCCGCTTCGAGGATTTTGCGCACGAGCGAAATTTGGAATTTATCCCTAGCTACGCAAATTTCATCACGTTTAAACTTAGCCCGCCGATAGATAGCAGCGAGCTTTGCGAGCAGCTTCTGCGCCGCGGCATCATCATTCGAAATTTAAAAAGCTATGGGCTAAACGCCGTGCGCATCACGATCGGCACACAGGGGCAAAACGATCGCGTCTTGGGCGCTTTGGGAGAAATTTTAAGTGGATATTAAAAATAAAAGCCTAGAGGAGCTACGGGAGCTTTGCACACAGATCAGAGCGCGCATAATCGAAGTCGTGAGCAAAAACGGCGGTCATCTAAGCTCAAATATGGGCGCGGTCGAGCTCATCGTGGCGATGCACTACGTATTCGACGTCACGAGCGATCCGTTTATCTTTGATGTGAGCCATCAAAGCTACGCGCACAAGCTTCTGACGGATCGCTGGGAGGAGTTCGGCTCGCTTAGGCAGTTTGGCGGTATCAGCGGCTACACGAAACCCAGCGAGAGTAAATTTGACTACTTCGTCGCAGGACACGCCTCGACGTCGATCTCTTTAGCCGTGGGCGCGGCAAAAGCGATAAGCCTAAAGCACGAAGATCGCGTGCCGGTCGTACTCATCGGCGACGGCTCGATGAGCGGCGGTATGACTTATGAGGCGATGAACGAGTTAGGAGATCTGCGCCTGCCCTGCATCATCATCCTAAACGACAACAAAATGAGTATCAGCAAGCCTATCGGCGCCTTTAGTAAGTACCTAAGCCAAGCGATGGCGGGCGAGACATATCAAAAATTTAAATCCCACGTAAGAGAGCTGCTCTCTCACGCTCCGCAAAGCGCGACATATATGGCAAAGCGCTTTGAAAATTCCTTAAAGCTCATCATCCCTGGGATGTATTTTGAGGAGCTTGGGCTTGATTACATCGGTCCCGTGGACGGACATAATCTAGAGGATATAATATCGGCGCTAAAGACGGCAAAAAGCGCGCGCAAACCCGTCGTCGTGCACGCTCAAACGATCAAAGGCAAGGGCTATGATAAGGCCGAGGGATATTTGGAGAGCTGGCACGGCGTAGGGCCTTTCGACATTCAAAGCGGAGAATTTAAGAAAAAATCAGCCACCAAAAGCGCCACGCAAATTTACGCCGAGGCACTTTTAAATTTAGCCGCTAAGCATGAAAACGTCGTGGGCGTGACCGCTGCGATGCCAAGCGGCACGGGTATGGATAAGCTGATCGAGAAATTTCCTCACCGCTTCTGGGATGTCGCGATCGCCGAGCCTCACGCGCTAAGCTCGATGGCTGCGATGGCACGCGAGGGTTTTAAGCCGTACGTTACGATATATTCGACCTTTATGCAGCGCGCGTTTGATCAGATCGTCCATGACGCGGCGATTATGAACTTAAATTTAGTCCTTGCGATGGATCGCGCGGGCATCGTGGGCGAAGACGGCGAGACGCACGAGGGGGTCTTTGACGTGAGCTTCTTAAATGCGATCCCAAACGTCAGTATGTGCGCGCCGCGTGACGAGACGAGCTTTAAACGAATCATCGAGTACTCCTACGCGCACGAAGGGGTTTTGGCGATCCGCTATCCGCGCGGAAGCTTTATCTTGGGCTGCGACGAGACTGGCGCATCTGTAGTAGAGCTTGCAAAATCGGTGTTTCTGAAGCGCAGCGATAGCGCGCGAGTAGCGTTCATCGGCTACGGAAACGGCGCTGGTAGAGCGTATAAAACGGCCGAGGCGCTGGAGGGGCAGATCGAAGCAGACGTCGTGGATCTAGTCTTTGTAAAGCCTTTAGACGCCGAGTTTTTGCGAAGCTTGGCTCGCAAAGATAAAATTTGGTACGTCTTTAGCGACAATGCCAAAAAGGGCGGCGTCGGTGAAATTTTAAGCGCATTTTTGCAAGAAAATGAAATTTCGGACGTAAAGATCGTGAGCTTCGAATTTGCTGATATCTTTTTACCGCACGGCAAGACCGCCGACGTGGAGCGTAGCTTGGGCTTGGATATCCAAACTCTAACCGAGCGAATATTAAGTGATAAAAAGTATTAGTTAATATCAACTTTGTTTAAAGTAAAATTTGATAATATCACTTTAAAATTTTTTGAAGGACAAAAATGAGCCACGTAGAACTACTCAAAACTTGCGGTTTGAAAGCAACTCCTCAAAGATTGTGCATCCTAAAGGTGCTGGATCGCCACGAACATCCAAGTATAGATGACCTATACGAGGGGATCAAGGAGGACTATCCATCCATTTCGCTAGCGACGGTTTATAAAAATTTAAACACCCTGCTCGACGAAGGCGTCGTAGTCGAGGTCAATGCGCCGAATAAAAAGAGTCGCTACGACATTTATCAGATGCCGCACATCCACGTCGTATGCGAAAAATGCGGCAATGTCACGGATCTTTTCATGGATGATGCCTTTAATAAGGACGTTTTAAAAAACATCGAGCGCAAAGCGGGCAATTTCATCCGCAAGCTAAATATCACGGCTACGGTCGAAGACTGCGAAAAGTGTAGATAGTTTAAAGAATTTTCTGCTATTATTACCCACTTTATTTTTGGAGCGGGTATGCAAACTAAGCGTAAATTTTTATTGAGCGACGATTCGATTCTGCGGACGCTAGAGCGTGCGGGGCTGAAATGTCGCAAGGTAAAGATCGCTTGGTTTTATACTTCGTTCTATCCCGAAATTTACTACATCCGCCAAAACGACGAATGCTCTTTGCACCATAAAAAAGAGGATCTTGACAGACAAACTCTAAATTTTAAAATTTCAAAAGATGATTTCAAAGAGGCTTTAAAAAGCAGGATCGCCCGAGTCGTGCAAAAGAACCGTTACGGCTTTGCCAGTGACGAAGCGGAGTTTTGGCTAGAGCTTTACGGCGGCGAGCTAAGCACGCTCGTGATTTTACGAGCGAAATTTCAAAGCGAGGCGGCAAGCGCAAATTTTGATTTTGCAAAAACCTTCGGCAGCACCGATTTTTGCGAGATCACCGACGATTATCGCTACAAAAGCCGCTATCTGGCGCGCTACGGTATCCCGCCGCGCTCGCTTGATTTCGCGCACGCCCGCAGTGTTTTTAAAAAATTTAGCCGAGTTAAATTTTTCGCGCCGCCCTATGCGGACAGCGTTAAGCTCGCGCGTTTGGCGCTTGAGCTAGCGTGGACGAGGGCGTGCGGCGCAAAGAGCGAATATCAAAAAAGCCTAGCCCCCGAAGCGCTTCACGAGCTGCGCGTGCAGATTCGTAAATTTAGAGCCGTTTTGAAGCTATCCGCGCCGCTTTTCGAAGCTGAAAAAAAGGATGAAATTTTAAAACTCCTCGCAGAATTTATGAGCCGCAGCAATCAGCTGCGAGACCTTCACGTTTTTGCGGAGTTTTTAAAAGCCGACGACGCGCCTGCGAGCTTTTTGCAGCAGCTAAATCTTATCGCAAAGCGCTCGGAGGATAAAATTTTAGAATTTCTTTCTAGTTCGGAATTTGCAGATTTAAGCGGCGCTATTAGCGGCTTTCTAAGCGGCGCGGATGGTATCTACGCACGCAGCGAATATGAAAAAATTTCAAAAAAGTTCGCCTCCGCCCGCCTTTGCAAGCTGATTAAAAGCTTGCGCGCAGAGCTAAAAAATTTAAAGCAAGGCTCATCTCTGCAGGCATTTCACGACGTGCGCATAGGGCTAAAGAGGCTGCGATACGCGCTTGAAATTTTTGCAAGAAGCTTTGATGAAGGCTGCGTCAGGGAGCTGTTTAAACGCACCAAGGCCGCCTGCGAGGATTTCGGCGCGCTGCAAGATATCAGCGTATGGCAAAATTTCATCGCGATCTATCAAAAAGCAAGCGATAAAAGCGGCGTCGCGTTTGCGTATCTGCTGGCTCTGGACGCCCGCCTAAACGATCGCCGCGCCGAGCTGGAGGAAAAAATTTTAAATGAAAAAGAGGCTCTTTTGCGCGCGCTGAAAAGATCGCTGCGTAAAATCAAAGCATACGAATAAGGAAAGCCCGTGCAAAAACAGGAAAAAATTATAAAGATGTTCGATGAGATCGCGCCTACCTACGATCTGGCAAACCGCGCCATCAGCTTCGGCGTGGACGTTTCGTGGCGCAAAAAAGCGGTCGAACTGACGCTTGAAAAGCTTAAAGGAAAGCTCGTGAGTATCGCCGACGTCGCGTGTGGTACGGGCGATATGATAAGCTCATGGCGCGACGGCGCGGCGCAGCGCGGCGTGCAGATCGAGCGGATCGTGGGGATCGATCCTAGCGAGGGGATGCTTGAGGTAGCGAGGCAAAAATTTCCTGGCTGCGAGTTTATCAAGGCAACCGCGGGCGCTACGACGTTGGATGACGCGAGCGTGGATATTTTAAGCATCAGCTATGGCATAAGAAACGTCGTGGAGCTGGACGCGGCGCTTGCGGAGTTTAATCGGATCATCAAACCGGGCGGCTCGCTCGTGGTTTTGGAATTTACCAAAGCCGCAAGCGGCGGGCTCGCGTTTAAAATCAGAGATTTTTACGTGAGCAAAATTTTGCCCAAAATCGGCGCCTTTATCTCGAAAAATAAAGAAGCCTACGAGTATCTGCCAAGCTCCATCGGTAGCTTCCTAGACGCCGCGAGCTTTAGCGAAAAGCTCAAAAATGCGGGCTTTGAGCTGCGCGTGCAAAAGGGCTTCAGCTTCGACGTCAGCACGCTTTTCATCGCGGAGAAAATCGTGCGGAAGAGCGACGATGCTTAGCGTAAGCGAGCTCAACGCCCAAGCCAAGACGCTTTTGGAGACGAGCTTTAGCTTCGTCGAAGTCGAGGGCGAAATATCTAAGCTTAGAATTCAAAGTACGAGCGGGCACTGGTATTTCACGATCAAAGACGCGAGCGCGGCAATCGATTGCGCGATGTTTAAATTTAACGCCACGCGGATAAATTTTATCCCCGCCGTCGGCGATAAACTCATCGTAAGCGGCAAGGTCTCGCTCTACGCCCCAACGGGCGCATATCAGATTCAGGTATCAAATATCCGCAAAAGCGGTGAGGGCGAGCTGGAAGCGGCATTTGCCGCGCTAAAGCAGAAGCTTAGCAAAGAGGGGCTTTTCGATGCCGCGCACAAAAAACAGCTTCCGAAATTTGCCCAAAGCATCGCGATCATCACGAGCGCGGGTTCTGCGGCGCAGGCGGATATGCTTCGCACGGCACAGGACCGCTTCGCGCTTTGCAAGATCGATCTGTATAACGCGCTAGTGCAAGGCGAGGGCGCGCCTGCTTCGATCATAAGCGCATTGCGCGTAGCCGACGAGAAGGGCTACGATGCGATCGTAATCGCTCGCGGCGGCGGCTCGCGCGAGGATCTGTGGTGCTTCAACGACGAGACCTTGGCGCGCGCGATCTACGCGGCCAAAACGCCCGTCATCTCGGCGGTCGGGCACGAGATCGATTTTAGCATCAGCGATTTCGTAGCCGATCACCGAAGCCTCACGCCCACCGCCGCGATGATCGACCTGCTGCCCGATATTTGCGCGATCTTTCAGAGCCTAGACGGCATAAGCGACGCGTTTGATAGGCTGATAAAAGATAAAATTTCATCCGCACAAAACGTGCTGAGCCTTGCAGCTTTAGAGCTTAAATCAAAATCGATCGAGCCAAAAATTTCAGGCTCGCTCGCGGGGCTTTTAAATTTCGAGCTTAAATTTAAAAATTTTATCGGCTCCAAGCTAAGCGCCGCAGAGCATACGCTAAGCGCTAAGGATGAGCTTTTGGCGCAAAAGGCGAAATTTTTTGAGATCACCAAAGACCTCGTTCAAATCCAAAAGGACGGCAAAACGGTGAGCTTGGGCGAGCTTGCCGCGGGCGACGAGTTCGTCCTTTGCTCACAGCAGCTCAGCAAAAACGCAAAAATCATCTAAAGGAGGCAAAATGGATAGGGTTTTAAATTTTAGCGCAGGACCTAGCACCATCCCGCTAGGCGTGCTAAAGCAGGCGCAAGAGGAGCTGCTAAACTACGCAGGGCGCGGATTTTCGATAATGGAGATCTCGCACCGCACTAAAATTTTCGAGGAAGTTTTGCATAGCGCGATGAGCAGCGTGCGCGATCTCTATGGCTTTTCGGACGATTTTACGATTTTGTTTTTACAAGGCGGTGCGAGCCTTCAGTTCGCGCAGGTGCCGATGAACCTATACGCAGGCGGCGTCGCAGAATACGCCAACACGGGTAACTGGACAAGTAAAGCGATCAAGGAAGCGGGCGTGCTCGGCATAAACTACCGCGTGGTCGCAAGCAGCGAGGAGAGCAAATTCGACCGCATCCCGGAGGTTAAATTCTCTGACGGCGCGGACTACGGCTACATCTGCTCGAACAACACGATCTACGGCACGCAGTATCCGCAGCTACCGCAGTGCGGCTGCCCGCTCGTGGTCGATAGCTCGAGCGATCTGTTTTCGCGACCCGTGGATCTTAGCAGCGTGGGGATGTTTTACGGCGGCATTCAGAAAAACGGCGGGCCCGCGGGCGTTACGATGGTAGCGATCCGCAAGGATCTGCTGGATCGCGCAAATCCCAAAACGCCGATGATCCTGCGCTACAAGACGCAGGCGGACGCGGACTCGATGAGTAACACCCCGAATACCTTCGGAATTTACATGCTAAATTTAATGCTCGGCTGGATCAAAGACGAGATCGGCGGGCTCGCGGCGATGCACGAGCGCAACAAGCGCAAAGCGGCGCTACTCTACGGCGCGATCGATGCCAGCGGCGGCTTCTACCGCGGCCACGCGCAAAAGGAGAGCCGCAGCCTAATGAATGTGAGCTTTAATATCGCAGACGCCGCGCTTGAGCCCGTCTTCGTCGCGCAAGCGGAGGCGAAGGAGATGATCGGGCTTAAAGGACACCGCGTTTTAGGTGGCATCCGCGCCTCGATCTACAACGCGATAAACTACGAAGACGTTGAAAAACTAGTCTCCTTTATGAGCGAGTTTGCGCGCAAAAACGGCTAGCGGCGGTTAAATTTAGAGGGTTTGAACGCGGCTCGCGCTTATAGACGAGATTGTTTAGGATCCGCGCTTGCCTTGTCGCTGAGCTGGTATTTGTGATAACTCTCGCTTTTATAGCCGGTATTTTACGGCAGAAATAGTTTTGATGCGGCTTGGATTTCGCTGCTAGAATTTTATTGAAGGCAAAATTTTATGATGTTAAATTTTGCATTGGATGAAGTCTGATGGCTTTGATTTTGCAGCGGCGAGCGGACTTGGCGCTGCTGGGATTTATTAGGTAGGATTTAACATTTAAAACGCTATTATCGGTGTTCAAGGAAGGCGGTTTATTTATTTAGGCGCAGGTTGCTTAGTGTACCTAGCGCCTAAAATACAAGCTTAACCCTAAAAACGGGCAAAATTAAACGAAAGGATTTAAATGAGTTTTAAGAGATTTTTTGCAGTGGCGCTTGCGGTGGGCGCTTTCGCTTCGGTGAGCGCAGAGGCTAGCGCTGCTGGGGATTTTTGTATCAAAAATGGCGGCGAGCTGATCGTCCGCAAAGACGGCAACGGCGTGGATTACACCGTTTGTAAGCTGCCTGACGGCACTATGATCGATGCTGAAGAATTTTATAAAACAGGCGGCGATTTGAGCAAATTTAAGAGCGTAAATCGATAGAATTTTATCGATTGTGAGATTTGCAGCAGCGAAATTCCATAAAATTCTGCGTCAAAATTCCTCTTTAAAATTTAGATAAATTATAACTAGCAAGCGTTAGCGCAAGTAAATTATTTGGGTACCTCATACAAAGTGAGGACAGCAGAGTGATGGAAGGAATTCAATTATCCAAATGTTAACGATGTGTGGAGATTTTGCTCTGGCAAGGCGCTGAAAGCGGCGGCTACGCAAAGCAGAAATATTTTAAGCGACTTGACGCGACGTAGGCAACCTGCTAGATGCTTGATTACGACGCAGGTTTTTTTGGATATGCGATAAGCGTTTGTGCCCATACTTGCTGAACTTAAATTTTAGCCGTTCGTGGACGTCGCTCGCTTCTTTTTTTTTTGAAAGGCTCAAATTTTAGTCACTTTGTGAGCGCCCATTCGCTTCCTTTGCCTGCGTAAATTTAGCGCGTAAAAACCACGACCTCGCCGCGATCAAACGTGATCTGCCGTCCCGCTAGATACAGCTCGAAGTAGGGCTTCAAAAAGTCCTCCTGCGGCCTTTGCGCGTAGTTTGGATACTGCAAGTACGCCGAGAGCAGGTAGTCGCAGTCGATCGAATAATACGCTTCGCCGAGCACCCATAGCTTCGTATCGAGCTTGGGCGAATCTATCATCCACTCCGTGATCGCCTCATAGACGGCGTTCGCAAGCCCATCTTTGTTATGCGCGAGATCAAAGCTCTCCTGCACGCGAGCGGATTTTATCTGCTCAAGCATCTCTAAAAGCTCATCATCGCCGAGAAACTCGGCGAAAATTTTTAAATTTTGAACGTGCGCTAAAGCTAGGCTCTTAAGCGCTTCGTCATCAAATTTCGGATTCTGCGGCGGGCAAAAATATCCGGGAGCCACACCTCGACCAAACGCCTCTCGCGTTTGCTGCGCCGTGACCGCATATATCGGCATTATGCGCGTTTGCAGCTCAGCGCCACTTTGCAGCGGCGCAAACACCGCCTCCACGCCCGCGTCCTCAGGCATAAAGCACTGAAAAAGTCCGTAAAACTTATCCTGCAGATCGATCTCTTCGCAATCTAAGCTTAAATCTAGCCCCACAACCTCGTTAATGCGACTAGCGTATTCGAAATTCGTCATCTTCGCCCTTTTAAATTTTGACCGTCAAAGCGTTTGCGTGGAATTTTACCTAAATTTTACGCATTTGCCGAATTAAAATTTATGCGCGATGAGACTTTTGTAGAATTTAAAATTTAGCGGTTCGGTTTGGGTTCAGTACTGCGACAACGCGGCGGATAGATTGGCGGCGGCAGGTTGTCGCGTGACGGGGTGATGAGCGGCGGCAGATAGGTTATCGTGCGGCGGGAGAGCGGCACCTGACGGCGGCACCTACGGCGCGTGACGACAGGGGTAGCCGATGATCGCGACCGCAGCGCTCGCAGTCCACTTGCTCGCAGAAGCAGATTTTTCGCGCTCAGGCCGTCGCAAAATGGCGGGCGGTGTATTGGATGACGGCACCACTCGCAGACCAGTCGCTTACAAAAGCGCTTTTCGCGTTCAGGGCGCACATTAGGGGCGCAAGGTCAGCGGCATTATTTGATCTGTTGCGCACGAAATGAAATTTAACTCTAAATTTAAAAGTGCGAAATTTTTCAAATCGCGCGTGAAGTAGTTTGAAATTTTATCTGGCTTTGCTTCGCCGCGCATCGGTTTGCGCGGCTTGTTTTAAAATTTATTCTATCCCCGCAAATGCTGCTTTTGCGTCCGCCAGATCCTTCTCGTCCGGGTGTTTCGCAGCCTCCGCCCAGCGCGCAAGTCGCTCGGGGGTAATAGGGTGGGGCGAGTTGCCGCCGGCCGCCATTTTGCGCATCATTTCAAGTAGATTCGGATCGATCGCGCCCTGGCAGGCAAACTCCCTTATGATCTCGTTGTCGTTTGCTTTAAGCCCCTCTTCAAAGCTATCCAAACACTTGCGCGAGTGCTCGCCGTCCGGCTCTGCGCCCAGAGTCATAAAAACGCCAAGCTTCTTGCCGTGAATCTTGCGTAAAAAGCGCATAAATTTCGCTTCGGCTTCGCCCTTATCGACGTAAAAGCCTAAAGCTATGAAGTCGTAGTCATCGACCTCACCCTCAAAGTCGCGGAAATTTAGACTCTCGCAGCCCAGTTGCTCGGCGATCGCGTCGCCCACCTTTTTCGTGTTACCCGTTTGTGAGGTGTAAAGCACGATTTTTTTCATACAAAATCCTTTCTAATAATGTTTGCTATCTCTTCGTTGATGTTGTTGCCCCAAAAAATTCCGTCCAAGTTTAAGATCGATCTTTGATCTTTTAGCTCCAAAAGCCCCCAGCTCTCAAATTCTTTGAGCTTTTGCACCGCTTCGTCGTAAATGCTCGCGCTTAGGGCCTCTTTTAGCTCGTTTAAGCTTACGATCGGGTATTGAAATAGATTGCTTAGAACGCCGTATTTTGCTTCGCGCTCATCGATTCGCGAGATCATCTTGTGCCCCGAAACGCCGTAAATTCCGAAGCCCGCTACGTGTCCGCCCGCGCCGTTGCCGATAGGCAGGACGTCCGTACCCTTGTGGCTTAGCTTGATGTAGCCGTAGTTATCGCGCCCTTTGCGAGCAAGCTTGGTAAGCTCCAAAACCTCGAAATTCCCGCTTTGCAGCAGCGCCTCTGCGAAAGCGTGGTGCAGCTTCTTATCGATCTCTAGATCATAGTAGGATTTGTCGATCTTTTTGGATAGCTCCGAGCCATCGAAAAACATTAGCGAGTAAAAGCTGGCGCTATCTAGACCTAGCTCATTTACGTAATGCGCGTCCGCGACCGCTTCCTCTACGCTTTCGTTCGGGAAGTTGTAGATGATGTCGCAGCAGAGCATGCCGTCAAATTTTTCTCTAAGCTCTTTTAGTCGCTCGATTGCGCGAGCAGGCTTGTGCACGCGGTTTAGAAGCGCGCGCCCCTGCCTACTGAAGGTCTGCACGCCGATGCTAAAGCGGTTTACGCCAAAGCTTTGCAAGGCAAGCGCCTTTTGAAGGTCTAAATTATGCAGCGTGGTCTCTACGCTGATCTCGCAGTCCTCTGCGATCTTAAAATTTTTATGCAGCGCGCCCAGAACCTTTTCGAAGTGTGTCTCGCTAAAGACGCTCGGCGTGCCGCCGCCGAAGTAGATACTTTTGATCTTTTTAGTGTCGAAGTAGGGCATCTCGCCATAGTCTTTGATCTGGCGGATCAAAAATTTAGTGTATTCGTCCAGCTCGTCGCCGAGTTTGGAGCGCATCATCGAACAAAACGAGCAGATGTTGTCGCAAAAGGGCACATGCAGATAGATCACGCAGTCGCTGTCTTTGGCGGGCTGCTCCAGCGCGTCGAATAGCTCGTTTTCGCTTGCGGAAACGCTCTCGAAAAGTTTGGAGCGGTGGTGGGATTTAATGCGCTCTTTAAACATCTATTTCGTTGCCTCCGCGTAAATTTCATCCACCGTCTCGCCGATCTGCGGGCTGCCTCGCAAGATGAGCGTCGGAGCTTTTAAAATTTTGCCCGATTTTACGGCTTTGGTGTTGCTAAGGATCGGATTTGCCTTTAAAAAATCCTCCGTCTCGCCGCCCACGACTACGATTATATCGGGGTTTTGCTCGAGGATGTATTCGGCAGATACCGAAGGCGTGCTGCCTTTTAGGCCGTCTGCGATATTTTTGGCGCCTAGGCGAGCGAAGATATCGCCTACTAGGGTTTTGTCGTTAAAGGCCATAGTGGCGTTTGAGCCGAAAAATAGCGCTACTTTTTTACCGCGAAGAGCGGGTTTGTCCGCGAAAATTCCATCCATCCGCGCGCAAATTTTATCCGCCTCGCCCTCTTTTTTTACGATGGTCGCGATCTTTTTTACGTTTTGGCAGATCTCTGCGGTGGAGTTCGCATCCATCGCAAGGCTCTTAAGCCCCAGTTTTTGCAGATTATCGCTAACGCCTGCGGAGTGAAAGCTCGTAATAACCAGATCGGGCTTAAGTTCGACGATCTTCTCCATATTCGGCTTTACGTAGGTGCCTACGCTCGGCAGTTTTGCGGTTTCTGCCTCTGGGCGGATCTTGCTCATCGAGGTAGTTGAGATCGCAGCGATCTGATCCTGCGCGCCTAAAGCGTAGATGATCTCGACTGCGGCGGGGTCGAGCACTACCAGGCCTTTGGCGAGCGCAAAACTCGCCGAAAGCAAAGCTATAAGAATTTTTTTCACATTTTCTCCTTTTGCGGTAAGATAAATTTGGTTCCTAAATTTTCGACTATCAAGGCGTCAAAGCCGTAAATTTCTTTTATGATCTGCGGCGTAAAAAGCTCGCCCGCGCTACCGCGATACCTCACTACACCGTCTTTTAGCATCAAAATTTCATCGCAAAACAGTGAGGCTAAATTTAGATCGTGCAGCACGATGACGCTCGTTAAATTTAGCGTTTTGGTTAAATTTTCGCAGATCCTCATCGCCTCGATCGCGTAGTTCATATCAAGCGCGCCCGTGGGCTCATCGAGCAGTAAAATTTCAGGCTCGCTTACGAGCGCTCTGGCAAGCAGCACGCGCCCGAACTCGCCGCCGCTTAGCTCAAACGCGCTGCGATTTAAAAATTTTTTCACGTCCAAAAGCTCGGCGATTCGCTCTACCTTGTCGCGGTCGCTCGCATCGTAGCCGCTAAAAGCGCTTTTTAATCGGCAAAATCTGCCCGCAAGCAAAATTTCTTTCACGCTAAGCGGCGCGGCGAGGGCTGTTTTTTGCGGTACGAAGCCGATGAGCGCCGCAAGCTCTTTTAGGCTATACTCGCTCGCCTTTTTGCCGTTTATTTCGATGATCCCGCTTGCGGGCTTTAAAATTTGCAAGATATTTTTTAGCAAGGTGCTCTTGCCGCAGCCGTTAGGACCCAAAATCCCGTAAAATTTGCCCCGTTTTAAATTTAACTCGATACCTCGCAAAATCGCTCGCTTGCCGTAGCTGAAGTTTAGCCCGCTTACTTTCATGCGTGCTTCCTAAACGCAAGGTATAGGAAAAATGGCGCGCCGAAAAACGAAGTCACCACGCCGATTGGAATTTCTACCGGCGAGAGGGCGTTTTTAGCGATTATGTCGCAAAAAACCAAAAAAACTCCGCCGGTAAGCGCGCTAGCGGGGATCAACACGGCGTTACTAGACGTGCGAAGCGCCATGCGAAGCGTATGCGGAATGATGAGCCCCACGAAGCCTATCATCCCCGTAAATGCGACCGAAAAGCCGATGATGAGCGAAGAGACGATGAGTAGGCTCTTTTTGGACTTCTCGACGTTGAGCCCCAGCGACTTCGCCTCCTCGTCGCCGTTTAAGATGATATTTAGCTCGTGGCGCTTCGCGTAAAAATACGCCATGCAAAACAGCAGCGGCGGCAGTAAAAGCGCGATCTTTTGCCAATTCGCCCCGCCTAGATAGCCCATCATCCACGCCGTAATTCTAAAGCTGTCCTCTCCGATTAGATAGACCGCGAAAGAGGTAAATGCGCCCAAAAACGACGATACGGCGATACCTACGATCAGTAGTGTCGAGATCGAGCGGGTGTGGGCGGCGAGCTTAAAGATCACGATCGACAGCGCGCTTGCGCTTAAAAACGCGAAAATTCCGTAAAAAACGTCGCTAAGCCCCAGCAGGTAAGCTATGACTGCGCCGAAAGTCGCTGCCGAGGCGATGCCGATGATGTAGGGATCCGCAAGCGGGTTTAAAAACACGCTTTGCACCACTACGCCGGAAGTTGCCAGTAGCGCGCCTATTAAAATTCCAAGCACGAGGCGCGGCAGGCGCATTTGCGTTAGAATTAGCTGCTTGGTCTCGTCTATCTCGCCGAAGGTGAAAAATTTTACGATGTCGCCCAGCGAAATGCTCGCCCCACCGCTACTTACGGCCACTAAAGCAAGCAATATAAAAGCTGCGATTAGAAAGAGATAAAATTTAAAGCTCATAGCCCACCAGGCGAACTATACGCGCAGATTTCGTCGCGGCGGATATTTTAAAATTTAAGCGATGCCAGGAATTTATACGCGCGGAATTTATGAAATTCTCGCGGCTCGCATCGTTATTTTCGCGGCTCGCAGAGCTTTTGATATGGGCGCGAAAAAGTATGTAGCCGCACACCTGATCTGGCATAAATTTCCTCCTAAAAGTATTCGCGATTTTTGTTAAGAAATTAAAATCGTTATCATAAGATTTTATCGCTTGGTTTCTTAAATCGCGATAAATTCCGTAACGGCTAAGAGCTGCGGGGTTAAATTTAGGGCGATTAAGTATTAAAATTTCGTGCGCCGCCAAGCCGGCTCTTTAAATTTGAAATTCAAAATTTAGGCGTCAAATTTAAACGTCGAAAGCTCTTTTTAATTTTGCAATTCAGCTTTAAATTATAAAAACGCCGATAAAATACGCATTAAATTTTACTTAGCGAGCTCTGCTTCAAAGACGCAAGCCGTTTTGTTAAAACGACATACTGCCTAAGCCGCTCGCTAATTTAAGGAGTGAGCATGAAATTTTGGCAAAAGATCCTTTGGGCGGCGGTCGCCGTCATAGGGGCGTGGTGTTTCGGCGTACTTGCGCTAAATAAAGGCGAGAGCATCAGCGCCGTCTGGCTCGTAGTAGCCAGCGCGTGCATCTATCTGATTGGATACACCTTCTACGGGCGCTTTATCGCGTATCGCGTCTTTGAGCTGGACGATCGTCGCGCGACTCCTGCGGTGATCCGAAACGACGGACGAGATTACGTCCCTACGAACAAATACGTCCTTTTCGGCCACCATTTCGCCGCTATCGCTGGCGCCGGACCGCTCGTAGGCCCCGTAGTAGCCGCACAGATGGGCTATCTACCCGGCATGATCTGGCTTTTGGTGGGCGTCGTGCTCGCAGGCGCGGTGCATGATTTCATCGTGCTCGTGCTATCTACGCGACGCGGCGGCAAGAGCCTCGGCGAGATGATCAAAGATGAGATGGGTAAGCTCACGGGCGGTATCGCGATGATCGGGATTTTTTTCATCATGCTGATCATCGTAGCGATCTTGGCGATGGTCGTCGTAAAAGCGCTCGCAAACTCGCCCTGGGGGCTTTTTACGATCGCGATGACGATACCGATCGCCGTATTTATGGGAATTTACATGAGGTTCTTGCGCCCGGGCAAGGTCAGCGAGGCATCGATCATCGGCTTTATTTTGCTGATGCTTTCGCTTTGGGGCGGGCATTACGTGGCGATCGATCTGTACTGGCACGATGTCTTTTCGCTAAAGGGCGAGACGCTAGCACTTCTTACGATCGGCTACGGCTTTGTAGCGGCTATCTTGCCCGTGTGGCTGTTGCTTGCGCCGCGCGATTATCTAAGTACTTTCCTTAAGCTCGGCGTCATCATCGGTATGGCGGTCGCGATAATCTTTGTCGCGCCCGAGCTTAAAATGCCCGCTACGACGAAATTTATCGACGGCACGGGTCCTGTTTTTGCCGGTCCGATATTTCCGTTTTTGTTTATCACTATCGCATGCGGCGCGATCTCGGGCTTTCACGCGCTGATCTCCAGCGGCACGACGCCGAAGATGGTCGAGCGCGAAACCCACACTCTTTTCATCGGCTACGGCTCGATGCTTATGGAGAGCCTCGTGGGCGTAATGGCGCTCGTATCGGCGTGCATCCTAAGCCCGGGCGAATATTTCGCTATCAACTCGCCAGCTGCGGTACTGGGCAAAGACGCGGTAAGCGCCGCGGCGTATATAAGCTCTATCGGATTTAGCATTACGCCCGAGCAGATCGGCGCCTTGGCTTCAAACGTCGGCGAAACCACGATGATGAGCCGCACGGGCGGCGCTCCTACCTTTGCGATGGGGCTAACGATGCTGCTGCATCAGATCATCGGCGGCAAGGAGCTGATGGCGTTTTGGTACCATTTCGCGATTTTGTTTGAAGCGCTGTTTATTCTGACCGCGGTCGATGCGGGCACGCGCACGGGGCGCTTTATGGTGCAAGAAATTTTAGGCAACGTCTATAAGCCGTTTTCCGATACCAAAAATTTCCTCTACGGCATCATTGCGACGCTGATCTGCGTGGCGGGCTGGGGCTATCTGCTCTACAGCGGCGTTACCGATCCTATGGGCGGAATTTACACGCTGTGGCCGCTTTTCGGCGCGTCCAATCAGATGCTCGCGGGCATCGCGCTGCTGCTTGCGACGGTGGTGCTTTTTAAAATGGGCAAGCAAAAATACGCCTTCGTCACGATCGCTCCTGCGATTTGGGTGCTTATAACCACGCTTTATGCGGCGATCTTAAAGCTGATGCCGGCTAACGGCGAGCGCGTGCATGACGCGGTAAGCCACGTGGCTATAGCGCAAAACACCGCCGCCAAGCTCGCTAGCCTAAGCGATCCCGCGGCAATCGAAAAGGCGCAGGCTATCATCAGAAACAACGTCATCGACGCCGTGCTATGTGCTCTTTTCGTCGTCGTTACGATCATCGTCATCGCCCAAACGATCCGAATGTGCCTTAAAATTTCAAAGGGCGGCGCAAGCGATGGATATTTCAAGCTAGCGGAAAGCGAGTACGTAGATAGGGGCGTTTATGAAAAAGTTTAAATTTAACCCGCTCGCAGCCCCGAAGGCCGTGGCGAGGTTTTTGGCGCGCGCGGATGTCGCACTTGCGCCGCTCATCGGGCTCGGCGATTACGAGGGCTATCTGCGCCATTTCAGAAGCGCTCATCCGGACGAAATCCCGCTAAGCAGGGCGGAATTTTTCCGCGCGATGCAAGATAGCAAGGCAAAAAACGTCAAGTGCTGATAGTGACGAAAGGGCGCGGTCGCGCCGTACAAATCGTCGTTGATCTGAAATTTTAAATTTGATAGGGTGCGGGCGTGCGAGTCATAAAATTTAACCCGCTGCTAGAGATTAAATTTCGCGCGTACCTCTTGAAGAGCACTTTAAATTTGCCCGCACTTAGGGCGTTAAGATTTGTCCTTGCCGTTGCGCCGTACTTATCGCTGAGCCGCGATTTTTTGCAATGCTCTCGCCTGCATGTCGTAGAATTTTTAAACGGGTATTTCTGTGTCTTGGTAGAATTCTATATAAAATTTTTGCAAAATTTTTAACAAATCTGCCTTAATTAAAGGCGTGAAATCACGGCTGCAAATTTTAAATCAGGAATATGGGTGTGCTTGGATCATGGCTTAGATTTCATAGCAGGTTAAAATTTGCTCCGTATCCTCGTCGTAGGCGTTATCGACTAGTATGAGATCGCGGGTGAACTCAAGCGCGCGATGCCTGCGTTTTTCATTTTTACCGGGAGCGAGGAGTGAATATTTTTCTTTTTCGTCGCGGCTGCTGCCCTCGGGCGCTAAATTTTGCTCGGCAAATGCGCCATTTTGCTCCGTTTCGGATTTTGTGCTCGCAGCCCGGCAAGAAGCAGCCGTAATGACGCCTAAAATTCTCGTGCCCTTTTGTTTAAATTTATGCGCCAGCACGGGCTTTGCCGCGAGATATTGGACCTGCTCGCCGAGTTTAAATTTAAAGGGCTCGTCGTACTCAAATTTATCCGTCGCTTCGCACCTGGATTTACTCGCCCCATCCTAAGTAAATCCGCCCGAGCCGCCGTGCCCGAAGCCGTCCGCCTCGCTACGCACAATATCAAGAATCCTCAGCTCGTTCGGCTCGTTTATAAAGTGTCCGCGCCAGCCGTCTGGTCCATCCGCCGCAAGATCTAATTTATCGAAATCAAAGTCCAGCTCCACGCGGAATTTAATATTAAAATTTGCGTCCGTAAAAACAAGCTCGTTACCACCCTTTATTTCGCCGTTTTCGCCCGCTTCGCCCACGCGAATGCAATATCCGCCGCTTGCGCGCTGCACCTGCGTCATAGGGCAAGTTTTAGCGATGATTTTAAGCTCGCAACCGCTTAAATTTAAGCCGTAAATTTGACCCGAGCGCGTAAAAATCAAGAAATTTAGCTCGTCCTGTTTAAAAATCGCCGCGCAGCCCTTTAATCGCTTTCGCGTGCCCGCCTGCGTCTTAAAATCGTAAATAAAAAGCGTGTCATCTGTCGCCGTAATAGCCTTTTTATCGCCATCCTTGCTACTTAGCGCGATAAAGTTGCCGTATTTTAGCACGCCCTTTTTGTGCTTTGTGATGAGCGCGAGATCCGCGGCGTTAAATTTATAAATCGTGTCTATAAAGCCCAAAACTACGAGCGTGCGGCCGTTGTCGTCAAAGGTCGCGGCACGGGTAAAATCGCGGAAAGGCGCGCCGGCTAGCTGCTTGCCGCTTGCAAGCGAGAATTTTCTAAGCTTCATCTGTTTTTGCTCGTCGTTATCGCCCATATAAAATGCGCGATCGCCCTTTATTAGGACGTTTTCGCCGATATCGCGAAGTCTGTTTTGAAGCCTGCTTTGCCATAAAATTTTCATCGGTCGCTCCTTTTGTCTGCGCGTAAAGAACACAGCGCGATTTATCGCTTTTAATTTGCGCTAGCGGTTTCATCGGCGCGCACGCTAATCCTTGCTGTTGCTTAATTTACGCTATTTGCGCGGCGCTCGGTATTGATCAAATCGGCATTTCAGCCGTGCTTTGCAGGCAAATTTATCCGCGCAGCGTTTGGACCGGGCTAGAAAGAAATTTAACCGCGCGCTGTTTGAACGAAACCGCGAAATTAGCCTCGCAAATTTAGATCATTTTTTCGGTTTATTTTCTTTGATATAGTCCACGGCGATACGCTGGCAGGCGATCTTGTCGTTCTTTTCGAGGCATAAAGTCTCCAGCTCCTCGCGGCTGAAATTTTTGTAATCTTTGATCGTCTTTTTGCCGCCGCCTCCCATCACGAAGTATATGAGAGCCGCTAAAATCGCCATCGCAGCGATTAATCTAAGCATGATTACCTCCTAAATTTCATAGATTTTGCGCCAAATGTGCGAGCGAATTCGGCGCGCATCTGTTTAAATAGGCAGTCAAATTCTATGCCGTTCGGATTTTGCGAGCAGCGCATTTTTAAATTTAAAGCAAATTAATCTGCTTCGGAAAGTACCTATCCAGCGTCTGCGCTACCTGCTCTAACCAGACCTTTCGCTCAGCTTCGTCGCTATCCGCGACCACTCTAAACATCAGCCGCTCAAAGGTTTTCACGCCGCAAAAATCAAAAATGCAGCTTTTCCAAATTCTTTCCAGCGGATCGCCGAATATCTTGTTTTCTCTGGCCTCGGGGGTGTTGGAGGTGTTGAAAACTACGGCGGCTTTAGCCTTTAAAAGTCCTATCGGAAGCCCGCCGCCGTTATCGCCCGGCGCAAAATCGTAGGCTACTCTCTGCCTTAGCACACGGTCAATCCAGCCCTTGAGGATGGCGGGCGGCTCGCCCCACCAGTTCGGATGGACAATCACGATGCCGTGGGCGTTTGCTATGTCTTTTTGATGCGCCTTTAACAGCTCGTCGTCGCTTTCATCGCTCACGAGCTCAGCGCCGCTAAGGATCGGATTAAATTTCTCCTTATATAGATCATGAAATTTAACCTCGTAGCCGCTATTTTGCAGCTTTTCTACCGCTACGTTTGCAATAGCTGCATTTAGGCTTCTTTCGTAAGGATGCGCTAAAATGATGCAGATTTGTTTCATCTTACTCCCACTCTATCGTTGCGGGCGGTTTACTTGAGATGTCGTAAACTACGCGGTTGATGCCGTCTACTTCGTTTATGATGCGTCGAGAGACGTTTTCTAGCAGGTCGTACGGCAAGCGCGAGAAGCTGGCCGTCATGCCGTCGCTAGCGTCCACTACGCGCACGCACACGGCGTTTTCATAGGTGCGGTTATCGCCCATGACTCCCACGGAGTGCACGTTTAGCAGCACGCAAAACGCCTGCCACGTTTTGTTGTACCAGCCGCTTGATTTTAGCTCGTCGCGCAGGATCACGTCGGCTTTGCGCAGTAGCTCGAGGCTCGGCGTATTTACCTCGCCCATTATGCGGATCGCAAGACCCGGACCAGGGAATGGATGGCGGAAAACGACTTCGCGCGAAAGACCTAGCTCAAGTCCCAGCTGGCGTACCTCGTCTTTAAAAATTTCGCGCAGAGGCTCGATCAGTTCAAATTTCATATCTTTAGGCAGGCCGCCTACGTTGTGATGGCTTTTGATTGTTTTGCTTGAGCCTGCGACCGAGCTTTCGATGATGTCGGTGTAGAGCGTGCCTTGGGCTAGAAATTTTACGTTTTTGTGTTTTGCCGCTTCTTTGCTGAAAACCTCGATGAAGGTCGCGCCGATGATTTTGCGTTTTTGCTCGGGATCGACCACCCCTTTTAGTCTGCTTAAAAACAGCTCGCTAGCATCGATCACGTCTAAGCTCACGCCGAGTTTGAGTCTAAACATCTCCTCCACCGCCTTGCGCTCGCCCGTGCGGAGTAGTCCGTTATCGACGAAAACCGCTATTAGGCTCTGTGGCACCGCATGCGCCAAAAGCGCCGCTACGACCGAGCTATCCACGCCGCCGCTTACCGCGCAAAGCACTTTGGCGCTGCCTACGCGTTCTTTTATTTTGATCATCTGCTCTTTGGCGAAGCTGCCCATATTCCAAGTGCTGGTTATTCCACAGATCTCTTTGGCAAAATTTTTTAAAATTCTATCGCCGAACTCGCTGTGGCAGACCTCGGGGTGAAATTGTAGCGCATAAATTTTACGGATCTCGTCGCCAAATACGCACCATTCACTCTCATCCGAGCTTGCCATCACCTCAAAGCCCTCCGGCAGGCTCTCGACCTTGTCTGAGTGACTCATCCAGACAGTAGAGTTATCCTCCACGCCGCCAAATAGCCTGCTGGCGCGAAGCAGTTTCAAAGAGGCTTTGCCATACTCTTTTTTGCCCGCAGGCACGACGCTGGCGCCAAATTTATGCGCGATGAGCTGCATGCCGTAGCAGATACCTAAAATCGGAATTCCAAGCTCAAAAATTCTATCGTCGCAAAAATACGCGCCTTTGGCGTAAACGCTAGCGGGCCCGCCGCTTAAAATAAGGCCTTTGGGGTTTTTTGCTTTTATCTTATCGATCGGTGCGTCGTATGCGATCAGCTCGGTGTAAACGCCTTGTTCGCGCAAGCGTCTAGCGATCAGCTGGGTGTATTGAGAGCCGAAGTCCAGCACTAAAATGTCTGCCGTTTGCATGAAATTCCTTTGTAAAAATTTTTAAAAGTATAACAAAGCAAAGCTAAAAGTAGGCTATTTATCGCGTAAAATTCTAATACCGCCTTTCGCGTCGTTTGTTTTGTTGCCGTCCGCGGCGGATGCCTTTGCGTTCTCGGTTTGCTCATCCGCGTCCGAGTAAAAAGGCGGCGCTTTGTATCCGCAGCCGCTAAGCAAAACTAAGATAAAAAATGCTAAAATCCGCTTATGGAAAATGCAAGAGAAATAATAGCTCATATCAGAAAAGGTCCTTTATATGCCAAGATGCGAGAAAGAGGCGAGTTCTTGGCGATTTTGCCGCTTAGTTGGCAAAGGCTGATCGCTTTCATCTACGTCAAAGATGGCATTTTGATGATAGCCGCGAAACACCCGGCGGGGCTTTGCGAACTAAAACGCGATAGTAATATAAATTTAATAAAAGACGTATTAAAGCGCTTCGTAGCCGCTAGAGAGACGGCGGAGCTTTGCGGCGTCCGCGATATAAAATTTTTTGTCGCAGATAGAGTAATGAGCAGAAGGAGGGCGCAAATTTATAAAGCTCATTTGCGCCGGGATGGCGAAGCTTTATCTTTGGAGCGCGCAAAGGGGGAGTTTAAAAACAAAATCCAAGATCCGCAAATTTATAAAATTTTTGAAGAGATAAGAGGACTGATCCTTGCTAATAGAGGAGATTAAGAGCTTGCCTGCTAGCCCCGGCGTGTATCAGTACTTCGATGCCGCGGGCAAGCTGCTATATGTCGGCAAGGCAAAAATTTTAAAAAATCGCGTCAAAAGCTACTTTTCTTTCACGCCCGCCCTCGCGCCGAGTCCGCGCTTAAGCGCGCGCATCGCCAAGATGATAAGCGAGGCTGTTCATTTAGAATACATCGTAACGCCCAGCGAGAGCGACGCGCTGATACTAGAAAATTCCTTCATCAAGCAGCTTAAGCCCAAGTACAACATCCTGCTGCGCGACGATAAGACCTATCCATATATCTACGTAAATTTAGACGACGATTTTCCGCGCTTTGAGATCACGCGAAAGATCATAAAGGGCAGAAACATCAAATACTTCGGCCCCTATTTTCACGGCGCGAAGGAAATTTTACAGACGCTTTACATGCAGTTTCCGCTCGTGCAGAAGAAAAATTGCGTCAAGGGCAAAAAGGCCTGTTTGTTCCATCAGATCGGGCGCTGCGCCGCTCCGTGTGAGGATAAAATTTCAAAGCAGGATTACGCGGGTATCGTACAGGGTGCGCTTGCGGCTCTGAAAAATCCGCAAAAGATGGTGCCGCAGCTTCAGGATCGGATGGCGCGGCTCGCGCAGAGCGAAAATTTCGAGGAAGCCGCACAGATCCGCGATACGATCGAAATTTTAAAGCAGATGAATGTCAAGGTTGAGGTCGATCTAGCAAAGCTCGATGATTTCGAGGTCTTTGCGATTGCTGCACGCGACGGACTCGTCTGCGCCGTGCATTTTAGCATACGCGAGGGTAAAATTTCAGCCTCAAACTCGCATATAATCAACTGCAAAGCCCCAAGCGCCGATGATATCGCAAACGCCTACAAGCAGATGATCTTAAGCGCCTTTCCTGCCGCGGCTCCCGTGGCGTGCGCTAAAATTTACGTTTACGACGAGTTTGACGATGCGGATCTGGTACGTGAAATTTTATCCAAGCGGCACGAAAGAGCCTTTAAAATTTACGCGCCGAAAATCGGCGAGAAGCGTAAAATTTGCGAGATTGCATATCAAAACTGCGAGATCAATATCAAAAAGCATCTAAAAACGCACGATTACGCATTTTTACAGGAGCTGAAGGATTATTTTAATCTTACGAATTTGCCCGTAAATATCGAAGTTTTCGACAATTCGCATATGTTCGGCGCCGCAGCCGTGGGAGCTATGATAAGCTTTCAAGACGGCGAGTTTAACAAGCAAAACTACCGCCACAAGCACCTTAGCTCAAATAACGATTACGATCAGATGCGCGAGTACCTAACTAGCCGCGCGCTTAAATTTGACGAGCTTGCAGCGCCCGATCTGTGGCTCATCGACGGCGGAACGGCTCTGCTAAACTTGGCGGAGGAAATAATCTGCAGCGTCGGAGCAAACGTCGATATAATCGCTATCTCTAAAGAAAAGATCGATGCCAAAGCCCACCGCGCAAAGGGAGCTGCGAAAGATAAAATTTGCACGAAAAGCGGAATTTTTTCGCTGCCTACGGACGATAAAAAACTTCAATTTTTTCAGCGCCTGCGCGATGAAGCGCACCGCTTTGCGATCTCGTTTCACCAAAAGAGCAAACGCAAACTCGATTTGCAAAGCTCAAAACTGCTAAGCTTGGGCGTTAGCAAGGGAAGCCTGAAGAAGCTTTTGGACTTTTATGGCGATTTTGAGAGCATTTATGCGGCTAGCTTCGATGAGATCAGATCACTTACGAATATCCAAACCGCCGAAAAAATTTTAAACAATCATTAACGAAAACCTAACGCAAAAAGCTATATTTAAAGATTTGTTTAGTAAAATCACCCATTAACTTTGCAGGACGGCTAAATCGTCTCCGCCTAGCGTGACGGAAGCGACTTCGTTTCTCCGGTTGAATAAAATTTAACGTCGCGTAAGCTGCGCTTTGAAGGATTTTGTATGAATTTAAATACTACAAGTGCTTTGAGACTTGTTAGCGGTATCCCGCTACTTTTGATTTTCGCGTTTGCATCATATTTCTTGTTTATCTCTTTGCAGGATTACGCCAGAGTGGGAATTTTGCAGCAGCAAATTGCTAAAAATAGTAATCTCGCGGCGTTAGTAGAGCAGGTAGATAAAGAGCGCGGTATCACTTCGGCGTTTTTGGGTAGCGAGGGAAACCCTGGTATGGGAACCCTTCTATCGGGTCAACGTAAAAAAACCGACGATGCGCTTGCAAAGTATAAAGAAAGCAAAAATATCAGTGAAAATGTCGTAAAAAAGACTATTTTTGATATTTTCGCTTACGGCACCGGTAATGACGAGCTTTTGGCTGCCGAGACCGATATAGACGGTTTGTTAGACAAACTTCCGCAGGTAAGAAGGGATGTCGATGCTCAAAGCAAAAGCTTCGGTGAGCTTTTCAGTTCATATTTTCAAAAATTCGACGATGATGTAAAAACAATCCAACGAGTGCTAAGAGAGGGTCTTGTAAGCTCAAATATCACCGTTTGGACGGTTTCGTTGCTTAATACTTATGAGGCGATGGATGCCACTGCATCGGAGCGCGACTATATTATCGAATACATCATCGGTAGCAAGGCTATGAATCAGGCGCAGCTAAGGACTTGGGCTAGCTTCAATCTATCTAGTTCGCTTCCTAATTACTACTTCTTGCCGGAATCGGATGCTAGAGCTGCAATTTTAAAAATTCTAGACGGAGAAGAATTTCAAAACGCATTAAGAGAAACTGCTAAAATTTCAGCCACATTGCAGCAAGAAGCGGACGAAGGACACTATAGCGTGCCTTTTCAAGAGTGGTTTGCCTCTACTACACTTAAATATAAAAAGTTAAGTGAAATTTCTGAAAAGATCAATGCTGAGCTTGCGACGCATGCCGATACTTACCTAGCGCAAAGGCTAAGAAACCTATTTATCGCTCTTGGTATATGGGCTTTAGCGGCTATTTTGGTCGTTTTTGCCTTGGGTATTACTAGGCGTTTAAGACAGAACGTTACCGACCTCGGCAACGTGCTTAGCCGAATCGGCGATTTGACGAATCAGCACGAGCATATCGACGTTAGGACTAGTGAGGGTGTTAACAAGGCGTATTCACTTATCGAGGATGCACTCGATCTGATTGCGTATCAAAAAGGCGCTGCGGAGGATGCCAACAAGGCAAAATCGATCTTTTTAGCTAATATGTCTCACGAGATCAGGACGCCGCTTAACGGCATCATCGGCTTTACGGAGCTTCTTAAAAATACCGATTTGGACGAGGAGAAGCGCGATTACGTTGATACCATCGAAAAATCGTCCGAAAACCTTCTAACGATCATTAATAACATTTTGGATGTCTCCAAGATCGAAAGTAATAAGGTCGAGCTTGAGGATATCTTATTTAACCCTATTCAAGATTTCGAAAGCGCGGTTGAAATTTACGTTGCCAAGGCTACCGAAAAGAATATCGACATCCTGCTCTACATCGATCCTACGCTCGTACACCACCTATACGGCGATATTACGAAGATCAAAGAGGTTCTTATCAACCTCATGTCAAATGCTGTCAAATTTACGCCTGAGCACGGCACTATCGTGGTCGAAATTTTAAGAGAGCCTAGCAAAGCTCCAGGAGAGGCGATCGTAACGTTTAGCGTAGAAGATACCGGCATTGGAATTTCTGAAGATAAGCTCGCAAATGTATTTAACGCCTTCTCTCAAGCTGACTCTACAATCACGCGCAAATATGGTGGAACGGGTCTTGGACTTACGATTTCGTCTAAATACGTAGCGATGATGGGCGGCAAGCTTCAGGTCAAATCTACCGTAGGAAAGGGTACTAGATTTTACTTCACCCTTGCTTTTAAAGAGACTCAAAAGACTGATGCAGACGCAGTATTTGAAAGCATCAAAGGATTAAATTTCGCGCTTTTAGCTGATAGCGCCGATACGATGTATAATGATATCGTTAAAAATTATATCAGCAAGCTAGGCGGTAAAATTTCGATATTTAATACGAACGCGCAGTTCCGCTCAGCGCAAAATAATAACAAATATGACGCCCTTATCACTAGATTTAAGAATTACGGCGAGGTTAGCGATATATTGAGTATGCCTACGATCTTGACTCTTAAGCCGAAAGAGCTTCAAAGTATTAGTATTTCAAATTCTAAAATTTTTACTCTTACAGAGCCTTTTAACTTAACTAAATTCGTTAAGACGCTAGATAAAATTTCAAAATCCGGAATTGCTCTAAATAGATCGGATTTTGCTCCACAGACGCATGAGATTAAGCTGGATACCGAGATAGAAAAGCCTATAGTCGCTGATGAAATGATTATGGAAGAGCCGGTAGTAAAAGAAAGGCCTATCATCAACAAGCTCGATGAATTACGACATGCTACTACTTCGTCGGCAGACGAGCTACGCGCTATCTTGCAAAGCAGAAGGCGTACACACGATGCCGAGGCTCATTCTGCGCATAAAGAGGAGGCTGTTAGTAAGCCTAGTATTGCTCAAGAACTCAAAAAAGAAGCTCCTAAAGCAGAAGAGCCGGTCATTAAGCCTATAGATATCGAGCCTATGAGTGATATTAAGATTGAAAAGACAGAGCCTGAATCGCCAAAGATTAATGTTGATATTCCTGAAATAGTAATTCCACGCGCAGAAAAGCCAAAGGTAGAGCCTTCAAGCACAAAGGATGCCCAGGCCGATATCGATGAGCCTATATCTTTGGAAATCCCTGATGATTTTGTGGGGCTCAAAACACATGCGACTCAGACCCAGGCTCCTAAAGCCGAAACTCCTAGCATCAATCTTTCTGATATCGAAATAGAGCTTCCTAAGATCAAAAAAGAGGAAGAAGTAAAGGCTGAGCCTGCGAAAGTAGAAATTCCAAAGGCTAAGGTGGAGACACATAAGGCCGAGATTGAAATTCCTGATATAGATATTGATCTTTCGGATATCAAACCGAGCGTCAAAGCGCAAGAGCCTGTTAAAAAGGTTGAAATTCCAAGCGTAGAAGAAGAAATTCCTGTAGCCGTTAAAACCGAGCCTGAAATTCCTATTGCTAAAGCTTCGAAGCCTGATACTTCAAGTGTTTCTGCTCATGAAGATGAAATTTCAAGTGTTAAACTTTCAGAACCTGAAATTCCAACTAAAAAGATAATTGAGCCAGAACCTATCGCTGTTGAGCCAGAGCCGGTAGCAATTGAGCCTGAACTAAAACCTATCAAGCCAAAACTTGAAGAGGTTAAACAGGGACTGTCAAATATCGAGTCTGAACCGGTAACGCCAGTAGTAGAACTGGCAGCTCAAAATATTCCTGTCGAAGAGCCGAGTATTGAGCCGGAGTCGGTGTCTATTCCAAAGACAGAGCCTGCTACTCAAAACGTCCATGTCGAAGAGCCAGAGATCGAGCCTGTTAGCGTAAAAGTCGAACCGGTAGTTATCCCGCAGCCTGAGGAAGAGGAGATGGTCGAGGTGCCCGTCACCGTATACGAAGACGAGCAACAGGAAGAAACCATCATGGTCGAAGAGGATGTTGAAGTCGAAGAAGAGGTTGAAGTGCCGGTAGAGCGAAATCCTGCCGATGAAAATGTACCTTTGGTCAATAGAAAATATAACGCTAAAATCCTTATTGCGGAGGATAATGAGATCAATCAAAAGCTTATGAAGCATACGTTAAATAGCTTTAATATGAATTTGACGATAGTCGAAAACGGACTTTTGGCGCTGGAAGCCAGAAAAGCTAATAACGACTATGATCTCATATTTATGGATATTTCGATGCCTGTTATGGACGGTATCGAATCTACAAAGCAGATCAAGCAATACGAACACGAGAATAATCTCCGCCACATCCCGATCGTGGCTGTTACTGCCAATGCGCTAAAGGGCGATAGAGAGAAATTTATGGCGGCGGGGCTTGACGAATACTGCACCAAGCCGATCAAAAAGGATATCTTAGCCCAAATGCTAGATAATTTTATCGGCGATAAACGATCTGATGCAGCGCCTGCGGGTGGAACTACAAAGAAGCTGGTTAAAAAGCTTGTCAAACGCCAGGTACCTAAGACGGTCATTAAAACTGTCAAAGTGCCAAAGACGGTAATGAAGCTAGTTCCTAAAAAAAGTATAGTTTCCGATGACGTAGTGAAAGCTAAGGGTGCACGCGTGCCGACAAAAGATATACTTATATGTAAGGCAAACATTATGGAAAGTAAAATTTTTGCCAGCATATTAAAACATCAGTATAAAGACGTAGAAATTGCGGGCAATTTCGACCAGCTTATTTCTATGGCGGCTACGGGTAGTTATAAGCTTGTTTTGATTGATAAAAAGCTAGCAGGGCTAGACTTAGCGGCGTTAGAGAGCTTGCGCCGAAAAGCGTCTGCAACCAAGCTAGTTCTGTTTTCTAACGACAACGATGAAAATCCACTATTTAGCGAAGTCGCTAGTTACAATATCACCAAGTCGGGTCTTGAGAAACTCGCACAAAAATATATATAAGGATGAGGTCTTAAATGAGAGATTTGAAAGTTTTAACGGTTGATGACGACGCTATAAATTTAAAGCTACTTGAAGTTATGCTAAAAAAATACGGAAAATTCCAAACCATACTCCAAGCCAAAAACGGCTTGGACGCCCTTGCCGTACTCGAAGTTCAGCCTGTTGATTTGATTTTATTAGATATCGTAATGCCTGTGATGAATGGGCTGGAATTTTTAGATAATCTTCACGCTAGAGAAAGTATAGCTCATATCCCCGTCATCGTCCTTACGACGGACGAGACCGCTAAACGAGAGGCTTTAAATAAAGGTGCTTATGACTTTATGACAAAGCCCATCAATGACAAAGATCTTCACAAAAAACTAGACGACGTTATGAATATTATCGGCGATTAAATTGCCGATTTTTGTCCTCGTAGCTCAGTAGGATAGAGCGCAAAATTCCTAATTTTGAGGCCACAGGTTCGAATCCTGTCGGGGACACCATTGCTCTTTTTGAGATATTTTGCTTTCAAATTTAAGCCCTCATATTCCATATAGAATCACGTTATAAAATTTACTTGTAGTCCGTGAAACCTTGAATTGTAAATTTTAAAATTTACTATCTTACGCCGCGCGTTTTTGCGGCTGTATATCCGATAAATTTAGAAGAGCGCCGCAAAAGGCGCCGTAAAAAAAGCGAAATTTAACGCGAAATTTTATATAATCTTGCGATTTAATGCGAGGAGATAGGATGAATAAAAAGGCGTATTTCGGGAGTTTCGGCGGGCAGTTCGTGCCCGAAACGGCGATGTTTGCGCTCGAGGAGTTGGAGGATGCGTACAGCACCATAGCGCAGACTAAGGAATTTAAAGACGAGCTAGGTTACTTGCTGCGCGAATATGCGGGGCGTCCGACGCCGCTGTATCACGCTGCGCGCCTTAGCGAGCACTACGGGCATGAAATTTATCTAAAGCGCGAGGATCTTAATCACACGGGCGCTCATAAAATCAACAACGCCCTAGCGCAGGCGCTACTAGCCAAAAAAATGGGCAAAAAAAAGGTCATCGCAGAAACCGGCGCAGGCCAGCACGGCGTGGCGACGGCGACGGCAGCGGCGCTATTTGGGCTTGAGTGCGACGTGTATATGGGCGAGACCGACGCCGCGCGCCAACAGCTCAACGCCTTTAGGATGCAGCTTTTGGGTGCAAATTTAATCAAAATCGGCACCGGTTTAAAAACGCTCAAAGAGGCGACCACCGCGGCGATTCAGGCGTGGGTGAATGAGATAGAGAGCGTATTTTACGTCATCGGCTCGGCGGTCGGACCGCATCCGTATCCGAAGATGGTTAGGGATTTTCAAAGCGTCATCGGCACCGAGACCAAATCGCAGCTTGCGAGCAAGGGGATCAAGGCCGATTACGTCCTAGCCTGCGTGGGCGGCGGAAGCAATGCGATAGGAATTTTTAGCGCGTTCGTGGATGATCCCGCCGTACAACTCATCGGCGTCGAAGCGGGCGGCTTGGGCGCACAAACCCTTTATCACGCAGCGACTATTACCAATGGGCGCGCGGGCATCATCCACGGTATGAAAACGATTGTGCTACAGAATAAATTCGGCATGATCGAGCCTGTTCACAGCATCTCGGCGGGGCTTGATTATCCTGGAGTGGGCCCGGAGCACGCGCATCTGCACGAGATAAGTCGCGCAAAATACGAAGCGGTAACCGACGATGAGTGCATCACGGCGCTTAAACTGCTCTGCAGGCTCGAAGGCATCATCCCCGCGATCGAAAGCGCGCATGCGCTAGCGTATTTAGAAAAGCTCTGTCCACAGTTAAAAGGCAGAAAAACGATCGTCGTAAACGTAAGCGGTAGGGGCGATAAGGATATGGATACCGTGATGAATTACAAAAAAGGAACGATTTATGGATAAGATCAAGGCGGCCTTTGCGGGCAAAAAGGCGAACATCGGCTACATCGTGGCTGGCTATCCGAGCCCAGCGCATACGAAGGAGTTTTTGTCAAATTTAGACGAAAGCGTGATCGATCTGCTTGAGATCGGCATCCCGTATTCCGATCCACTCGCGGACGGTCCGGAAATTTTTAAGGCGAGCTTTTCCGCGGTGCAAAACGGCGTAAACGCGGGCACAGTATTTGAAATTTTAAAAGAGGTGCAAACGCGCAAGCCGCTCGTGTTTTTGGTCTATTATAACGTGATCTTTGCCTACGGCGTGCGCGAGTTTGTAACGCAGGCGGCGCGCTACGGAATCAGCGGACTAATAATCCCCGATCTGCCATATGAGGAAAACGAGGAAATTTTCGCGCTTTGCGAGGAGTTCGGTATCGCGCTCATCCCGCTTATTAGCGTTACGAGCGAGCACCGCGCCGCGCGAGTTTTGAGCCGCGCGCGGGGCTTCATCTACGGCGTGGGAGCTATCGGCGTGACCGGAAGCAAGCAAACGCCGATTTCACGCCTAAAAAATATGGTCGCAGATCTTAAAAAAATGAGCGATCTGCCCGTAGCTATCGGCTTTGGTATCCGCACGGCGGGCGACGTTCGCGCCACCAAAGAATACGCAGACGGCGCTATCATCGGCACTGCGATCGTAAATTTATGCGCGAACTACGGCGGGCGCGAGCTGCAAAATAAGATCGCCGAACTTTTTAACTAACGGAAAGAGCATGAAAAAGATATTTTTGATTTTAATCGCAAATTTTTGTCTCGGCGCCAATTTGATGCAATATGATCTTTTCAACCACGACGACAGCGTCGACATCGCCTTGGCGTTTGACTCCGCATACAAGCCCGACATCGTGCGCCGCGTCGACGGGCAGTCGATGAGCCTTATTTTAAAAGGGCTTGGCGGCGATGAGAAATTTAACGAAATGCGCACCAATCAAAAGGTCTTAAAAAGCTTTACGATAGCGCCTAAGGGCAAGGATATCGAGATCAATTTCCCTACCGGAGCCGATCTATCAGTCGATGCTCTTACTCAAGACGGCAATTTAAAGCTCATTTTGCGCGTAAAAAACCCCGCTTTCGATCAGAGCAAGATGAGCGTAAAGAGCGAGGCGAGTGAGACGGTGCAAAGCGGTAGCAGCGGGGTTTCCGTGATGCCGATAATCGTAGCGTTACTACTTGCGGCTGCGGCTTTCGTAGGCGTGCGAAAATTTTTATCGTACAAGCCGCAAAAAAGTATCGACGAGACATGGCGAGTTTTTGAAGACGACGCTAGCATGGAGGGCGCCGATGTGGACGAAGCGGGCATAGACGAAATTTTAAACGACTCCTCTTTTAAAAATCAGAGCGGATCAAAGAACGCAAATTTTACCAATTATTCCGACGCGCAAGAGTTTGCGAAGAAAGATGAGGACTCCGCTTTAAATTTAAAAAATTCTAACGACTCAAAAAGCGTAGATGGTGCAGATTTTTTAAGAGGCGAGAACGTGAGCGAAGAGAGTGCACACGATAAATTTTACGATGAGGTTGCGCGTGCCGAGCGTTCGGAAGCTACGGAGGCGGACGAAAACTCTGAGAGCGCTGAGAATATAGGCACAGCGGATAAAATTTCACCGCTTAAAGTAAGCCCTGTCGAGAGCGGCACGATGGAATTTTGCGAGGGAGCAAAAGAAAGATCGGATACAAAAGAGCCCAAGGTTTCGGCATTTAAAAGCATTTTAGAAAATGAGCTGCTTGGCTCGGATACCGCAAGACCTAGCGACGTGCGAGTAGAGCTGGTACGCGAAATCGACGAAAATAATGCTGCCGTAGTGCTAAGCTTCGCGGGCAAAAAACATCTAGTGGTGTTAAAAAGCTCCAACGCTATCGATTGATGAGGCGAGAAAATTTGCAACTTGCGGGCTTTGTGGCCCATAAAATTTTGCAATTTGTTAAATTTTAAAAATTGCGGAATTTTATAGCGCTAGAAATTTATGCCACATTTAAGCCTTATCACCAAAAGGTCTCGATGAGGTCTAAATTTAAAGCGAAAGAGGGGCGAAGGCTGGGTAAGTTTTAAAATTTAACCCGCGCCCTCGCCGCAAAAATTTAATCTAAAATCTTACTTCCAAATCGACGTAGAAATTTCGTCCAGCGCCCACCGCTACAGTATCGCGCGTGCGGTTTGCGTTGATATAATGCCGATCGAAAATATTATTTACGCCAAAGCTCAGATCGGCGCCGTCAAGGGCCGGAATAATGCCGTTTTTAATCTTGTAACTTCCTCTAAAATTAGCGATCGTAAAGGACTTATCTACATAAAAATACTCTCTCCCGCGTGCAAAATATGAAGCAGGTTTGGAATGAGGCTTAAAATAGTGGCTTACCTCAAAGCCTAAATTTAGATCGTGCAAAGGCGAGTAGGAGGCGTGCGCGCTTAGCTTTTTAGCGTGATTGTTTATATTTTCGTGCGTCTGCTTGTTGTAAATTCTAAGCCGTTCGAAGCTCGCGCCGAAATCAAAGTCCTGCGTTTGGTAGTTTGAGCTTAGCTCAAAACCATGCCTTTTGGCTTGATCGATATTTTGATACTGCCCGTATTGTTGCGAAAAGCCGCCCGGCGGCACGCCTAGATGCGGAAGCGCCTTTATACCTATCATATCTTCGATCTTGCCGTTAAAGTAGATAAATTTCATATCGAAGTGGTCGTCCGTAAAAATTTCATCCTGTTTAAAACTAAATCCGACCTCGTATTCCTTGACGGTCTCGGGCTTTAGATCGGGGTTTGGGATGTAATAATACATTCGGTTTATCGGCCCTTTTTGCGATGTCTCATGCGGAGTAGGCGCGCGGAAACTCTCGCTGTATCCCGCTAAAAGCGTAAATTTATCAAAGAGCGTATAGGCAATCGCCGCGCGTGGAGAAAATCTGGAATCTTTAAATTTCGCGGGTTTGCCTTTGATGTCACGATCGAATCTATCGTATCTGCCTCCTAGGGTAAGCTCCAAATCATCGTGCAAGCGGATCAGATCCTGCGCAAAAAGCCCGTAGCTATTGTATTCATTCGGAAATGAGGCGAAATCTCTTAGCGCTCCATTTTGGATAAAGATCGCATCCTCCTGCCTATTTTCGTAATCGCCGCCGAAAGCGAAGCTATGATTTAAAAAGCCCGTATCAAATTCCGAGATATTTTTGATCTCTAGCCCTTTGCGGTCATCCTTGTTTGCGTAGTCGCCGGTAGTTGCGCCGCTGGTATAGCCGCGTTTATACTCAGCTCTGCTTTTGTAGGCCTTAAAAGACATATCCACTAGCGGGCTTTGCGGCGTAAAGCTCCAATCAAAAACGTAATCTCTCTGGCTTAAATTTCCGTTTACGAAGAGATCTGCGTCGTTTTGCCATAGTGTCTGCCACATCGTATGTAAATTTTCGTCGTAATCAAAGGCGCTGAAGCTGATGCGATGATCGTCTAAGTTTGCGCCGATCTTAAAAAATCCGGTATCGATATGTTCGTTATTAAAGCTCTTATCGTAATCCGGAGCGTAGTGCGTGCCGCCGTCTGCGAGCTTGATATTGCCGTAGCTTGCGCGCTTGCCGTAGAGTAAAACGTCGATCGGAATTTCCTCGCCCTTGCCGTAGACCGCGCCGCGCGTGCTATGCATATTGTTTGATTCAAGCCTCTGTCCTAGCATCAAACCTACGCTTTTGCCCTCGCTTAGATAATCGCTCGCGCTTTTTGTCTGCATATTTACGATACCGCCGATTGCGCCCGAGCCGTGAAGCACGGACGAGGCGCCCTTTACGACCTCGACGCGCTTTAGGATGTCGCTATCGGTGCGAAAGGATGAGATCATATTTGAGTACATCCCCGCGCTTCTGCGCACGCCGTCTTGCTTGATGATGACGCGCTCGTCGCTTTGATATCCGAATCCGCGGATCTGAAACTGCCTGCCGATCTGACGCCCCATATCCATGCTGCCGTCAACGCCCGGTATCTGCATAATCGAATCGATCACGTTGGTTTTGGCTTTCATATCCTTGGGGGTTAAAATTCCGGCCGAGCCCGCGTATTTTAGGTTATCGACCGCGCTTACCGTCGCTTGCACGACGATTTGACCCAGATCTTGCGACTTCGTAGCGTTGTTTTCGGCCGCATTCGCTCCGCCTATTGCGCCTATCGCAAGCGGCACCAATAAAATTTGCTTTTTCATGCCCGACCTTTAAAATAAAATTGAAATACATTATTATATATCTACATACTTAAATAAGGTTGAAATTTAATTTCAAAAATATTTGAATTTCGTTTCGTAAAAAAAGCGATACGATGCAGCGCTGCAAAAAGACGTCGCGTCTTAAAGACGGCGAGGGCGTATCGGTGGAGGACGTGTCCAAACGAGGGCGCATCGAAGGCAGACATATCATCGGCGCGGGCCTGTAGTCCGCGAAAAGTGCGAAGAGGGGGTATCGGCATAAGGTACGTCGGCGTCGGAGAGGGAGCGCGTCGATAGGGGGCGTGCCGGAGGAGTAGTCGTACTCGCGTGCTCGTTTCCGCATCTCAGCAGTACTCCCGCCGGTAGGGCGAAGCTGCAAAGTACCGCGCCCGAAAGCTCGTCTCCGCACGGGCACGTTTCCGCCGGCTGCTTTTAGATCGCCCCCTGTATCGGCTACATTTTGATCTCGGGTGCACTCCGTCTTGCGTTTGAGATCGCAAGCGTCCGCGTCTCGTATTCGGAGCCGCAGGCCAATATCGGCTGTTTTGATCGCGCACGATCTGTGTCTTTAGATCACGCGACTTCGCTTTATGTTTAAGTCGCGAACACGGCTAGGCTTCGCTCGCCCGCAGCAAAATTTCAAGCCGCGTATGGGCATGGGATGAAATTTTGCTTCGCGCAGGACGAAATCTGCCGCGTGCCGAAAGAATTTAACGATCGGACGGGCCCGCGCAGTGTTTATAAAAGCTAAATCGAAAATTTAGCCGCATGCGAGGCGGAATTTAATAAAATTTCTAAAAATTAGCTCGGCGTTTTTTGTTTCGGCTGGAGCGAAATTTTATTAAATTCGGTCTTGTCTCGCTCGCTCGAGGCAGAAATTTTAACTACCTTTCGGTCCCGCTTTAGGGTGCGGATAAAATTCCTCGCCCTAAAATTTCGATCGGAATTTATTTACTTTTTATTTTATAAAGGATAAAATCGCGCCTAAGAGATCGGTCGATCTAGATTATTTCAGGATCTTTTCATGAATAACGTTAAATGGTACATCATCGCAGGCGCCGTGCTAGGCGTGCTGGGTGCGACGCTGGTGCATTTCGGAAACCCGGGCAATATGGGCGTTTGCGTCGCTTGCTTTTTGCGCGACACCACCGGCGCGTTAGGCTTTCACCGAGCTAGCGCGGTGCAATACATCCGCCCGGAGATCATAGGGCTCGTGTTCGGCGGCTTTTTGGCAAGCGTGCTTTGGACGCGCGAGTTCGCGCCGGTTACGGGTAGCTCGCCGTTTGCGAAATTTTTCCTAGGGATTTTCGCGATGATCGGCTGCCTTGTGTTTTTGGGATGTCCGTGGCGCGCGTTTTTGCGCCTAGGCGGCGGCGATTTGACCGCACTAGCCGGGTTGGCAGGTCTGATCTGTGGCGTACTCATTGGGTTTTTGCTTAAAAAGCGCGGCTATGAGGCGAGCAAAGAGGCAAGGCTTAGCGGCGCGATCGGAATTTTGCCTGTACTACTGGGCGCTGCGTTGCTTGCGGCCTTGATTTTCGGTCTCAAAACGGGCGAGGGTGGCGCGCTTTTTATCTCCGCTAAAGGTCCCGGCGCGCAACACGCCGCGGTAGGCATCTCGCTAGCTGCGGGCATTATCGTGGGCGCCCTGATGCACAAGAGCAAATTTTGCAGCGTCGGAGCGTTCGGCAAGATTTTCGGCGGTGATTTCTCGATGTTTTGGGGCGTGCTAAGCGTCATCGTGTTTGCGAGCATCGCAAATATCGCGTTTGGACAATACAAGCTCGGCTTCGAAGGTCAGCCTATCGCTCATAACGATTTCGTTTGGAATTTCTTAGGCATGGTGCTCGCAGGACTTTGCTTTAGCCTCAGCGAGGGCTGCCCGGGCAAGCATCTGGTGCAGGCCGGCACGGGAAATTTAAGCTCGGGCATATTCGTCATCGGCATGGCGGCGGGCGCCGCGATCGCGCACAATTTCTTGCTCGCAAGCTCGGCTAAAGGCATCACCGAGTTCGCTCCTTACGCGGTCGCGATCGGTTTTGTTTTCGCGCTTTACGTGGGGATTTTTCAAAGGCGCGCCGCTTAAGGCTGATATTTAATCTCAGAGATCAATCTATACAGAGGCGGCGTATCTGATCAAGCTCTGGCGGCGTACTTATAAAGACATACGCTGTCGGAGCGGAGCGCTCTCTGCAAGACTGGCGCAAGCAGCTGGAGATAGAATTTAAGAATTTGTAGCTGTATTCATAACGCGATAAAGCAAATGATAAAATAGATTCTGCGCAAGAAAGATTACGATCAATTTTTAAGAGTCGCGCCTTTAAATTTTAAAATTTAAAGGCTTCGCCATTTGAGGCTTCTTTCATCTAAAGCTCTTTAATTATTAATTAAAATCCAGCCACACGTGGCGCTGGGTCTTGTCCAAATCAATGCCTTTTGTCTTCATAAAAAATTCTTTTATCCTAACGTAGTCATCCATGGTTTCTATCGTAAAGACGATATCTTTATCCTTGCCTCGGATTATTATATTATCGTAAAATATAAGTCTAAGACGGAATTTAAAAACTAAAAAATATATAAATTTTAAGACGAATAAAAACAAAAATGCAAGTATAGATATGAAAAATACTCTGAAACTACCTGTTTCTATATATTTTCTTACGTCGATAGCTAATACCAATATGCAGATCAATAAAAAAGCGATTATCGTAGTGTATGGCTCAAATTTTAAGAAAAATCTATAAAAAGCACCTTGCCTCCTAAGCCACTCATTATCTCTTGCAAAATAGGCTCTTTTTACATCCTTAAGATCATCTAAGAATATAGTTTTTTCGGACATTTTATTTGTATAATAAGTAACTCGATCATTATAAAATTTTACAAATTTCTTATTAAAAAAATTTGTAAAATATTCCATTATTATAGGCAATCCGAAAAATGGAAATACTATAAAAAGCTGATTATATCTAGTTTGATTGGGTTCGTATGAATACATAAAAATCATAATTGCAAGCGTGCATACCGTAGCAAGAACTATATAAAAATTCGTCCTATCTTTGACCACCAAAGGCTCTTTATTATAATCACGAGCGCAACTCGGATTTTGTCTGAACTTAGTAAGACTTATGCTTTCGTTTGAATTTATAGCGGAGTCATCCGTGAGTTTTTCAAATTTAAAATTTTTACTGTCAGAATTTTCGGCATCAAAATTCCGCCCTGAACCCCGCTCTAAATTTTGACGCCGTTCATTTAGAATTTTCTTTAGCTTTTCGAGGCTCTATTTTTTATTCATCTTTATTCTTTATAGCCTACACAAAAATTTGTGGCGGGATTTTATCTAAATTTTTCCCTGTTTTGATTAGAAAATAGGCTTTTAGCTCTTTGTATTCTTTGCTTGTTAATATGCTTGCTTCGATATAATTACCATTGCTCATAAAAATAAGGCTGTCGTTTCCTATGTCAAATCCCAAATTTTTCTTAAATCTAAATATGATTAAGGGCGCAAACGCTAAAAATAAGGAGATCGGCACAATTAAAATTCCATAAGAAATTTTATTTTTAAAAGTTACTACCAAAGATAAAAGGATTATCCACGTAAACGCGACAAAAAATGTTGAAATTTTACCTTTTTCCGTCATTTTTAAAGTGGATGGCCCAAAGGTGCGTTTTATTGCAATTATTTCGGATAAATTTATAGAGTATAGGGTCACTCTCTTTTTCTCGGAATAATATTCGATAACTGAATTTTTAAATTTTATATAACAGGTGCCAAATTTATCCGAAAGTTCTAGCCAGCGTTTAATGGATCTTGGCGAGTCTTGCCTTGTTCCAAAATCTATAAAATTAAGAAAATACAGAAATGGCGAATAAAATTTAATCATCTCTATTGAATTATCTTTTATGGTTATTGGTTCTTTGTCGTAATCTCTAGCTTGAGTTTTAAAATTTTGCGAAGGTGTATCAGTGGCACAAGAGAGATCGCTTTGCGATTTTTGTTCAACGACATTTGTAAAATTTTGCTCGCTGGCATTTATAGAATTTTGCCTGCCATCGCTCGTAAATTTTAGCCCGCCGCCCGCCAAATTTCGCTTATCGCAATTTTTATCTTGTAAGAAATCCTTTATATTTTTATCATACCGCGTTTTGCTTATGCCAAACCTAGCAATTTCGTCGTTATGCATTTGGTTCCTCCTTATACACGCTTGATTTAGATATAACTATCGCGCGAGTTTGCACACGGAGATCAGCCTTGCGCATTTTTTAAAATTTGCAAAATTTCGCTTATCTTTTGTGGATCTTTGATGCCTCGCGCATCCTCCACGCGGCTGTTTAGATCGATAGCGTATGGGCGCAGCGCGAGCGCTTCAAGGATATTTTGCGCACCGATACCGCCTGCAAGAATAAAAGAGATCGCGCCGCCCTTGGAAGCAGTGCTACACTTATCCGCACTATCATCCTTTGCGGCACCCGACTTGCCCACCTCACCGCCGTCATTCGTAATATTTGGTGCGCTCGCCTCATAGTCGTTTACACCTTGATTATTGACGCCTTCGCTTGTGGGTCTTACACCACTCAGCCGAGCGGTAGCACACGCACTAAATTTGCACTCATCGTCATTTTTTTCGGCGCGACGATCGGCGTTCGTTTCTTGTTTTGTATTGCCCGATCGAACAATATCATGTGCTCGCTCGCTCGCTTCATTGCTATTAGAGGCACAGCACACGTCGCTTACCCTCTTGAGCTTCAAATTTCCGTTTTCGCTATGCTCCGTGCAATAATTGCCGCAGCTGCCGTTTTTATCGCGCTTTAAATTCCCCTCGCTATATCCGCTACAGATCGCGCTGTGTTTAAGATGGCTCCTTGCGCCGTCTGAGCTTTGAGCGGTGCCCGTTACATAGCATTTTTTTTCGCCACTTACTGAGTTATTCTGCGTATCGCAGCGCCCGCTAGCCGGGTCGTATTTTGTGCCGCCTATGTTTTGAGTTGCGCTACTTGCGCAGTATTTTTCACTGCTCGCCGTGCCGTATTGTCCTTCGCAGCCAAGCCCTGCGCGTCGCAGCAGATCCCAGTCGAAGCTCACGCCGTTGCCGCCCAAGTTCGCCCCTTTGGCGTCAAATAATATCCGATCGCAGCTCAAACCCTCAAGCAGCGGCATCTCAGCGCCGACGCTTAGCACCTGCCATGCCTCGGTGCCTGCTGCGTTAAGCCGCGCTTTGAAATCCGCGCTTATGCGTCCATAAATTTGAGCGCAGTCTAGCTCACAAATCTCACAAATTTTTAAAATTTGCCCCTCGTTTAAAGCTTCCGCGCCAAAAATTTCAGAATTTAGATCTTTTATCGAAGCAGGCTCTGCGCAGTTTGTGTTTAAATTTACGCTCAAATCGTCGCACTCGTTTTCGTAAAATTTTAAGCCGCCGCTCGTGCCCGCGTAAATTTTATCTTCACAAATTTCTTCGCCGCGAGTTTTGCTGCTAAAATTTTTACATTCGCACGCGGCGACGCCGTGTTTTTCGCAGCTCAAAGCAAAGACCCCGACGCACTTTGCGCCGTTTTTATGCGCGATGCGTGCGATCTCGCGCGCTGTTTCTACGCTAACGTGGCGCTTGGAGCTTGACACGAAGATCACGCCTAAAAATTCCACGCGCGCGCCTGAGCCGTCGCCCTGGCTTCGCAAATCGCTACTGAAATTTTTATCGTAATCGGAATTTTGCTCAGACGTAAAATTTGCATGATTTTGCGCACGGCAGGTAAAATTCTCGCCGTCCTGATTAAAATTTTGCGCGAAATTTTGGCCGTCAGAATTGAAATTTCGCGTAGCATTCTCGGCGTCCGAATTAAAATTTCGCTCAGAATTTTCGCCGCAAAAATTAGAATTTTTTATCGAGCTCTCGCTACCCGATTGCGGTAAATTTTTGGCGCCGTCCGCGCGCTCTAAATTTACACATAAAGCCGAGCTGCACGCCAGCACCGCGCGAGCTTCGGCGGCGCTTTTGATGCCACAAATTTTGATCTTACTTCTGTACGACATATAAAAATTCAGTCACGTAAAGCTCGCGCGCGCTTAAATTTCTGCTCGCGCGGTAGGTCGGATAGCGGATCTCTATCGTGCGCACAGAGCCTATGTGTGCGAGGTTTTTTAAAAATTCCGCCTTCGAGATAAAGCCCTCGGAATTAAAAGAGATTATTAAAAATTTCGCCGGAAATTCCGCCAGCAGCGCGAAAAATTCCTCCGCAGCGCTTGATTTTTTATTATACGCCGAGCGGTTCCAGCCTGCAGGGATCCCCGAGACCCTGCTAAGCCCCACAGCATTTGGGCGCTTGCCCTCATTTATAAAATCCGTGATCAAATTTAGCATGAAATAGTTCGAGCCGTAGGGGTGCTGATTGTAGGGCGGATCGAAATACGCCACGTCAAGCTGCGAAAAGCGCTCGCGCGCACTCTGTGCAAAGCGCGCGGCGTCCTCTTGAAAGACCGCGCTTTCGCAGGCGAAATTTGAAAGCACGGGCAGGCGTAGGGAAATTTCGCCCATTATGCGAGCTAGCGCGTTTTCGCCGCTACCGCCGAACTTGCCCACGCCCGCTTTATCCTTGTAAAAGCCCTTAAAAACGCCGCCCGTGTTTGAGTGGATGCTCGCCTCGCTAAGCAGCGGCGCGGTGAAAAAATCGCGAAATTTTTGTGGGATTTTACCGATCTGCTCGCAAAGCCCGCCCAAAATCAGGGCGTTTCGGCGCGTGTAAAAAGCGCGCTCGCCCGCCTTGATATTCTCATCGTTCTTCGGCGCGTACAGCTCGCTAAAAAAGCTCTCCTTCGGCGTAAAATTTCTTAAAATTTCAGCATGCAGCTCGCTCAAATCTCGCCACAGCTCCTCGCTGAAATTTGAAAGATAGCAGGAGTTTATCGCGCGCGAGTAGCCCTCCAGATCGTTTGCGATCACGAGATTTGAGTGCGCTTTGGCCAGGCGCGCGACGATGCCGCTGCCGCTAAAGACGTCCGCGAAGCTGATTTTACCCTGCCCAAGCTCCGTCTTAATCTCGCAGATCGCCCGCCCTATCGGCGCTAGCAGCGAGCGCTTGTTGCCCAGATAGCTGATGAGCTGCTCGCTTAAAAACTCCCTCTTTTCGCCGCTAGTCATCTAAGCTCTCGCCCTCACGTAGTTTTCGTAAAATTCCCACGTTTTGCCCGATCTGATCGCCTCTAAAATGAGCGGCTTAGCCTCCGCAGGGCTTGACACGACATCGGCGCAGTATAGCGCAAACATCGCGTTTAGCACGACGATGTCAAATTTTGGCCCGCTAAGCTCGCCTTTTAAAATTTGCTTTAAAATCTTGGCATTAGCTTCGCCGTCGCCGCCTTCGATATCGCTGTGAAACGCCCTAGCGAAGCCGAACTGCTCGGGATTTACGCGGTATTCTAAAATTTTGCCGTCCTTGACCTCGTGGATTAACGTCTCATCGCACAGGCTGATCTCGTCCATGCCGTCCATGCCGTGCACCACCAGAGCGTGCTTGCGCCCCAAAATCATCAGCGTTTCGGCGATGAGTCCGTTTACTTCCTCCAGATAATTACCCACGATCTGATTGCTTAGGCTTAAATTCGGATTTAGAAGCGGTCCCATTATATTAAAGACGGTGCCAATTTTTAGGCGGTTGCGCACCTCTTTGACCTCGGCAGTGATCTTGTGAAAAAACGGCGCATGAAAAAACGCTAGCCCCGTGCGATCTAGCAGCGCCCTAATCTGCGCCAGATCGCTAAGTAGCGGCACGCCCAGAGCGTCCAGCGCATCGGAGCTGCCCGATCTGCTAGTGATCGCGCGGTTGCCGTGCTTGGCGACGCGCACGCCGAAGCTTGCCGCGATAAACGCCACGGTCGTGGAGATATTGATCGTCTTTAGCCTATCGCCGCCCGTGCCTACGATGTCAAACATCGGGCTTGGATCATCGTAGGTGATCGAGTATTTTAAGATACTGCGCACGAGCGCCGTAAGGCTGCTTGGGTAGAGCGACTTTTCGCTGATCAGCACGAGCAGTCCCGCAAGCTGCACAATGTCGTAATCCTGCTCGTAAAGCGCCTTACAAATGACCGCATAATCGTCGCTGTCTAGCGGGAAGCCCTTTTGTAGCTTCAACATAAACGGGGCGAAATTTACCACGAGTTTCTCCTTTAAAATTATCTTTTTGCCATAATTGATGAAATTTTCAATGATCTTTTTGCCGTATTGAGTAAAAAAGCTCTCGGGATGAAACTGAATGCCGAAAACAGGCTTGCTTCGGTGCTTCATCGCCATGATTACACCGTCATTTTCGCTCTTTGCTAAAATTTCAAACTCGCGCGGCAGCGTAGCTTCGTCCACATAAAGCGAGTGGTAGCGCATCACTTCAAATTTACGCGGCAGCCCGCTAAAAAGCACGCCATCTGCGTAAATTTCGATCGACGAGCTCTTGCCGTGAAGCGGCACCTCCAGCTGCTTTATCTCCGCACCAGCCGCGTATCCGATCGCCTGATGCCCAAGGCACACGCCCAAAATCGGCACGTCCAAATCCGCGCGCAAAATCTCTAAGCAAACGCCGCTATCTTTTGGGTGATTTGGCCCGGGGCTTAGGATTATGTGCGACGGGGCAAGCTCGCGCACCTGCTGCAGCGTTATCTCGTCGTTGCGGAAGTAGCGCACCTCCTCGTCGCTTAGCTCCAAAATGTATTGATAAATATTAAAAACGAAGCTGTCGTAATTATCTATCATTAAAATCAAAATTTTATCCTTTTTTAGGGCGTTTACGCCTCTTTCAAATTTTAAATAGTTTAAATTTGACCGCTTTGCGGCGGGTAAATTTAGCGCCGTTTTAGCGCCTCTTGCGTGCTAAATTTAAAATTCCGCCTACGGCTGCGACATTACCGCATCGCGACGTTGCACGGCTTTGCAGCCGATATGTATCTCGGCTTTGCGGCGCCGAATGAAGCTAGCCGTTAAATTTAACGTCCTAGCGTCGAAACCGCTATTAAATTTAGCGAAATCAAACTCGCACCGAAAAGCGGCGCGTCAGGCTAGCTAAATTTAAAGGGTCTAAGCTTCCTCGCATAGCTCCTCGATCGCCTTGAGCGGGCTTTTGCGCTTTTTGCAGATCTCTGCGTATTCGCTCTTTGGCGAGCTGTCGTAAACGATACCTGCGCCCGCTCCGATAAATACAAGATTGTTTAGCCCTTCGCAGCCGAAATTCTCCGCGCTAAATTTGGCAGCTTCAAACCGCATTGCGCGGCTAAAGCTCGGCTTGCTTTCTAAATTTAGCGCTCCGCCGCCTGCGCGAGCTTTTAAATTTAACGTCGCGTCGCGTTTGCTTGCACGAGCCGGTAAATTTTGCGCCTCGCCGCCGCCCTTTTGCGCTGCGAAATCGCAAAACTCTGTCGCTTGGGAATTTATCCCGCCGCAAGCAGCGTTTAAATTTAAGTTGGAATTCCGTTTAAAATCCTCGTTCGAGCAGAAATTTTGCGCGCCGCGATTTACAAAGATCGCCGAGCGAATCAAGATTGCTTGCATCACGTCGCCGTTAAAGCGCCAAAATCCGATTCCGCCGCCGTAAATGCCGCGCTCGTAGCGCTCCAGCTCGTTTATGATCTGCATCGCGCGAATCTTCGGGCTACCGCTTAGCGTGCCCGCAGGAAAGATAGTGCCAAGCACCTCAAACGCGCTTACCCCGCGCGGCTTACTGCCGTAAACCTCGCTTACGATGTGCATCACGCTTTCGTAGCGCACGACGCGCATCGCGTTTTGCACCCGCACCGAGGCGGGCGCGGCGAATTTGCCGATGTCGTTGCGAGCTAGATCGATCAGCATCCGATGCTCCGCAAGCTCCTTTTCGTCGCTTAAAAGCTCGCGCTCGAGCGCCGCGTCCGCTTCGGCATTCGCGCCTCTGCTGCGTGTGCCCGCGATGGGAGCGACGAAAATTTCGTCCTTTTTGATCTCCATGATCAGCTCGGGACTGGAGCCCGCGACGCAGCCGTACGGCGTCGGGAAGTGAAACATATAGGGACTCGTATTGTTCTTTTTGAGTCGCTCGTAAAACTCCAGGCTGCCCAGATTCGTGCCGACTTCTAAAATTTCGCCCAGCACGACCTGAAATACGTCGCCGCTTTTTATCTTTTCTTTTGCGGCCTCGACCATCGCGCTAAAATGCGACTCCTCGGCATCCAGATCGGTTAAAATTTTAAATTTAAGCTCTTTTTTCTTAGGCTCCGGCTCAGACGCGCCTTGCGATTTCGAGCCGCCTTTTATCGCGGCGTCCGCTTTTGCGGCACTTTGCGGCGCACCTTCTGCTTCGGCGACGGCCTGCTGCGAAGCCTGCGGACTAAGCCCGCGCAGGCTTTCGTAAATTTGGGCATCTTTGCCGTAAAAATCGTAAATTTTGCTAATTTTATCGTAGTGCAGGTAGTTTGCGGCGTCGGCGTAAAAAAACGGTGGGAAGTCATACAACGCTTGCTTCGGCGCGCCGATATTTTCAAACACGCGCACGATGTCGTAGCCCAAAACGCCGAAAAGTCCCGCAAAGCTTGCGTTTTTAAACTCGCTCGCGCCCGCTTTTGCACCCTTTATCTCATCAAATTTAAGCCTCAAAGCCTCAAAACTCATCTTAAATCCGTCGAAATAATCGCAATCGATGCCGATGATGACCTGCCTGTCGTCCTCTGCGAGGTAGCTTTGCGGATGCATCTTTAAAATTTCGCGGTAGTAAAACAGCGGCTCTTCTAAAAGCATTTTCGTCCTTGGAATTTTTAGCGCCATTATACGCTGCTTAGCTTAAATTTGAGCGGGCGGCGCGAGCTAGAGCGGGCTTGAATGCAAGCAAAATTTTAGTAAAATGAGCAAAAATTTAAGGAGAGCGTATGAAGATTTTATTTTCCCCAAGCGAGATGAAAAGCGAGCAAAGCGGCAGCACGCGCATTTGCGAGCAAAATTTCATCTTTGCGGATCTTTACGAAAAGCGCCTGCAGATGCTACGCGCCTACGCGGATTTCGTGGATAAAGCAAGCGAGGCGGAGCTTTGCAAGCTTTTCGGGCTGAAAAAATGGGATGCGGCTCTGCGCGAAAATATCTTTGAAAAAGGCTGCGCGAAGGCGCTTTTGCGCTACACCGGCACCGCGTATCGCGCCCTAGGCTACGCTTCGCTAAGCCCCGGCGCGCAGGAGTTTGCGGAGCGAAACACGATAATTTTTTCAAACCTTTTCGGCCCCGTGCTGGGCGGCGACGCGTTGCCGAACTACAAACTCAAGCAGGGCGAGAGATTCGGCGGCATAGACGCGGTAAAATTTTATCGCGATAGCTTCTCCGCCGCGCTGGGTCGGTATCTGGCAGATGAGTGCGTCGTGGATCTGCGCGCGGGATTTTACGAAAAATTTTATGAGATGAAGCACGAATATCTGAGTTTTAGTTTCATTAAAGACGGCAAGGTGCTGAGCCACTATGCCAAGGCTTGGCGCGGCAAGGTGCTGCGCGAAATAGCCCTTGCCCGCGCCTGCAGCGAGGCGGAAGTGCTCGCGCTGCGCTTGGGCGGCGCTTCCGTGCTCGAGATCAAACAGATCGGGCTAAAAAAGGAGATCGTGTTGGAAATTTCATAAGGCGCGAAAACCGCTCGGGGAAATTTACGATAAATTTTGCAGGTTTAATGCAGATTTTCGCGTAAAATTTGGCCTGGAAAATTTGTCGCAAGTTCAAATCCCACCCCATCCAAAGCGATTTTACCGGGAGAAATTTGCGGGCGGAATTTCGGCGTGAGGATTTTGCGGCGGCTTTTTGATCTTTGAAACTCTTTTGGCGGGTTTTGAACGAGCTTTTGGCGGCGAAATTTCGTCGTAAATTTTACAAAAAATTCGTGCTCTTTGCGTTTCCGTGCGCTCCGCATAAAATTTTACGGCGATCTTGTCGTGACTTTACACCGATTTTGCGGCGATTTTTAGAATACGGAGCGCATAAATTTTTCCGTAGAATTTTGACTGAAATTTTACCGTGCGGAATTTTGCCGTATGAAATTTCGCCGCGATAGAATCCTGTCGAAATTTAATCGCAGCAAAGATACGACGACCGCGATATAAACGTAAAATTTTATCTAAAATTTACGCTAAACCGCCGCAGTCTGGGCGCAGAATTTTAAAATCCGCTACCAAGCCGTAATACGAACAAACGCAGGCGGGCTAATTTGCATAAAATTTCAAGCCGAAATTCCACACCTTAAAATCCCGTAAATTTTAAAATTTTGCAAATCCCGCGCTTGAAATTTCGAGCTAAAATCTCGCTTGTAAACTTTCAAGCCAAGTCAATTCCAGATAAAATTTCAAACCGAAATCCCGCAAATCCCCGCTCCTAAATCCAAAATTCCGCAAATTTAGCAAGCTTTAAATTTTAAAGCTATAAACTTTGCTTCAAATTTCAAGGATTATAAATGTTAGAACTCCCCTTTGTCGGCGTCGTCGTGGGCTTCATATCGGGCTTTTTCGGTATCGGCGGCGGTACGGTTGTAATGCCCGTGATGATGGCTCTGGGATACGACGTCAAGACCGCCGCGGGCATCTCGGTGATGCAGATGTTCATCGTCTCGCTTTTCGGCTCATATCTGAACTACCGCGCGGGCAGACTCCGCCTAGATAGCGGTATCGCGGTGGGGCTCGGAGGGCTGTGCGGCGCGAGCATATCGGGCTTCATCGTAAAATACTCGCCAGAAATCGTGCTTGAGATCGGTCTTCTGCTGACGCTTGCGATCTCATTTCTTAAACTCTTTAGCACGAATGTAGCAAGCGGCGGCAATGCAAATCCCCACGGGGCGGTGCTATTTTTCATCGGCTTTGCTATCGGCGCGATCGCGCTTAGCATGGGCGTGGGTGGCGCGGTATTTCTGACGCCCGTATTGGTCGGATTTTTGGGCGTCGATATCAAAAGAGCGGTCTGCATGGGGCTATTTTTCATCGTTTTCGGCTCATTCAGCGCGCTTTTGAGCCTTTCGTACAACGGCCACGTAGATTACGAACGCGGCGCGCTGCTAGCCGTGGGCGGGCTTTTGGGCGTGTATTTCGGCACCTCTCAGGCTCGCCGTGCAAAGCGCGAAACGCAGAAAAAATGGCTGCTCGTCCTCTACGTCGTGCTATTTGCGCTGGCGCTAAAAAAGGTGCTACAGTAGCGCCCGCTGTAGTAGCGCTGCAGCGATTGCCGAGCTATAGTTTTACCCCTTGCCTCGGTTTTGCTACAAGCGCGGTTTAAGCGTTCGCGCTGTTTTGCTACGTCGCCCTTTTGCGTCTCGTAGTTTTTGCATTACCGTCCTCTTACACTGCGCGTGTTTGGTCTCCGTCTTGCGGCGGCGCGTCAAACGTCGCGTTTTGCCGCGCTAGTAAAATTTTAAAACGAAATTTCAAAAAGCGCGAGTAAATTTTAAAAGCGGAATTTTAACTAATCGCGTTAAAATAGCGAAGTTGCACATCTTTCGTCCTATGGAGGCTAGATGGCGAAATAAAATTTACGAATTTTAAAAGGACTTGGATTGACGAACTTGATTTTAGCGGGGCTAGGCGGCTGTGTAGGCGCGATGGCGCGAGTAGGCTTAAGCGGAGCGATCGCGCGCGCAATGGATCGCGCCGGATTTTGGAGTGCGTTTCCGATCGCTACTTTTTGCGTGAATGCGCTGGGAAGCCTGCTGATAGGGTTTTTGCTCGCACTAAATTTGACGCAGAGTGTGCGGGTATTTTTTATCGCAGGCGCGCTGGGCGGCTTTACGACATTTTCTACGTTCAGCTACGATACGCTGCAATTATTGCTGGCGCGAGAATTTGCTATCGGTGTGCTAAACGCGGTCTTAAGCGTATGCGCCTGTATGCTTTTTTGCTACGCTGGGCTGCTCGCGGGCAGAGCGCTTGCAGGCTAGCCGTGGAGCACGTGAGCTTTAAATTTAAATCGCCTCTATGTTTGCGCTTTTAAATCAAAATTTATTGAAAGTGCCTGCGCTACGGAATTTTATCGCGCGCATATGCTGCAAAATCTGCGAGCGATAGGCACAATCCCACATGCCGTGCAGTTTTGCGAAAGGGTGCGCAGCAAGTAGTTTCGCAAAGTGCAATATCAAGCAGGAATTATAAGGCGAGCAAATCGTAAGACGAGCGAAAAGTAAAGCGAGCGAGAGGGATTGTAGCTAAATAATTGTGCTCGGGCAGGCTGGCAAAATCCAGATAAATTTGAAATTTGCGTGCATTCTCTGCGTATCTTGTTTACCGCAGCTTTGTAAAATTTCGCTATCTTGCGCCTAGCTATCGCGACGCCCTAAAAATTTCGCTGTCTTGGCGCGGATAAAATAAACCTAAGCCGCGCGATAAATTTTAAAAGCTCCGCGGGCAAATTTTAAAGCTTGAAGCTTAGAATTTTAAAATTCTCACGTAAATTTTAGAAGCTAAATTAAAGCGCGCCGAAATCACGATCTTATGTGTCAAATCCTGCAGCGCTATCTTAGATTTATCGCAAGCGGCTGCGAGCCCTCTTAATTTCATTTCTGCAAATTTCATTGACCTGCTCGCCCTCGCTATTTCGCAAGATAACCTCGTAGTCCGTGATTTCACGACCTTTGTTATACCCCTCGATATATCTGAATCTCGATAAAACTATTTTAAAGGATTCCACATCGTCTAAAGTATACTTATCGCCGAGCTTTACGTAGTTAAAATTCCTACTAGTAAGCGTATGAAAATTATTAAATTTTTGCTTTAAATTTAGCGTATAAATTGCCGTGGATGCAGCGTCGTTATCGCAGCTATTGATTTCGCTCTCATCAAAGGCAAGCGCGAGGCAAATTTCATCTCCGCAGATAACCTTGATATCCTTGGCGCGGCTGTTTATACGGATGGTCTGTCGCCACCCATCGCCCTCTATCTCAAAGACGTTGCGAGCGAGCTTTTTGGCTATTTCATCTCCGACATAGCCTCTGGCTTCAGATTTATCAGCCCAACCAAGCGCAGAGTAGTTCGGTTTTTGCGGAAAATCCGCAAGCGGAGTTTGAAGCTCGCTTATAGCGTTTAAATTTTCCTCGGTGCCTTGCGGAGCTGCAAAAGATGTGCCCCTCATAGAGTGTAGATTAAAGAAACCGATAAATTTCCTCACGACCTTATGCGCCGTTTGAGAAAATATCTTGGCTTCATTTTCAAAAAGCGAAATATCGTAGATGCCGTAGCTATAATATCCAAGCTCTCCACTTACCCACCTTTCGTCCGGCGAACGATCGATCTCGTCGTATCCATAGTAGCACTCTGGCATATCTTTTTGTAGCAAAAAGTCGTCGCTATCGCTGTCCTCATACCTAAGCCAGACCCCAAAATCGTCCTTAATGTATAGATAATTAAACTTCGCGCCTCCTGCGAATTTTTTTTCGCCTAGCCAAAATACGGGCCTTTTTTCTAGGCTAGGCAGAGCGGCGACGGGAGGCAAATTTTGTAGCTCTTTTTCAAATTTTTCATCGATATAATCGCAAGCGCTAGTGGGCATACTAGGATCGCAACCCTCGGGCGTATCGGATGAAAAAAGCAAATTTAAAATCACAAATATATACAGCACAAAAAGTACGCATGCAACGCTCACGACCAAGGCGGTAATTTTTAAAATTTTTATAAAAGTTTTCATATCTAAATTTTACCTCGTTGCACCTAAAAAGCATAAAATTTTGCTTTAAATTTGAAATCCTCCTCGCATTATCTGTACGCTTCGCCTATTGCTTCGCTAAGGCTTTTTAGCAGCTCGTCCGCGGCTTTCGCTTTGTTGCGCGTGCCGCGATTTTTGCTGTTTGAGGCGCCCGCTTCGCCGCCCGTTGCGCAGTCTTGTACGAAATACCACCAAAAATACCCGCCCACGTAGTTTTTCGCGTAGCGCGGCATCGTATAATATCGCCTCATCATCGCCTTTTTGCTCGCCTGCGTAGCGTCCGCCGCCGTGTTTCCGCACTCGCCGATGCCAAGCTTTGAAGCGGGAAAGGCGCTTTGCAGATCGGTAAAAATTTCGCTCCAATCAGGCGCAAAGCCCTCGTTATCGTCCTCGTAGTAGCTTACGAAAAGATAATCCAGCCCCTCTTTCATATCCTGCGGCACGAATTTTTGCAGCCACTCGTGCATCTGCGTTTTCTGCGCTCCGCTCGGCGTATAATACGCCGTAAGCGCCGTTTTAGCGCCCTTTTTGTGGATGAACTCGAATGCCGCGATTATCTTAGCGGCGATAAAATTCGCATCGTCCCCGAGCCAGCCCTCGCCGTTTATTTCGTTGCCGATCTCCCAAATCGCGACATAAGGCGCGAGCGCAGCGAAGGCATCCGCGAACCTCTTTTCGTAGCTTTTCACATTTTTGTACGAGCTCATCTCGTAGGAGTCCACGGGGCAGGCCATCACGTATGAAACCTCGCTAAGCCGCCTAAAAAGAGGCTCATATTCGCGCGGGCTAATTTCTTTTGACATCACGACGCGCACTGTGGGCTTTGTGGGTAGGGTTTGCAGGGCGCGCACGATACTTTGCAGCTTCGCGCCCGAGGCATCTTGCGCGTCCTCATACCAGCCGTCGTCGATCGTAACGCCCCAGATGAAGTCAGATTTAAAATTTTGTTTTGAAATTTTATGTGGATTTTCGCCGTAAAGTACGCCGCAAAACAGTACCCCGCAAAACAGCGCGAGAAATATGTGTTTGAAATAGACCACGGCTTGCTCCTTGATTTTAAATTTTAAAAATTTAGCTCTTTGCTGGTCTTTTCACAACCGATCAAGCAATCAAAATTTATCTCTTGCCTCTAAGATCATAAGAATAATACGAACGAGAAAAGCCCTCTACGCTGAACATAGCAAAAGCATTAAGTGCAAGAGCCGCTAAGCTGAGCAGTACCGTAGCAGGCAGCGAAAAACGCGCCAAAAATGCATTTGCAATAGCTGCAAGTACAAGCGCGATAAAGCAATATGAAAATATCGCAACTCCGCTAGTATCGGCAAGTTCCTGATAAAATCTATAAAAAAACAGAAACGATGCGATAAATCCCAACGCAAGTAGTATTTGAGCGATGATGCCGCCCGCTAAAAATATAAATAACAATACGCCTATAAATATCGCCGCAAAGGCAATGGCTACGTTGCGCAAAAGGTTGCGGCTTACGGTAAGTTTAGAGATATTATAAATGCTAAAGATAAAAAGCACGAATGCCGCTGCGCTTAGTAATACTCCTAATCCGCCGTAAATCCCTAATAGCAATAGCACTAGTTCGGCTATAGCTTTTAAGGCGCAGGCTGCGATGAAGGTGTATTTGATGAGTGCTACCTCTTTTTCTTGAGGGTTTGAGGGTTGCTGATCTTGAGTGTGTAGATAGTCGTTTAAGTCCATGGTTGCTCCTTGAAATTTAGCAAAAGTATATCTAAAAAACGAATAGGTAAAAATAAATTTCAAAATTTAGCGGCTCGCCAGCGGACATATTGTATAAAGCAGCTGCCGCAAAAAGGCGGGTAAATTTAAGAGTAAATTTTAAAATTTAGAGCGGAATTTCGGCGCTGACGGGGCGGATAAAATTTTTAAGCGGGCTGTAAATTTAAAAAGATGTGAGATAAAATTTCGCGCAGATCTGCAAATTTAAAATCCGCAAATCCGCGCAAACCGCTACAAGCGTGACTCGTAGCGACGTAGCGTGTAAAGACGTTTAAGCATCTTTTTGCGAGCTGAAATTTTTTGCTTTTTGCGGACTTCCGTCATCGGCTCAAAAAATCGTCTCGCACGGACCTCGGTAACGACTAGGTTACGATCGGTCTGTTTCTTAAAGCGTCTGTAAGCTTCGTCAAATGATTCGTTCGGATATACCTTTACTCCAGGCACTTTCCTCACCGCCTTTCAAAAAAATGAACCGTGAGTTTAGCGAAAAATTCCTTAAATTTGCTTTTGAAGCGCTTTTTTATACTTCCACACGCTTTTGTTGTTGCGAGTATCTATCATCGAAAGCTCTAAAAATAGGCTCTCGCTTGCTTGTGCGGTAGAATTTTTAGCTGCAGAATTTAAATTTTTTGATTTTTTAGATTCTGCTTTACCGTCATTTACCACAGCGGGGCTTTGCGGTAAAATTTTACCTACCAAGATGTAATCCGGCGCGTAGATCGAGCCGCTTTCTACGGCGTGATAGCCACGGCTTACGCCATCGTTGCTAAATACGAGTTCATCTTTACTTGGGGCGTCTGTGACGACTGCTTTGCCTGAATGCAGCAGTGAAATTCTAATTTTTTTGCTTAAAAATTCCGCATCCACGCCGCGCGCGTTCGTTCCATCCAGTGGCTCGATGCCGACGACACTAAATCTACCGCCTTTCTTGCCGACAATACGCTTTGAGAGTAGATCAGCGATGCTTTCGCCTGCAATGCGCTCCAGATATGCGTTTGGATATCCTGCGTGATCTATGCCTCCGGTAAGCGCCGAATTATCCGTGCTTTTAGAGCCTTTAAGCGCAGCGCAGCCTGCTAAAAAGACACATAGTAAAATAACGAAAAAACTTATTTTAAAATTTTTCATAGCATTTCCAAATTTTATAAAATAAACTCCGCGATTATAGCGAGATTTGGTTAAATTTCGTTTTTTATAAGCAAAATTTGTAACGGATATTCCGCTCGTTCCTTTAATTTTGAGTTAAAGATTCCTTGATATACTTTCTGCCAATTTATTCAGAAAATTCTCGGGGTGCTTATGAAAAAAATCATTAAAAGAGACGGAAGTTTTCAAGAATTTCAATCCTACAAAATAAAAGATGCTATCAAAAAAGCCTACAAAAGCGTTGGTAGCGAGTTTGACGAAAAAGTCTTTAATAATGTAATGAGCGCGATCGTTTTTAAAGAGAAATTAAGCGTCGAAGATATTCAGGATCTCATCGAGAAAAAGCTCTTCGAAGCTGGCGATTTCGACGTTTTGAAAAGCTTTATGATCTATCGCCACACACACAAGATGCAGCGTGAGCACATCCTGGGGCTTGAGGAGGATACGACCTATATCAACTGTACCCAGACGGTCAATGAATACATCAGCAAGCAGGATTGGCGAATTTTAGCAAATTCCAATACCAGCTACTCAAACGCAGGCCTGATCAATAACACTGCCGGCAAGGTCATCGCAAACTACTGGCTCGATAAAATTTACTCTCGCGAGGAGGGCGCGGCACACCGAAACGGCGACTATCATATCCACGATCTGGACTGCCTTACGGCGTATTGCGCGGGCTGGAGCTTGCGTGTGCTTCTAAACGAGGGCTTTAACGGCGTGCGCGGCAGAGTCGAGAGCAAGGCGCCGAAGCATTTCCGCGAAGCGCTGTATCAGATGGCAAATTTCCTTGGAATTTTACAAAGCGAATGGGCGGGCGCGCAGGCGTTTAGCAGCTTTGATACGTATCTAGCGCCATACGTTTTCCGCGATAAATTAAGCGACGATGAGGTCAAAAAGGCGATCACAAGCTTCGTGTTTAACCTAAACGTTCCGGCGCGCTGGGGTCAGAGCCCATTTACCAACGTCACCATCGATATGACCTGCCCGGATGATCTAAAAACGCAGATTCCTACGCATAACAACGAGCATCTATTTAAAAATTTACGCGACGAGGAGCTTTTGGCCGAGGCTAAAAGGCGCGGCAAGGGCTCGCTTGAGGCGATGACTTACGGCGATTTCGAGCCTGAGATGAACCGCATCGTGATCGCGTTTTACGAGGTTTTAACGACGGGCGATAAGTGTGGTCAGCCCTTTACCTTTCCGATTCCTACGGTAAATTTAACGGAGGAGTTTGATTGGGATACTCCTGCGGCCGACGCGGTATTTGAAAACACCGCCAAGGTAGGCTCTAGCTATTTTCAAAATTTTATCGGCTCGCAATATATCACGAACGAAAAAGGCGAGCGCGTACCCAATCCAAAGGCGTATAAGCCTGGCGCCGTACGCTCGATGTGCTGCCGCTTGCAGCTCGATCTGCGCGAGCTTCTAAAGCGCGGCGGAGGGCTTTTCGGAAGCGCGGAGATGACGGGAAGCATCGGCGTCGTAACGATAAATTTAGCCCGCCTAGGCTATCTGTATAAAAATAACGAAGAGGCGCTGTATGCGAGGCTGGACGAGCTTTTGGAGCTTGCCAAATCGACGCTTGAAAAGAAGCGAAAATTTGTAACCGAGATGTTTGAGCGCGGCTTGTATCCATATACGAAGCGTTATCTGCCGGGCTTTAATAACCATTTTAGCACTATCGGCATCAACGGCGCAAACGAGATGATACGAAATTTCAGCGGTAACAAAGAGGATATTACGACAGAATTTGGGCGTAAATTTGCCCTTAAAATGGTTGAGTATCTGCGCGAGAAGATCCGCTCGTTTCAGGAGAGCACGGGCAATCTATACAATCTCGAAGCCACGCCTGCCGAGGGTACGACGTATCGTTTCGCCAAAGAGGATAAGAAGCGCTACGCAGACATCATCCAAGCGGGATTTGATAAAAACATATATTACACCAACTCTACGCAGCTTCCTGCAAATTTCGGAAGCGATCCGTTTGAGGCGCTGGCGATGCAGGACGAGCTGCAAAGCTCCTATACCGGCGGCACGGTGCTGCATCTGTATATGAAGGAGCGCATCAGCTCGGCTCAGGCGTGCAAACAGCTCGTAAAAAGCGTAGTGCAAAACTACAAGCTTCCTTATATCACGATCACGCCGATTTTTAGCGTCTGTCATAAGCACGGCTACATCAGCGGCGAGCATGAATACTGCCCGAAATGCGACGAGGAGCTACTCGCGGAATACAAAGCCAAGCAGAGCAAGGGCGCCTAAATAGCGATTTAAATTTTAATCTTAATGAAAGGATGGAGAATGGAATTTCCAAAAGAGTTAGAAGCAAAACGCACAAAATGCGTCGTTTACACAAGAGTAATGGGCTATTTACGCCCAGTAGAGAGCTTTAATATCGGAAAGAAGGGCGAACACAAAGAGCGCGTCTTTTTTGAAGAGAAAAAAGACAAAAAACAAATAGCCTAGTCGCCGCTACCGGCCAAATGCAACAAACGCATACGAAGCCGCCGCAAGCCTTAAATCTGCGTAACGCGCAGATTTACGAGATCACGCCGTTTACGATGCTTGATTTTCCTGATCACATCGCCGCGATTGCGTGGTTTTGCGGCTGCAATATGCGCTGCATCTATTGCTACAACCCACAAATCGTTACTTCAGGGGGTAAAATTTCAAACGAAGAGTTTCTGCGTTTTTTGGATGCGCGCGCGGGCAAGCTTCAGGGCATCGTATTTAGCGGCGGCGAATGCACCTGTGCGAGCGATTTTATCCCGCTGGCGCACGAAGTTAAGCGGCGCGGCTTTTTGCTCAAAGTAGATACCAACGGCTCAAATCCGAAAAAGATTGAAGAGGCGCTAAGCCTAGGGCTGATAGATTATATCGCGCTTGATTTTAAGGCGCCGCGGCAGGATTTTGAGCTTATTACAAAGTCAAATTTATATGATAGACTTCTGCAAACTCTTAGGCTTTTGCTGCGGCTAAATTTTAAATTTGAGGTGCGTACGACCGTGCATGCCGATTTTTTAAACGAAGCAAAGATCGAGCAGATGGCGCAAATTTTATGGAGCGAGGGCTACCGTGGCGTCTATTATCTGCAAAACTTTCTACCCACCGGCGATAATTTCGGTAATTTAAACGCGCCGCTTGCAAGCTTTGATCCGAGCAAAATCCGTACCGATCTGAAGATCGAACTTCGAAATTTTGATTAAATTTGCGCCGCCACGAGCGTCTTGCCGCGATGAATGCGATGAAATTTTTTAGCGCATTTATCTAGCGCGCATTGTCCGGTGTATATTGTGCCACGATAAATTTCGCCTTGCGGGAAGCTTTAAAATTTAACCTTGCCGCCGCTTGCTATGTTTGAATTTCATTCCGTCTGCGGCGTAAAATTCTATGTTTATCAAGAGCTTTAAATTTTACTGCGCAAATTTAACTTCTCGCCAAATTTCACGCCGCGTAGCCATTGCCGCTTCAAAACAAAAGGTAAATTTAGCTTGCTTTGGCTAAAATACGCCGAAATTTTTAAAAAGGCAAAAAATGGATAGGAAAAAAATCTACAACCCCTTCTCCGACGAGACGCTTACCGATCGCAAGATCTTCGGCGGCAATCCACAGGGAATTTTAAATTTTACCAAGGCGAAATATCAATGGGCGCTGAAACTTTGGGATCTGATGGAGGCCAACACCTGGTTTCCCAAAGAGGTCGATACCACGGACGACGTGCGCGATTATAACTTCAATCTCACAAGCGCCGAGAAGCGGATGTATGATCTCGTGTGGAGCCAGCTGATATCGATGGATAGCTTTCAGACCAACAATCTCGCCGATAATATCAACCCCTACATCACGGCTCCGGAGATCAACGCCGTGCTCGCTCGCCAAGCCTACGAGGAGGCCAACCACAGCAAATCCTATGCCGTCATGGTCGAGGCGATCTGTGAAAACACCGATCTGATTTACGAGATGGAGAAGCACGACGATATGCTCCGCAGGAAAAACGACTACATCTCAAGCGTCTATGAGGAGCTCGCGGGCGAGGTTAGCGACGATAAGCTGCTGCTAGCGATGGTGGCGAATCAAATTTTAGAGGGGATCTATTTTTACAGCGGCTTTACGTCGATCTATGCGCTTGCTCGCGCGGGCAAGATGCTAGGCAGCGCGCAGATGATCCGCTTCATACAGCGCGACGAGATCACGCATCTGCTGCTATTTCAAAACATGATAAATTCCGTCCGCAAGGAGCGCGCCGATCTTTTTAATAAGCGCAACGTGGATAAAATTTACGAGATGTTCGAGACGGCGGGAAACTTAGAGATAGATTGGGGCAAATACATCACGGATAACCAAATCATGGGCTTTACGGACGACATCATCGAAGAATACATCCACTATCTGGTCGATCAGCGCCTGCTTGCCATCGGGCTTGAGAAGCGATACGGCGCGAAACATCCGATAAAATGGGTCGATGATTTTTCTAAATTTAACGATCAGAAGAGCAACTTTTTCGAGAGCAAGGTCACGAACTATAGCAAAGGAAGTTTGAGTTTCGATGATTTTTAGCGGATTTTGCGATTTGAAATTTTGCTCCGCCGTATCGCGGTACGGATACTTTGCAGATACTTGTCCTGCGCCGCACGGACGTGCGATGAGCGCAGAAGGCGTATTACCTGCAAAATTTTTTAAATTTAGCCGTGCTATGTATCTAAAAAACGCAGCTCATGCTCTTTTGGCGCGGAATGGGCACTTTGGCGGTATTTTTAAAAACTCTATCGGTTTGGAATTTAGACGGGGCGGAAACTTTCGCGGCTTTAAATTTGACGCCGGGCGGGGCGGGAGCGCGCCATGGTCTCGCTAGAGCGGCTTCGCTGTGAAAAGATGGCGAACGACATCGCCGAGCAGGTGAGTTTAAATCCGGCGCTTTTTGAGGCGTTTTGCAGCATTGCTAGAAGCGAGTTTGCCCCGCTTGGCGCGCACGCTTTCAGCCTTAACGCGCAGCCCATTTTGGCAAGCCAGTGGATCAGCTCGCCGCTGACGGTCGCGCGCATGACGATGGCGCTAAGCGTGGATCCGAAAGTCGAGAAAATTTTAGAGATCGGCTGCGGCAGCGGCTATCAAGCGGCGATTTTAAGCAGGATGGTTCATCGCGTCTTTGCCGTAGAGCGCGTCGAGCGGCTGGTAGGCGAGGCGAAAAGACACTTTGCAAATCTCGGGATTTCAAACATCAGCCTGCGTCATGACGACGGCAACGCGGGATGGAAAAATTTCGCCCCTTTCGATAGGATCTTGCTCTCCGCGTGCGCCGAGCGGATCGACGAGCGACTGTTTGCGCAGCTGGCAATCGGCGGAATTTTGGTCGCTCCGATGAATAGAGGCGGCTCGCAAAAGATCGTTAGGTTTAGTAAAATTTCGCCAAGCGAGATCAAAGAAGAGGAGCTCGGCGCCTGCGAGTTCGTCCCGCTGGTGCAGGGTCGCGGATAGGCTCTGCGCGCAGTAAATTTTAAAATTTTCTACCGCCCCCGGGCGCGTAAATTTAATAAAATTTGCTTTCGCACTCCGCCGCAAGATCAGAGTTTTATTAATTATTTATTTAAATTCAAGTACAATACATAATTTTAATCTTACAAGGATGAGTCATGCAAGATTTTAGCAAGGAAAAGATAGAGTCGCTGGTCGTCAGCTGGAAAAATCACAACAAAAACCAATTCTGGCTTAAAAAACAAACCGCGATTTCAAAGTATTTAGGCGAGATAAAGCGCTGCCTCGCAAGCTTTGACGAGACCGAGAACGAGTTTTTGCAAACTTTATATATAAATCTCAGCGACGGCAATCTTAGAAGCTGCAAAATTTTATCTCTGGGCGAGAAGTTCGCGCACGCCGAGTATTTCTTTATGGATCAGTTTTTTGATTCCAATATTAGCGCGTTTTATTATGATTTCGCTTTCAAAGACCGTATCGTCGGCAAAAAGGAGTTGTTTCCTAAAAATGCCGTAAAAAGCGTAGATAGCGTGCTTAGCGGCGAGGATAAAAACATCGTCTCGCTTTATGTTTTTATCGAAAATATCGTCAAAAATTTCAATAGCTATTCGCAGGAGCGCACCGCTCGCGATATTTTCAAACAAAAGCTAGTCAATTTTTACGACGAGCTTTACAGACTTCTTACGGCGGTGGATAGCGCTTTGGCGATCGATTTTTTCGACGTCGCGCTGCATAATCAGCCCTTCGTGCTGATGGAATTTTTAAAATCCGCGATAAATGCCGATAATTTCTATCTGATCGACAGCTACCTAAGCGACGACGGGATGTTAAATTTGGGGCTTGCCGAGGGCGGCGATTTCGCGCAAATTTCGCGCGAGAAGCTCTATCTGCTAGCTAGCATATTTGCGCAGTGCAACGATGAGTTTCCGACTCTCATTTATCGCGATGAAACCGCGCAAATTTTATCCTTGCTCTATGACGAAAAGGTTGAAATTTTTGAAGAATTTTACGAAGTAAGTTCGCGATTTATCGCGGAATTTACCCCGTATCCGCAGGACGTCGTGGGAGCGGCTAGAATCGTGTATTCGTCGCTATTTTTCGAATACGTCAAAAACTACAAAAGCGAAGAAGTTGCGAAAAATACGATATTTTACGGCGCAATCGGCACCGGCAAGACCCGCAGATTGCGATCTTTGATCACCGAAAAGAAGCTTGCGGCAAAAAATTTCCGCTACGTTTGCTTGCACGAAGGCTTTGAATATCGCGATTTTATAGACGGATTTTACGGCGAAAGTTTCATCAATGGCGAGTTTAAGGCGCTTTGCAAAGAGGCGCTAAACGATCCGAAGGGCGAGTATTATTTTCTGATCGACAATGCAAGTGCCGCGAGCTTGGATAAAATTTTAGGCGAAGCCGCGGTGCTTTTGGATCGCCGTTACGACGAGAATGACGAGCTTTCGCTGATCCGCACGAAAAATTCCCACGTAATCGATGGCTTTGAAGAGGGCGAGAAAGCGCGCGCCAGCATCGTTTTAAAGAACGGCCGCTCATATTTTGCAGTGCCTAAAAATTTATACGTCCTATGCACTCTAAATGAGTACAAATGCGTTTCACCATCGATTGCGAAGGCGTTTAGATGGATCAGATGCGAGTGCGATTACGGCGCGCTTGAGGATTATTTAAGAGATCGCGAGATCGTAAATGCAAGCGCGGTCGTTGCGGCTTGCAAAGCGCTGAATAAATTTATCGCCGATGAGGCAAAGGGCCTGGGTGCGATCGGGCACGGCGTATTTATGGGGCTTGCGCGCTATCAAAGTGGCGCGCAGATCATGCAGGAGGGGCTAAACGGCTTTTTCGCCGAGGTGCTTGAGCCGATCTTTAGGTGCGCGGCAAGCGGCGAAGATACCACTACGAGCCTTAGCGAGCGTATCGCTGAAGCCAAGGACGTGTTTAAATTTTAGCCGCCGCTTAGCAGGAATGGTTATATTTGCAATGAAATTTTAAAATTTCATTGCACTGCGTTTCATTTGTGCTTGCAGATACCGCGCGCGAATTTGGGTTTAAATTTTATTTATGCTGCGCGGGATTACAAGACGATTGTAGCGCCATTTTATTTGCTGTGTAGCACGCCCACTGGATTGATTAAATTTGCTATAAATTTAGACTTGAAATTTTAGTTCTCGCTTGCCATGCTTATAGGAGCGCAGGCACGGAGTTGGATTGAAATTTTGAGCTTTAAATTGAGCCTCAGCCGCTAAATTTACATAAAATCTTTATTTTGAAATTCTGCAGTATCTCTACGCGGAATTTTGTTTGTCGGCGCAATTTCTGTTTTGATTAAATTTGATTGAATTGAAGCAAGCCTATAAATTTAAGCGGGGCGTGCTTTTAAATTTAGCTCAAAAGCCCTGCGCCTTTTACTTTCTGCGAGCGATCCGCCGCGTAGAACTTCTTCCCGCCTACTACTTTGCCGCCCTCGATTTTGCCGCCCTTTACGTCGTATTTCCAGATCGGCGCGGCCGCCTTGAAATCCTCCACAAACTCATTTATGAGCGCCAAAGCGACCTTGCGCTGCGGGCTTACGACGCCTGCGACGTAGGAGCTTTCGTGGATCGGCACACCCCCGTTTGCATGTGCAAAAAGCACGAATGCGCCCTGTGCCGCGGCCTTTTGCTGCCACGCTTCAAACCACTTCCGCAAAATCGGCTCGTATATATCGAAGCTAAGCGCGCAGATGCCACCCTCTTCGCGCACGATACCTACGAAGGTGATGAACGCGCCGCAATTTGCGTCCTTAAATTTAGCGTACCAGCGCGATAAAATCGCATCTACATCCAAGCTGCCCTCATAAATTTCGGGCTCGATCCCGCTTAAAATTTCTTGGTTAAATTTAGCCTCGCCCATCGCCGCCTCCTAAGCTTAGCCGCCACAAACGGGAGGCAGAAGGCTCACGCGATCGCCGGATTTAAGCGCGAAATTCGCATCATAAACCATCTTATCATTTACCGCCACGGCGCAGTTTGCGAGCCACTCTCGCAGGCTTTCGTCCTTTTGCAGCTCTGCTTTTACCTCTTGCAAGGAGTTTGCGTTTAGGCGCAGGGGCTCGCGCCCGATCGGCCCTAAAAATTCTACCTCTACCATTTTTGTCCTTTTTTAAAGATTGGGCGATTTTAACCAAAAATTTATAAAATTTTATATAATTGCGGAAAAATTTAATGAGGAAAAACGATGAAAATCGATGAAATTTCGACCCCGGCTTACGTATGCGAGGAGCAAAAACTAGTAAAAAATTTAGAAATTTTACGCGGCGTAGGCGAGCGAAGCGGCGCAAAAATTCTATGCGCGCTAAAAGGCTTTGCGTTTAGCTTTGCGATGCCTTACGTTGGCAAATACCTTTGGGGCGCAACTTGCAGCGGCCTGCACGAGGTGAAATTCGCCGCGGAATTTATCAAAAACGGCGAAATTCATACATACTCGCCCGCGTTTAAAGAGGATGATTTGGATGAAATTTTAAAAATTTCAAATCACGTCGTGTTTAATAGCGCCGCGCAGTGGCAAAAATATCGCGCAAAAGCGCTTGCTGCGGGAGCATCGTGCGGCTTGCGGCTAAATCCGCAGACCTCCTTCGCGCCCAAAGACGCTTACAATCCGTGCGGTAGCTTTAGCAGGCTAGGGATGAGCCTTGAAGCGCTGCAGCGGGCGATCTTGCAAGACGGCGAGTTTTTGCGCGGCATCTCGGGGCTTCATTTTCACGCGCTGTGCGAAGAAAGCGCTCAGAGCCTAGAGCGGGTGCTTGAGGTTTTCGAGGCGAAATTCGGCAAGTATTTTGACGGCCTAAAGTGGCTAAACTTCGGCGGCGGGCATCATATCACGCGCGCAGGCTACGATGTGGAGCTACTGATAGAGCTGATCAAAAAATTTCGCGAAAAATACGAGGTCGAAATTTATCTTGAGCCCGGCGAAGCGGTCGGCTGGGAGTGCGGGTATTTGGTCACTAGCGTGCTTGATATCGTAGATAACGGCGCTAAAATCGCTATTTTAGATGCCTCTTCTGAAGCACACATGCCCGATACCGTGCTGATGCCGTATCGTCCTGCGGTGCGCGGCGAGAGCGAGAGCGGTAAATTTAGCTATCGTTTCGGCGGAAATACCTGCCTCGCAGGCGACGTCGTGGGGCTTGAGAGCGGACAGCCCGAGTATAAATTTGATGCGCCGCTAAACATCGGCGATCGGGTGATTTTCGAGGATCAGATCCACTACACGATCGTGAAAAACACGACCTTTAACGGCATCAAGCTGCCCGATCTCGTCTTAGCGGACGAGCACGGAGAGGTTTTGGCAATCAAAAAATTCGGCTACGACGAGTATGCGCGGCGAAACTAGCGCCGCACTTAATGCAAAAATGTAATTTTGCTTTGTAAGAAAATTTTTTGCAAAAAATGATATAATCGGCTTGAATTTTATATCTAAGGAAATCCATGAAAAGATTGTTTCTCGCGCTTTTTGCCTGTATTTATGCGCAGGCCGAAGAGAAAAAATATGCCGATATCGTGCAGGGGAATAGCGATGTTTGGGGCAATGCAAGGCTTGAAAACATCGATAGCTACGGCAACGGCTTCGGTCCGATTTTTCTGCAATTTCAAGGACATCTGCAAAGCTCGGGCTTTTTTGCTTGGTTGGCACTGGGCGCGGTTTTGGGCGTAATCATAGCTTTTATTGGGCACTACGCGATCATAGGGCCGAAGCACTTCGATCATCACGCTGGCAAGCCGATCTATGCATTTAATAAATTTGAGCGACTATACCACCTTGTAGCGGCCGTAGCATGGGCGATCTTGGTTCCGACAGGCTTGATTATGATGTTTGGCGAAGAATTCGGTGGCGGCGCTTTCGTGAGGTTTTGTAAAAACGCTCACGGGCTAGCTACGATAGCGTTTGCGATTGCCGTTGTGCCTATGCTAGTGACATGGTTTTGGCGTATGCTACCGCGAACTTACGATATCAGATGGATGATGATCGTGGGCGGCTATTTAAGCAAAAAGAAGCGCGCGATCCCTGCGGGTAAATTTAACGCGGGCCAAAAGGCGTGGTTTTGGGTCGCGACTTTAGGCGGTATAGTGATGATAGCGACGGGTGCGTCAATGTTTTTCCTAGACTACGATATCCCTGCGATGAGAAGTGCGCTAGGTATGAGTCAGATCGAAATTTTAAGAGCAAGCGCGATTATTCATAATTTTTTGGGCGCGGTCTGCGCGGTATTTTTGCTTGTGCATATCTATATGGCGGTCTTTGCGATCAGCGGTGCCATCCACTCAATGATCGACGGACACAAGCCGGAGGAGGAAGTTTATGTACTTCACCACTACTGGTATCGCGAGCTGCTGGATAAAGGGCAGATCGCCAAATCACAATTTGAAGCGAAATACCCGCGCTTATAATTTGGGTAAATTTATGCGGGCCCGCTTGCGCGCGGCTCGCATTAGCTTTGAGGTTCAAAGAATTTTATTTTAAGGATTACATATGCAACTAGATTGTCGCAATTTAAATTGCCCGGAGCCGCTTTTGCGCACCAAAAAAGCCCTCGGTGAGCTAAAAATCGCAGAGAGTTTAGAAATTTTAGTAAACGACGTAGCGCCGCGCGAAAATATAAAGCGCTTTTTGGCCAAAAACGGCTTTGAGGCGCAAATTTCACAAGCGGGCGCCGACACGCTTATAAAAACCGTAAAAACAGACGAGCTGAAAGATGAAAGTATCGACGATATTTATTGCGGCGTAACGGCGCCAAAAAGAGGCAAGGTGATATTTCTAAACGAAGAGCAGTGCGGAAGCGGCCCGATCGGAAAGAGCCTGCTTGCTAAATTTTTAGGCGCGGCGCTGAATTTAGACGAAAAGCCAGCGAAGGTGATCTGCGTAAACAACGCCGTGCACATAACCACCAACCGCGGTCACGAATGCTTTGAGGCGATCAAAAAGCTAAACGAAGCGGGGGCTGAAATTTTAAGCTGCGGAAGCTGTCTAGAGGGCTACAAACTAGTCGATAAGCTCGTAATCGGCGAGATTTCAAACGCATACGAAATCATGGACGTCCTATCAAAATACGAAGTAATCAAACTATGATCTACAGAGATTTTAACCTCACGAAATTTATTGCAGCCGCTGGTTGAGCCGCCAAGCTTGACCCGGCGGGTCTAACCGAAAATCTTGGAAATTTAATCGAGCCCAACGCAAGCCTGCTTTCGTCCACCTGCAGCAACGAAGATGCGAGCATATTTCGCATAAGCGACGATCTTGCGCTAGTGCAGACGCTCGATTTTATCACCCCTCTAGTGGACGATCCGTTTATCTTCGGACAGATCGCGGCGGCAAACTCCCTAAGCGACGTATTTGCGATGGGCGGCGAGGTGATAAATGCCCTAAACATCGTTGGTTTTGACGATTGTCATTTCTCAAACGAAATTCTGCGCGAAATTCTGCGCGGCGGCAAAGACAAAATTAAAGAGTGCGGAGGGGCCTTGGTAGGCGGTCACACCATCTCTACTGCAGAAATTTATTATGGACTTAGCGTTACGGGGCGGGTGAATCCGCGTAAATTTTGGAGCAATAATACAGCGCGCGAAGGCGATCTGCTGATCCTAACAAAACCCCTCGGTACGGGCATTATCGCTACGGCTATCAAGGCGAAATTTCTTAAATTTGAAGAATTTCGTGACGCGATAGAGAGCATGATTTTGTTAAATTTTTATGCCGTGGGCGCGCTAGCGGGTTTAAAAATACATGCTGCAACGGACGTGACGGGCTTTGGACTGCTTGGACACGCGCTTGAGATGATTAATGAGAGCGTAAGTTTTAAAATTTATCCTAGTAAAATTCCGCTTTTAAAAAGCGCCCTCAGATGCCTTGATGAGGGGCTAATCCCTACCGGAAGCTATAAAAATTTAAAATTTATCGCACCGGGCGTCGATTCCGAGCCGGACATAATGCTTTGCGATGCACAAACCAGCGGCGGACTTCTGCTTGCCGTAGCGGAAAAGGACGCAGCGCGAGCGCTTGCGAATTTAAAAAACGCAGGCTACGCTAGCAGCGCTATCATCGGCGAAGTAATGGCACGTGCCGAGCATAAAATTTATTTAGTTTAAAATTTCTAATGCCTATTCAGCCCCCTTTAAGCATCGCTCTTGTATAATCACAATTCTGTTTCGCACCGAGCCAAACCTGCTTCCTTAACTCTTAAGTCCTAGTAGTTTTAGCCTTTTAGCGAACGTGTTTTTTAAAATTTTAACTGTTAAAAACAAATATCTTTAGTCAATCTTTGAAATCTAAACAAGTGATCGATTGAGCCTATGGATTTAGATCCGTTAAAGGATTTAAGTTCATAAAAACAATGTTACAAAAACATAAAGTTTTTAGATTAAAAACTTCATATCGACTCTCTAAAGCTTAATTCAATTATTTGAATCTGAACTAACGAAAGTTTCGTTAGTTTTAAAATTTAATTATGTGGATAAGCGGATAATAGGTTTTATCTGCATAATATACGCCGCTTCCGATAGAAGCGGTGTGCTTTAGGGGTTTCCAAAGGGCGTAGCCCTTTGGTCGCAAAGACTAGCTTCGCTAGTCTGCGAAATCAAATAAATATGGAGAGTTTGATCCTGGCTCAGAGTGAACGCTGGCGGCGTGCCTAATACA
>NZ_CAKZTI010000047.1 GCF_937921625.1 uncultured Campylobacter sp. | reverse complement strand
AGACTCAAAAGTAAAATTTTTACAGAGCTTGTGTTTGCTTGTATTTTTAGCCATCAAAACAATCGATAAAACTCATTGATAAATTTTCTGCCAAATCTTATTTTTAATAAAAATGAATATTAACTTTCTTAAATAAAGCTAAATATAACAATGTAATTTTAAGCCATTAGGTTATAAGATTTTTTTAAATTTTATTTTTAAGGATTGCAACATGAAAATGCTATTTTTAGCCCCTGTCTTAGCATGTAGTCTTGCTTTTAGCGCCGATGTCATCGCAAAAGATACCAATATAACGCTAGATGGCAAGATGATCGGAAAGATCGAGGTTTTAACACCAGTTGAAGTCGTCGAAAAAGGCGATAAAACGAGCAAGATCAAGGTTAGTGGCGTAGTTTCGGCAAATTACTTAGCCCAACTTCAAAGAAGTATAGAAGATCCAGAAATCTTTGTAGCTTTTAATGACGAGAGTGAGGCAAATTTCAAAAAAGTAAAAGATCTTGAAGATGACTACGGCGAAGTATGGTACCAAGCAGAGGGTGTTTACGAAGTGCCAAATGATGCACTTGGTGGCGATACAAAAAAGCTTTACGTAAAAGCACAACAAATTTACGAAGAGACTTGTTCCGCATGTCATAGACTTCATGAGCCAAATAGCTTTACAGCGGCTCAGTGGCCAGCAAATTTAGCTGGAATGGTCGATGCAAAATTTGTAGCACTAGACGAAACTGACCTAAATTTAGTGCTCAAATACTTACAACACAATGCCAAAAAAGTAAAATAAATTTTTCATAAGGGAGAAAATATGAAAAGACGAGATTTTATAAAATTTTCTGCACTTGCAGCCACAGCAGCGCAGGCAAACAAGATAGAGGGTGTGACTAAGACCATTTTTGACCAAAAGAAAACCTTTGGCGCAAATAGATTTGGGCTATTTTGGGCAAATACCAACTCAAATCAAATCGTCTCCGTTGATCCATTTGACGGCGATAAATTCCCAAATACAATGAATAACAGCTTGCCAGACCTCATCCAAAATGAAAGTCGCGTACTCTATCCGTACGTAAGAAAAAGCTACCTAAAGGCAAAAGGCGCAGCAAAAAGTGAGCTTCGTGGCAAGGAAGAATTTGTACGTGTTAGCTGGGATACGGCACTTGACCTTGCTGCAAAAGCCCTAAAAGAAAATTTTGACAAATATGGCCCTGAAAGCATTTACGGCGAATGCTACTGGTGGGGCGGCAGTGGTAAGATCAGCTGGGGTAGAACCGTTGGTCACAGGATGCTAAAAGTGCTTGGTGGATATGTTGAAGAGAGTGGCGACTACTCAACGGGAGCTGGGCTTGTCATCATGCCTCACGTCCTTGGAAATAGTGCAGTTTATGACGCTCCTACAAAATGGGAAGCTATGGTTAAAAATGCTAAGAACATCGTATTTTGGGGTACTGACCCGCTTGTAACTGGTCAAATTTCATGGCAGCCACCAACACATGATGGTTATCTTGGCATTAAAAAGATAAAAGATGCTGGTATTAAAACTTATAGCGTTTGCGTCTTTAAAAACGATACCACAAGATACCTTGGCTCTGAAGCCATCATCGTTCGTCCAAACACTGATGTAGCAATGATGCTTGGTATGTGCCACTATCTTTATGAAAACAAGCTTTATGATGAGGAATTTATCAAAAAATACACCGTCGGATTTAATAAATTTAAAGCGTATTTTTTAGGCGAGAGCGATAAAATCGTAAAGGATGCAGCTTGGGCAAGCAAAATTTGCGGGCTTAGCGAGGATGCTATTGCGAAATTTGCTACAGCGCTTGCAAAGGAGCCGAGCACGATCCTAATCGGTCGCGGTTTGCAGCGCGCAGATCACGGCGAGCAGCCTTTCTGGGCGCTAGTGGCGCTTAATGCGATGCTGGGGTATATCGGCAAGGAGGGTCTCGGCTTTGAATTTAGCCTGGGCTACGGCTCTGCGGGCGCTACGAATAAGGTGGCTCCGATTTTAAAGGGACTTAGCACGCGCATAGATGAGAAATACGAAAACACTGGCTCTGCGCCTTGGAAAAGCGCGAAAAACATCACCATCCCGTCCTCTCGCAGCATAGAGGCGCTGGAGCATCCGGGCAAGCAGATCGATTATGACGGCACCAAGATCAAGCTGCCGCATATGAGAGTCGCATATATGGCGTGCGGATCGATGTTTACGCGCCATCAAGACGTGAATAATATTGTGAGGCAGTGGCGTAAATTTGATACCGTTATCACCGCCGAGCCTTACTGGACGAGCACGGCGAAGCTTAGCGACATCGTACTTCCCGTCGCGATCGAGGTCGAGCGCAACGACATCAACCAAACTGGCGCTACGGGCGAATATATAGTCGCTTACAGGCCTGCAATCGAGCCGATGGGCGAGAGCAAGAGCGACTTTTGGATATGCGAGCAGATCTGCAAGCGTTGGGGATACGGCGAGGTCTTTAGTGAGGGCAAGGACGAGCTAGGCTGGATGAAGGAATTCTACGCCGATGCCGTAGAGCAAGCCAAAGGCCTAAATATAACGATGCCTAGTTTTGAGGAATTTTACGACAAAGGCTTCGTGCGCTTTGAAAAGGACGACGAGAGCAGCGCGCTATATACGCGCCTTGCGGCATTCCGCGAAAATCCCGCCAAAAACCGCCTCGGTACGCCGTCTGGCAAGATTGAGCTCTACTCGCCGGTAATCGCTAAGATGGGCTATGCCGACTGCCCGCCGATGCCTACTTGGATCGAGCCTAAGGAGTGGCTAGGCGATGCGAAAAAGACGGCGAAGTATCCGATTCACGTCGTAAGCCCGCACTCTCGCTACCGCCTGCACAGCCAGCTAAACAACTCGATCATCAGAAATTTTGCCGAGGTTGGCGGCAGAGAGCCGGTGCTGATAAATCCAAAAGACGCCGAAGCGCGCGGGCTTGCGAACGGCGATATCGTGCGCGTTTTCAACGACCGCGGCGAAATTTTGGCAGGCGTACTCGTTACCGACATCGTGCCCGAGCGCGTCGCAGCGATCTGCGAGGGCGCATGGTACGATCCAGAGGTTTGGGGCGAGAAGAGCCTCTGCCAGCACGGCTGCGTAAACGTGCTTACGTTCGATAAAGGCACGTCAAGTCTCGCGCAAAGCAACTCGGCTCACACCGTGCTTGCCCAAATCGAGAAATTTAAGGGAGAGATTAAGCCGATACAGGCGTTTAGTAAACCTAAAATCTTGCAATCTTTGTAGCGCGTTGTCTCGTGAGTGCTTTTTGCGGAGCTAGTAAAATTTCGGCTCGATGAACTATACGTTCTATCTACGCCGAAATTTTACGTCGCAACCACAAAAATCATCTCAAAACAAGCGTAGCGTTTTTGCAAAGCAAAATGTTTCTGTAAAATACTTCCGCTTGTCTTTTTGGCGGCGCATCGTCTCGCGAGCGTCTTTAAATGAGTTTGAAAATTTTGGACTGCGGCAGACTACTTTCTAGCCTTGACTTAAAATTTCTGCACAACTCTCAAAATCATCTCGCGATACTTCCGTTTGTCTTTTTGTGCTCAAATTTGGTGAAATTTGAGCGTAATTTACTTCTTTCGTGTTCGTCAAATTTGAATGTAAATTTTGCGCAGGTTAAAAACTCTGCTAAAATTTGCTCAAATTTAACCCAAAGGCCGCGCCGTGCAAATCCCGAATTTGATCCAAAATTTTATCCGCAAACGTATCGTTTCAGAGTGCATTTTACTACCTTTTTTCTACCCCGAGGGGGGCGAGTTTGAGAGTTTTCAAGAGGGATATAGGCTCGCTAGCCGCAAAACTGGCGAGGAGCTAGCAGACGGATGCACCAGGGCAGTGGCGCAAGAGCTGGCAGGTCATCGCGCGTAACGGCATGGATGATCCGTTTTTCGTAGATTTTGCCCTGGGGGACGCCTCGCCCGTGTATTTTGCCTATCACGGCGCTAGCTCTTGAGAGCCGATAAAGGTCGCGGACGACATCGTTAAATTTGAAGAAATTTTAACCGCACTTGTCGCGCTTAAGGCGCCTTGCTCGCTTGAAGCGATCGCGCCGCTTACTGATTTAAACAACGAATTTTACCGCGAGCTAGCGGACGACTACGCGCGGAAAGATGAAGCGTGCGAGGAACCCAAATATAAATATTTCAGCGTTTTTACCCTGGACTTGGGCGCGGATCAGGTAAAAACGCTCGTATTTTTAAAGAAATTTTTTGAAGACGAGAACTTTACGGCGACTAAAGAGAGGACGCAAAACCTGCCGCTTTGCGTATTTAGCGGCATAGAGGAGCTGGCGCTACCGCTGCAAGACAAACTCGCCTCGCTCGGAATTAAATTTTACGCGCGGGAGATCTCTTTTAGCGAATTTATCGCGCGGAGTAGTTAAGCGGGCAAATTTTAAAATTTCAACTCCCGCTGCTGCTAAATTTAAAATTTAGCAGCAGGCGATCCTATAAATTTTGTTCTTATCCGCTTGCTATCGCAGTGCGTTAATAGCTTTACGTACGCTGGAGCACAAATTAAAGCGTAAAATCAAAATGTAAAATTGAAGTGGATTTTAAGCGCCCTACTTCGTTTTTTACTTGCAGTAGGGCGAATTTGCTTAAAGTAGTGAACTAAAGCGAGGCGAAAATTATCCAAACCTTGGATCTGTTATCTTGCTCAGTTAGAGCAGCTGTTGCGAGCGACGAGCTCTGCAAAATCTAGCGCTGCGTCGTAGTCGGGCTCAGAGGCTATGTCGCTTACGAGCTCTTTATAAACCACAACGCCTGCGGTATCTATGACGAAGATCGCTCTGGCGCTGAGACCTGCTAATGCGCCGCTGGCGATGAGGGTGCCGTAGCGGCGGCAAAATTCCTTATCGCGGAAATCGCTTGCAACGCGTAGATTTTTGATCCCCTCAGTCGTACAAAACCTTCCCATCGCAAATGGTAAATCCATCGAAACGACGATTACTTCGGTGTTGGGAAGCGATGCTGCGCGCTCGTTGAACTTACGTGCCTCCGTCGCGCAGACGGGCGTATCTAGCGATGGCACAGCGACGATGATTTGCACGTGCTTGCCGCTAGCGATCTCGATTTCGCTTAGATCTTGAGCTACTAAGCGCACTTGCGGCGCGCGATCACCTAGATTTATCTCTTGTCCGCTTAGCTCTACAGGCTTTCCTTGAAATGTTACTTTTGACATTTTTGTCCTTTGTTTTGAATTTGTAGCGGCGAATATACAAAAATTCCTTAAATTTCAGGTAAAATTGCTTTAAAAATCAAGGAGAGCAGATGGGCGAAGATATTTGGGGCGGCAGCAATTCTGCGTCGCTAGCTAGCATAAGACGTAAAAGTGGCGAAGAGAAAAAGCCCCTGGATGAGAAACCACAGGAGCAATCTGAGAATTTAGATTTAGCGCAAGAAGCTCTTGTGGCGGATGATACTAGCGAGCAAAATTTCGCGGCTCAGAATTCTACTTTTACAAAACAGAATTTCACACCACAAAATTCTGTGGAGCAAAATTTAGCTTTTGCAGCTCAAGGCTCGGATGAAGAAAATTCTATTTTACGAGATTCTGCTGCGACAGGCTCTGGCGAGCAAGATTCTAACGCTAAAAGTTTGAATTCTACCGAAGATGCTACGAACTCGCAGAATTTTGCAGAGCAGAATTCCACTTGGCAAAATTCAGCTTCCTCAAATTCCGATAGAATTAGCTCTACACAAAGCTCAGCAAGGCAGATCTCAGCGGCTAAGGCTTATGATTTAAATAAAGCCTACGTATTTTATATGTTCCTCGGGCCTTTCGGTGCGCATAGATTTTATCTTGGGCGTATAATTTCCGCGATTTTTCAGCTTTTAGGCGGGCTGCCATTTCTCATCTGGCTTTTTTTAGTAGTGGTTGCTGTCATGTGGACGAGTATAGAAGGTAACGATCTGTTAGCGCTTATAAACTCGTCTCGTCCGGATTTGGGTGTGCAAGCATCAGACCTAAAAGATATAGAACAGGGCTTTTTTCATTTTATGGTTATTTTCTCGGTGCCTAATGTTTTGTTTTTAATTTGGCTTGTTAGCGACTTTTTTAGGTTGCCTGATATGGTGCGAAAGCTAAATGTATCCGTAGGCGCGGGAGCAATCCTGTATGTTTATGCGGATGACGCTAAAGAGCAGAGCGAAAATCTATCTACTGCCAAAACTACCCTTTACATAGCGTTTGGGCTTGAGGCGTTAAATGCGGTAGGCAGATATATCAAGAATGTAGATAAAGTGGGTGCGTTGGAAGGCGTCGGACTTATATCGATGATATGCCTAGCTGTGGGGCTATATTTTTTAGCGCGCGCTATACGCAGCACGGATCTGCTATCAAACGCCGTGATAGTTGGAGTTTCCTCGGCTATAAGCGCAGTAAGCACTATATTTGTAGGATTTGAATTGTTTAATCCATCAGTTTTTATGATAAGCATTTATTGTGTATGCACAGCGGTATATCTGATCTATCAGCTGCTAGTTAGTAAAGAGCTTTATGATTGTAGCGGAGAGAAAAACTATCTAAGAGCGTTTTATGTTATTGCAGCTACGGAGATAGTATCTCTAGTCTTGATAGCGCTTGACTCGCAGCTTTTTGCCTTAGTATTTGCCATAGGGTGGTTAGCTTCGGTAATTCTAAATGTTTCGGCGGTTTATGGCACTAGAGAGGTTACCGCTTCAAAAGGCGGCTACGGCCTAGTGCATCTGGCGTATCACGTAAGGCAGATGAACGGGCGGGAGTTTTAGGTATTTAAATTTAAGGGGCGATTAGTATAATCCTATATTATTTTAAAAAAGGAGTTTTAAATGACTTTTATGGAGTCCGTGCAAACTTGCGTCAAGCAAAAATACGCCGCATTTAGCGGGCGAGCATCGAGGTCGGAGTACTGGTGGTTTTTTCTATTTACCGTGCTTGGCGGGATTGTTTTGAGCTTGATAGATGGCATTTTAGGCACTACGATAGGGTATAATCAAATAATAGCCGGCAAAATCGTCCATCAAGAAATCGGCATTATAGATGCGCTTTTTCAGCTGGCTATGCTCGTGCCAGCCATCGCCGTATCGGTCAGGCGACTACATGATACCGATAGAAGCGGCTGGTTTTTTATGCTTATTTTAACGCCGATCGTGGGTGCTTTTTTCGGCGATATCGGGCTTTTGGTATCATTTGTGGGTTGGATAGTGCTGCTTGTATTTTTCGTGCAGCGCGGCGATAGCGGGTCCAATCGCTTCGGATACGATCCGCTATGATATAGCTCTAAACTTTGCGGAATTTTAGAATTCTAAAATTCCGTGCAGATAAAATTCTTTGTATTGTCGTTTAAAATTCTACGCATAAGCACTTTGTAGCGCTAAATTTTTCTTCAAATAAGCTTTGAAAATTCACTCTAATTGATTGCCGTTATCTGTAACTTAGAATTTTTATATTATAATGGCTCTTAAAATTTTATTTACGAAAGGGTAAAAATGAAAGAGAGAATCGAGGCGCTGTTTGCGCAAAACCCTAAAATTTCGATCGCGCAGATCTGCAAGGAGCTGGGCGCGAAGGAGATCGACGTGCTGCTAAACTTGCCCGAGCGCTTCGGAAAGAGCGCGGGCGGCGATAAATTCGGCGAGGTCATTAGGGAGCTTGAGGGCTGGGGCGAGGTGCTTTTCGTAAAAAATACGCCGAGCTTCATCATCGAGTTTAAAACCAAGATCCCAAGTGGCAAGAGCGCGCGTGGATTTTATAATTTCGGCATGGGCGCAAACGGCGATGAGGCGCATGGGCTGGGCATTTTATCAGGTCATCTAAAGACGGATGAGATCGATAAGATCATCCTCGTGACGCAGACTTTCATGGGGATGCTCTCGAAATTCGTGGGCTTTTACGACAAGGCGGGCGAGAATATCTTTAAAATTTACGTCTCGCGCGACGAGAAAGGACAGCTGCTAGCCGAGCAAGACGCGAAATTTGAAGCGCTAAAAGCCGCGATTTAGCGTTCGCGCAAGACCGTTTTTGCGCGGCTTGCGTAAAATTTACTCTTGTCGGGTATTTAGACTTGATCTCGCCTTTTGCGCGCGAGATCAAATCCGTAAAATTCTACTGCGAAATAACACTGCGCGCACTCTTGCGGGTTTGCGCGCAAAATCGATCCGCCGCCGCCCTCTTTATCTCCCGCCTATGCGCATTTATGGTTTTGATCTGCGGCGTAGAATCGCCTCCTTTTCTCGCCGCCTTCATTCAGAATCGATCTTGTCGGTTTAATTTACCAAACCGACTTTAGCGTGCAGGAATAGTTTTTCGAATTTGACGCAGAATCGCCCTTTTCTTTATTTCATCCCAAGCGCGCGCAGTATCTTGGGCGCAAAGAGTTTAAATTTAAACGGGCTCGTGGCAGGGCGAATTAAACTGATAAAATTTAGTCGGAGGATTTATGCAGCGGCGTTTTTAGCGGCTTTAAATTTTAAATTTTAGATTTGTTGCGCCACGCCGCCGTAAGGCGTAAATTTCGATCACGGGCTGTTTTGATCGAGCGCAACTTCGGGCGATTACAATTTTAAGCGCGCATGATTTTAAAATTTGCGCCGCACCGCTAGCTTTATTCTATCTTGTCGCGCCGGATTCCGTTCTACCGCGCCTATCTTCTGCCGCATCTCGTCTTGTCCCGCTCTCCTTTCTGCTCTGCGCCCGTTCGTTTTTTAAAAAGCGGCGTGAGAGCGAGAAAAAAACCGCCCTACTTCGGATCAAAATTTTATTTTTCCTCAAAACAGATCCCGACAAAGATAAAATTTTATAAAATCTACCATCTTAATTTCATATCTCAAAAACTTTCCGCCGCCACGCAAGGAGCGTCAAATTTTAAAATTGAAATTTTATACGTTAAGCTTAAAGCTCATAAAACTCCGATATTTAGGGCAATACGGACCTAAATTTTTATCTTTTATTGCTATAATTCCCTCATAAATTTAAATCTTAAGATTAAAAAGTATTCTTAAGAATTTTATAAGATGGAGGAGATCTTGAATAGATTGATTTTAAAGATTTACGCATGGCAAAATAGTGCCACGCCATGGTTTTGGCTCTTTGTGATAAGCGCAGGCTATCTTGCGGTATCATATTTTTTCTTTCAGCGCTGCCTTTTTATGTCGCCTACGCAGATGAGCGCCCTCGTGCGTCTGGGCTTTGCCGTAGCGGGCGCGGGCGCGCTCATCGGCTTACTGCTACCGTTTAGCTTCATAGCAAGGCTCATTGCTTACCTGCTCGGCTTTGCAGGCGCGATATACGGCTATTTACAAAGCTCCGCGCCGCACCCCGCCACAGATACCGCAAATTGCCTCGCAGCGCCTGCATTTCCTTTTGCGGCGCCGCTTGATAGCCTGCTGCCGGAGCTATTTCGCCCCGCAAGCTGCACGGGCACTCCGTCCTTTCCCGCAGACACCGCGCTTAGCGATGTGCAGAGCTTTTTTGGCGGATTTTACGGCGAGGGATTTTATCTGGTGCCGAGCATTAAATTTGCAGATGCGGCGCAATGCGCGCAGGTAGCGTTTGCGGCATTCGCGGCCGTTTTGGTCGTGATGTTTGCGAGCTTTTTATACGGCAGATTTACGAGAAGTTTTTAAAATTTTAAGAAAGGATAAGCATGAAGTTTTTAAATTCTATTGCGGCTGCAGCGGCTCTTGCGGCTGCGATCGCAAGCTACGCTGGCGCCGAGGTCAAGGCGGGCGAGACGCTTTACGGCACGGTGCTAAAGCAGGTAAGCGTAAGCGGCGATTTGTCGCACAAGGACGGCAGGCTGCTGCCTACGAATGCCATAGAGGTCTTGGAGGTCAAGGACGGAGTAGTGAAATTTTCGCTCATCGGCTATCAAAATCCAAAGGCGCCCAACGTTATTTATTTCACGCCCAAAGCGCGCATAATCGCGGTGGCATTTTCGAAGCAGGCTAAGTTTAAAAGCGAGAGCTTAGGCGAAGAGGACGGCTTTAATAAGGTTAAAATAACCGCCTACACCGACGAGGGCGCGCTAAGCGGCGACGTGGATAAAATTTTCGCGGGTGCTAAAGAGAAATTCGAAGCCTCGTGTAGCGTCTGTCACGCTCTGCACCAGCCCGTCAGCTACGAAGCCAACAGATGGCCGGGCTACATCAAATCAATGCTCTCGCGCACGCCTATTAGCAAGGATGAGAGCTGGACGGTGGTGCAGTATCTGCAAAAGCACTCCAAGGACGTAAATTTAAAGGATATGAAATGAAAAGACGAAATTTTTTAAAGCTCGGAGCGACGCTCTCGGCGCTTCCGCTCATCCCAAGCTCGATGCTCGCGGCGGATAAGCTTACCGCGCTTAAGAAAAACGGCGAAATTTTAACCGCGGCGCGATGGGGAATTTTAAAAGCCAGCGTCAAAAACGGCAAGATCGTAAAATCTGCGCCGTGGAAGATCACCTCTAAAATTCCAAATACTCTTCAAAATACGATGGCGGATCTCGTTTATAACACGCGTATCAAAGCGCCGATGGTGCGAAAATCATATCTCGCCGATCCAGATAATCCAAAGCCTGAGCTTCGCGGACTTGACGAATGGGTCGAGGTAAAATACGAAGACGCGATCAAACTCGTCGCGCGCGAGCTTAAAAAGACGCGCGAGCAGAAGGGCGCGAGCTCGGTGTTTGCGGGCAGCTACGGCTGGCAGAGCACGGGCAACGTGCATGTCTCAAGGACGCTGCTTCATAGATTTATGAATTTAACCGGCGGCTTTACGGGCGTCACGGGCGATTACTCTACGGGCGCGGCACAGGTCATCATGCCGCACGTAACGGGCTCAAATCAGGTTTATGAGCAGCAAACCTCGTGGCCGGTGGTGCTTGAAAACTCCAAAGTAGTGGTCTTTTGGGGGCTCAATCCGATCTCTACGCTTCGCGTAGCGTGGACGAGCTCGGACGAGCAGGGATTTAAGTATTTCGAGCAGCTAAAAAACAGCGACAAAGAGATCATCATCATCGATCCGATCAAAACCGTAAGCGGCAAGTATTTCGAGGGCAAGGCGCGATGGATCGCCCCTCGCCCGAACACCGACGTGGCGATGATGTTAGGCATGGCGCAGCATCTCTACTCACAGGGCAAGTACGATAAGGAATTTTTACAAAACTACACCGTGGGCTTTGAAAAATTCGTGCCGTACCTTACGGGGCAGAGCGACGGCGTAGCCAAGACGCCCGAGTGGGCTAGTGAAATTTGCGGCATTAGCGCGGATGTGATAAAAGAGCTTGCGATAAAATTTTACGAAAATCGCACGATGATAATGGCGGGTTGGGGTATCCAGCGCGCTCATCACGGCGAGCAGGCGCACTGGATGATCGTAACTCTATGCGCAATGCTGGGGCAGATCGGACTTGCCGGAGGGGGCTTTGGCTTTAGCTACCACTACGCTAACGGCGGCGCGCCTACCTGCGCGGGCGGCGTGATCGGCGGAATGAACGCGGCAAGCGTCGGCGTTGTTAAGGACGGCAAATTTTTAGGGCTTGCGCAGGATCAGAAGCAAGGCGGCGAAGCTACTCAAGCGTGGCTGGTAAATACGGCGAAGGTTGCCTTTCCTCTAGCTCGTATTGCAGACGCGCTGTTAAATCCGGGCAAGACGATCGACGCAAATGGCGCAAAGATCACTTATCCGAAGATCGATTTTATCTACTGGGTCGGCGGCAATCCGATCGTGCACCATCAAGACACCAACACCAACATCAAAGCTTGGCGCAAGCCGCGCACCATCGTAGTGAATGAAATTTACTGGACGCCTACTGCGAAGATGGCGGACATCGTGTTTCCGACCACGACGGAGTATGAGCGCAACGACATCACGATGAGCGGGGACTACTCCAACATGCACATCATTCCTATGAAGCAGGTCGTCGCTAAGCAGCACGGCGCGAAGGACGATTATCAAATTTTTACCGACCTTTGCAAGGCTTACGCAGACGGGCTTGCCGAGGCTTATACGGACGGCGGCAAAACGGAGATGGATTGGATCAAAGAATTTTACGAAGGGGCAGCTAGCGCCGTGAATGCAAACACCGCTTTGGGCGTGCAGATGCCGAGCTTTGAGCAGTGGTGGGAGAAAAACGAGCCGACGGAATTTTACGAAACGTCAGAGAGTGCTGCATACGTGAGCTTTGAGGATTTTAGAAATGATCCCGTTTTGGAGGCTTTGGGAACGCCTAGCGGGCTGATTGAAATTTACTCCGATACGATCGCTGCGATGAACTACAAAGACTGTGGCGCACATCCGATGTGGTTTGAGCCCGTCGAGTGGCTCGGGATGAAGGATAAGCCTGCGAAATTTCACCTGCTTAGCATCCATCCGTATGACCGCTTGCATTCGCAGCAGAGCAATACCTCAAATCGCAAGAGATACGCCGTCGCGGATCGAGAGCCGGTGTTAATAAATACCGAGGACGCTAAGGAGCTAGGTATCAAGCAGGGCGATCTGGTGCGCGTATATAACGCTCGCGGCGAAATTTTGGCGGGAGCCAACGTAAGCGACGACATAATGCGCGGTGTGGTGCAGATATTCGAAGGCGCGTGGTACGATCCTAACGCCGAGGGGCTTTGTAAAAACGGAAATCCGAACGTGCTTACGATCGATCTTCCTACGAGCGAGCTTGCCAACGGCAACATCGCGCACACGGCGTTAGTAAATATCGAGCTTTATAAACACAAGGCGGGCGAGGACATCAAACTAACCGCATTTATGCCGCCTAAAGGGGCGAAGTAGGGATTTGGAGCGGTTTAGGTTTTAAGACTGGCTCATTGCTGGCTTGGACTAGATACGCCGATCCTCTACAGGCTTTAGCCAAACTCGCCGTGGTTTTGATACGGCGAGACGTATCGATTTCGACTTGCCGCGGCTTTATATAGTCCGGCTGTGTATTGGGACCAATTTGCTTGCTACAGCCTCGCGACTGCAACGATAGGTCGCGGGGCTGATTTAAATTTTATAGCCTTGCGCTTGCAGTGATGACTGAGTTGATTTGATTTATCGTAACTTTGAGCTGTGTGGCAGGCTGGAGATAACAGCGAGCAATATTTGCCTCGCCGCCCTACTCTCTACTTGCTCGTGAAATTCTCGCCAAATTTAAGAACTTGCCGTTTGGACTAAAATTTCAATCCAAACTAAAAAATCGCCTAAGCTTCCATTTAAAATTTTTCTTCGGAATTTGCGTATCGCTAAAATTGTCGCTGTAAATTTCATTTTTATCGGTGAAATAACCGCTGTTTTGAGCCTGCGGTATAAAGTCGGTCCGATCTTCTATTTTTACGTTTAGCGCCTTGAAATATTGCAGTAGCTCATGATACTCTTTTGCAGATACGGCATTTATTAAAAAGCAATTTCTGTTGTTAAATTTAACGACGAAATTTCTTTTTAGCAGCCAAGGTAAAATTTTGAAATTTACTGCTTTAAATCTGCACTGAATTTCAAAATTTTAAGCCATAAAATAAGATAAAATTTTAAAATTCCACGCTTTTTTTTGGTGTGAAAGTTTTTATTTTGGGACAAATACTACCGCTTTGATATTGATGCTTTTGTACGTATTTTACTTATCTCCATAGTGAGTTTTACACTGAGCTATTTCTATGGCGCCATTAGATATTCTAAATACGAGCCGATTTTTTCCATCTATTCTAACACTATAAAGCCCCGATAAATTGCCCTTTAGCGCTTCGGGTTTGCCTATACAATCGTAGCCGTTACGCTCTATATCTAGGATTAACTTATTTATACGCTTTAGGATATTTTTATCATTTTTCTGCCAATACAAATAATCCTTCCAAGCTTCTTGCGACCAGATTTTTTTCATCGATCCGCTTCTAACAAATCGTGCTCAATCCCGCTATTTTCCTTTAATTCGTCAAAAGAGTGCTTAAGATGAGATAAATTTTCGTGGCTGTAAAAGGGATCTGCCGTCAGCTCGAAAGGAATTTTGCGTTCTTGCAATACTTTTTTAGCAAATATTGTAAAAGCAGTAGTTAAATTTAGCCCCATTTCAGAGCATACTTCCTCCAACCCTTTTTTAAGCTCGGCATCCATTCTAAAATTTACGTTTATAGATCGCGTCATATTGTCTCCTTTTTGACTGCATTATACATTATTTATATGGATAATGCAATGATTTATAAATGTGCTTTGCTAAAATTCCATTACGAGAGAACACTATTAATTCTAAATCTAGCAAGATTTTAATTCAAAACGAAATATGCATACTAAGCGCGATTATGCATAAAAGTAGCGCCAGCGGGACATAGACAAAGCGCCCAATATCATACCAGAGCTTGCCGCGAGCCATATCTGCGCCTAGATTGATCTCATCTAAAATTTCATTCCGCTTAATCACCCAAAACCACGATATCGCGCCGATTACTGCTCCGATCGGAATGATATAAATCGATACGAAATCCATCCACGGACCCCATGAGCTTATCGCTTCCATACCAAGGCCCGCACCAAGGCAGATCGCGCACAATAGCGCAAGCGTGAATGCACGGCTTAGCCTTGGAAACTTATGCATTAGCGATTCAGCGACTACTTCGAACATATTTTGAAGCGATGAAATTCCACCAAAAATCACGGCGGTAAATAAAATCACTGCAAAAATTCTACCACCTGCCATATCTTGCAAAATTTTAGGCAGAGTTACGAAAAGTAGCTTAGGCCCCGCCGCAGGATCCATTCCGTAAGCAAATACTGCAGGGATCATCACTAGCGCAGCTACCATCGCGGCTAGCGTGTCAAATAACGCGGTATTTTTCGCCGCAGATACGATGTCTTCGTCCTTGGATAGATACGCGCCATAGACGATCATCCCTGAGCCCGTAATCGATAGCGAGAAAAATGCCTGTCCCATCGCAGAAATCCAAACCATCGGATCTGCTAGCTTAGTAAAATCGGCGCCGAAAAGAAAGGCATATCCGCCCGCAGCGCCTTGCAGTGTCGCAACCCTAACCGCCAAAATCGCAAATAGCACGAAAAATAGCGGCATCATAATTTTATTCGTTTTTTCGATGCTTTTGGCGCCGAAAAACAGCGTCAGCAACGTGCCTGCAACAATTATGCAGTGATAAGGTACCACGGAGTAGGGCGTCAGGGCAAAAGAGTTGAACCACGTATCGGTATTTTCACTCATTAGCGAGCCGTCTATGGCTTGGACTAGCGCTTTTAGAACGTAGGCGATGATGACGGCATAGCCCACTGCGATACACATCGAACCGGCAAGCGGTAGCCAGCCGATAACCTTACCGATAGCGCCCAGTCCGCGGCTTTTCCACGCGTATTCGTATGAGCCTAGCGTGCCTGTTTTGGCGCGGCGACCGATCGCGTATTCGGCGCTTAGGCCTACGTATGAAAACAGCGCTACAAAAAAAACGTAAATTAGCAAAAATGCGCCACCGCCGTTCGTGCCGAGTTTATAAGGGAAGCCCCAGACATTTGCCATACCTACAGCAGAGCCCACGCAAGCGATGATAAAAGCCCAACGCGATGAGAATTTGTGTTTTGTCATAAAGAGCCATCCGTGCGAAAAATTTTCGTTATGGTAGCAAAAAGGAATTTAAGATTTATTTATGCGGAATTTTAAGGCATGCCGATTTGATTACTTAGGAATTTTTAGAATTTAAAATTGCGAAGTTTTAAAGCAAGATTGGCGGAATTTTACGATTAAAATCGATAGAGTTAATTCTGCGATACTACGCGGCAAAATTTTATCTTTAATAATTTTAGAATTTCTTCGCGGAATTTTGCGCTTAGGCTTTGGCTTTAAAATTCACTTAGCCCAGGCTTGTAGCAGGGCTTGATATTTAAGTTAGGCGAGAAATTTAGATCAATTGAAATTTTAAAATTCCGCAAAATTTTGAAATTTTTAAAATCTACGATCTCGCAAAATTTAAAAATAGGCTCATCGAGAAATTCTATCTAGCGTCGCTCTGGCAGAATTTTCGCGGTAGAATTTCGCCTTTCGTTTGCAGCGCGCTTATAAATAGCACTTTTGGCGCTCTGAAGGGCGGTGGGAATTCCTCTACCCGCTATTAGGGCATCTATACGGGAGCGGCAAATAAATTTTCACCCTAGATGGGAATTGGGAGCGTCGCAAGTGGCAGCGCGCTTAAAATTTACGGCGCGCAGCATTGCAAAGTGAAATTTTATTAACCCGCACTTTGGCTTAGTTATTTTTCTCAGCCTCTTCGTTTTCTTGCGGCTGCGCGACTACTTTTTTGATCGCTTTTACGAGCGAAACTCTTGTGCCATCCATTCGCAGCACTTCGTAGTCGCAGTTTTCATCGCTTATTTTATCGCCGATTTCAGGTAGGCTGCCGAAGAGATTAAAGACGTAGCCGCCGATCGTTAGCTGTTCGGTCTCCTCATCAAAGTCGATGCCCATCACCTCCTCGACGCCTTCGATCTCGAAGCGGCCTCTAAACTCAAAGGTGTTCTCGTCGATACGTTTGAAATTTTGCGCATTCGCGTCGTGCTCGTCGTTGATGTCGCCAAAAATTTCTTCTATTATATCTTCCATCGTCAAAAATCCCGCCGTGCCGCCGTATTCGTCGATGACGAGCGCGGCAAAAATGCGCTGCTTATTCATCATAGGCAAAATTTTAGAGATTGGGCTGTTTTCAGGCACGATGATGAGCTTGCGCACGATCTTATCGAAGCTTTTATCTCCCTTTTGCTGGATGATGTCGCGGATGTGGATGAGGCCTAGGACGTTATCTTTGCTGCCGTCGATATATGGGAAGCGCGTAAATTTCGACTGCAATACGGTTGCGTAGTTTTCATCGTAGCTTTTTTGCTTATTTAGGCATATGAGATCGCGCCTCGGCGTCATTATCTCTTTAGCGACTGTGTCGCTGAAATCGACGGCGTTTTTGATGATCTCGGTCTCTAGGCTATCGAGCACACCACCTTTTAGGCTCTCGCTCGCGATGATTTTGATCTCTTCGTCAGAAAGCGCGAGCTCGCTCTCTTTAGCGGGCTTTACGCCGATGATTTTAAGCGAGACGGCGGCGATGAAGTCAAACGCCTTTATGATCGGAAAAAACATAATCCAAAAAATATGAAGCGGTCTAGAGATGAAAAGCACGATCTTCTCGGTTTTGGCAATAGCGATGGATTTTGGCACCAGCTCGCCGAGCACGACGTGAAATAGCGTAACGAGCGTAAAAGATATGACGAAGGCGATCGTATGCGCCGCCGCTCCGCCGCCTATGCCGATGGATCTTAGTGGCAGCTCGATCAGTCTCGATACCGCGGGCTCACCGATCCAGCCGAGGGCGAGCGAGCTTATCGTAATGCCTAGCTGTGTGGCGCTGAGGTAGGTGTCAAGGGAGTTTGAAATTTTAAAAGCGAGCTTTGCGTTTGGAATTTTATCCTTGATAAGCTCTTCGAGGCGAGACTTTCTTACTTTGACGATTGAGAATTCCGAAAGAACAAAAAAAGCATTCATAAAGATGAATACAAAAGCTAAAACTAACATTAAAACTGAACTGTCCGTGTCCAAATTTTTTATCCTTTGAAATTTAAAAATAAATATTTATGATTATATCTAAAAACGCTTTAAAATCCAAAAGATATGGAAAATGCCTCGCGCCCGTGCGTAGAATTTTACGGAGTTGAAATTTTACTTCTTTTATCGCGCGAAATTTCATCTGCCCGCGCGAAACCTCTCGCTACGCAAAATAGCGCTAAAATCTGCTACCCGGCCGAATAAATTTTATTTTCATACTGGGCTGCGGCTGCAAAATTTCATTTGTATACGGCCGCAGCGAAATTCTATCTGCGCCCGAAGGGGCAAAATTTTACTCCAAATTTCGTCGCGCTTAAAATCGTAAAATTTCGCGCCGTAAAATTCTGCATCGACGGGCATTTCGGCCTCCTATGCGGCAGAATTCCGTCCGGCGCTTGCGTTTTGAAATGAAATTTTGTCTCGGCGCAGATCATATTTATCGCGCGTATTGGTGGAATTTTGCGGTAATTTAAAATTTCGCGCTGCGGCAGGTCTTTGTCTCAGCGAGATTTTATCGAAATAGAGCTACAGCGCTGCGGCGGATAATCCTAGCGCCGCGCGCAAGTCCATTAAGAAATTTAAATGCTACGATAAAACTCGCTACTTAAAAAACCTTAGCGCGCAAACTCTTGCGAAATTTTAAATCGCAAGACTATCTATTTCTTGTGGCAGCCTCGTAAAGCGGCAAGACTTTCGGCATCACCTCTTTCAGATCAGCGATGCGATCTTCGTTTGAAGGGTGCGTGGACATAAATTTAAGCGGATGGCTCTCATTTAGCTTATTCATCTTCTCCCAGACGTTTATCGCCGCTCGCGGATCGTATCCCGCGCGCGCCATCAGCTCGACACCCATCAGATCAGCCTCCGTCTCATGCGTGCGCGAAAACGGTAGCGTGAATGTGTATTGAGCCGCCATGTTCAAAGCCGCTGAGCCTAGATCTCCAAGCCCTGCTGCGGAGCTTGCTACAGCGATACCGACATCTTTCATCTGTTCAGTCGAGGCTCGCTCGCGACTGTGTTCGCGCAGTGCGTGCGACATCTCGTGCCCCAAAATAGCAGCCAGCTCGGCATCGGTAAGCCTAAGCTTTTCGATGATGCCCGTATATACGACGATGCGACCGCCAGGCATACACCAAGCATTGATCGTAGGGTCGTTGATTACGTTTACCTGCCAGTTCCATTTTAGTGCGTCTTTGCGGAATGCGCCGACTTGAGCGATTAGGCGCTTCGAGATGCCTCTAACGCGATCAGTTAGCTTTTTATCGGTATTTAGGACGTGCTTGGCGTTTGCTTGGGCGGTAATTTGCTTGTAGGCAAGCGCGGCACTTTGATCCATTTCAGCTTCGCTTACTGTGATGAATTGCGAGCGGTCGATGCCTACGGCGCCACCTTGCGTGGTGCTCGCGCAGCCGGTAAAAATCATCATCGCAGCAAAGGATATTAAAAGAGCTATTTTTTTCATCTTTTCTCCTTAAAATTTTGCGGCGATTTTAGCGAAATTTGGTTAAATTTTTAGAATTTTATTTTGGATCGTTGGATTTTGTGAGCACGATCTATTTGGAATTTGTCGTGAAATTTAAGAACACCCGCCGTCTTTAAAATAGAATTAGGCTTTGTAATTTAGGGATAAAATTTAGCAGTGATTTTGCAGAATTTTATCGCGGCGTAAACAAGGCATTGCTATGTGAAAGTAGTGGATTTATCCAAGTGCGGCGCTGCATAAACAAAGCACCTCTGCGCCTAAATAGAGGGGGGCGCGGTTTTAAATTTATACTGCGTAGGCTACGATAAGTCTAGCGGAATTTTATTTGCACTAAGCGCTCAGTTTGGGCAGATAAGAGCAATTTGAAATTTGCGCAATCAAATTGCGCGATAAGATGGGCTCGGATGTCGCTATGATTTGAGATTAGTCGCGTTGGTATTTCGTGGCGCATAAATTCTAATTATTAACTTGGCAAAAGGCACTACACCACTGCATCTTGTGCTGCAATGAAATTGCGTTTTATTGGAATTGAAATGATCGCAGAAATGTCAAACGCCATAAGTGCTTTTTCTTAGAATTTATCTCGCGAAATTTCATTTGCGCGTCGGGATAAAATTTCAAACTGCAAGTCGCACTGTATCATTTTGGACGGAATTTTAAAATTTTACGCGTTTAGAATTTTAAAATTCGGCTACGCAAATCTATGCGATGAAATTTTAAGCTTAAAAATCCGCGCCGGCTTTGGAATTTTATATGTGCCGCGTCAGCTATAAAATTTTACACTTAGAATTTTATCGCTGCGGCAAGATTTGGTTGGACCGGGGTCTCGCATCGCCGTAGGATTTTTGGCGGCACGGAATTTTGCAGCGCGCATCTAAATTTAGCTATGCAAAATTCGTAAAATTCTTTATCGGCATGGAATTTTACAGCGCCGTTAGAGCGCATAAAGAATTCTGCGCAGGCCTCGCAAACTCTAACGAAAGCTCCATTATTTGGAGGGTGCGGACTTTAAGGCAAGCGAGTAAATTATGCAACGTAAAGCCGTGGGCGCCATACTTGACGCTAGGATTTCGCGCCCGCGGCGCCCATTTAGTCCTTTTTGGATTTTAGCTTGGCGATCGTTTCTTTTGCGGCCTCGTAAGCCTTAGCGCTCATCTCGCGCGCCCTTTCGCTTACGTTTTTGGCGACCTCGGAACTTTTTAGCTCGGCAAATTTTTGGCTCATCTTCTTTTCAAATTCGCTAAGCTCTTTTTTGATTGCGTCCAGTTTCTCGTCCAGATCGAGGTTTTCGATGATTTTGGCGCTTTTTTGGCTCAGCTCTTGAGTGATTTCGCGTGCCTTGGCGCTCGCCTTTTTTGCGCGCTCGCCAAGCTCGATCTCACCGATTTTGGCGCTTAGTTGCTCGGCAAGATCGCTTGAAATTTTTCTAAATTTAGCCAGGTAGCCTCCAAATTCTTCATCGGCGATCTTGGCGATCTCGCTTTTAGCGGGCTCCTCCGAGCTTGCGACCGCATCGCTTAAAACCGCGCTAAATAGCTCGCTCATCTGCGAAATTTGAAGTCTTTCGTTCTCTAGGCTTTGTGCGTCGCTTGCTGGCGAGAAACTTAGCTCGTCGCGGTATCTCTCGGCGGCTTTGTTTATGCCGTCGTAGCAGCCTAAAATCGCGCCTCTAATCAGCGCAGAGGCCGTATTTTTGCTCTCATTTGCGACGAAAATCGCGCGATTTATGATGATTTTTGAAATTTCTTTAGTGCGGAATTTCGTAAATTCTCCGTCGCCGATAGCCGAAAATGCGATGTTTTTCGCCGTCTCGTGCGCGGTATCTTCGATGTCGGTGCCGCTTTCGAGCACGCTTATGAAGGCTAGTTCGCTTGCTTCTTTCAGCACGTCCGCAAGCGGAAGTTTGCTCGCGATCGCTCGCTGTAGCGCCGAGCCTATGCGCTCTTTTAGCTCTGTTTCGCTTGCGTTTTGCAGCGCGGTATCCAGATCATCATAGCTGCGCAAAACAAGGGTTTTAATCGCCTTTTGCTTACAAGCGATCTTTTTACGCAGATCGTCGTAGTCGTAGATGAGCTTGTAAAGAGCCTGCTCGTCCTCGTCGCACAACGCCTTTTTAACGCCGTTAAGTAGGGCTTCTGCCGTCTCATCGCTAAGCGCGCCCGCGTCTTTTAACTCGGCTGCGAAGTCTAGGATTAATTGCGTGCTTTTGGCGCTTTTACTCTCGTCGTCAAGCTCACACAAAGCCTTCGTGGCTTCTTGCAAGGCGAGCTCTTGCACACATGAGGCTAGCTCGGCTTGTGAAATTTGCGCGAGATCGGCGCCGAATTTTTTGATTATTACTTCTTTCATTTCATCTCCTGTCACAATACATATTTAAAGTGGGCTTTTAAGCGCTCGAAAATTTCGTTTCGATGCAAGTCGTCTTTAACGAAAACGCTTACGTTGAAGCTCATATATTTGCCGCCGTTTGAAAAGCGCGAGAAGTCTATTTTGTAATTTTCGCCCTTTAAAATTTCATCGATCTGCTCGCGCTTTTGGGTAGTCGCGTCTAGGACTACTTTGTATTCCCAAAAGAGCGGGTAGTCGATTTTTGGCTTTTCAGCCCCTAATATACACGCCACTCTTGCCCCCCTCTTTGCGTTGCAGCACGATGTCGGTAATCTGCATCGATTTATCTATCGCTTTTAGCATATCGTAAATCGTCAGCAGCCCCACGCTTACGCCTGTTAGCGCCTCCATCTCGACGCCCGTTTTGCCCGTGATTTTAACCGTTACAAAAAGCTTAAACGCGCATTCGCTCGCAAGCTCCTCAATATCGGTTTTAATCGAAGTAATCGTAAGCGGATGGGTCATGGGTATGAGTTCGCTCGTCTTTTTAGCGCCCATTATCGCGGCAACGACGGCGGTTTGAAGCACGGGGCCTTTTTTAGCCGTGTTTTGCTTAACGGCGGCAAACGCCTCCGCGCTCATTCGTATGATGCCGCTAGCGGTGGCTACGCGCTCGCTCTCGTCCTTGGCGCCGACATCCACCATGCGCGGCATATTGTTTTCGTCGATATGTGTAAGCATAAAATTCCTTGTAGTTTTTGGCGGGATTATAGCAGAATTTCGGACATAAAAAAAGCCCGAGCTTTTAAACTCGGGCTTCATACAAAAAGGAGGTTTTATCTTGTCGGACGAGAACGATTATACTACCTAAACAGTAAATAGAAATAAAATATATCCTTTTTAGACCAACTCTTTCGCGCTTAATTTATAGCCGTTTTTAAAATTTTGATGAAATTTGACGACTTATTATGACGCGCTGCGCGGGAATTTGAATGGGTAGCGAAATGAAACGGAGCCAAAGAGCGATTAAATTTAAAGCGTACGCTTGAAGGACAAAGATAAAATTTAAGCGGCATTTGAGATTGTTTCATCTTGAAGCGAGGGTTTAAAGAGGATCGAGCGGGGTGCTCCGTCAAGGTGCCATAAACAAAACGCTGCAAAGGCGAAACGGGCTTTTGCTTTAAATTTGAGTCCGCCTTAATTAAGCGCGAGGTTTTTGCGCGCAATGCAGCGTAAATTTAACCCTTCACGCGAGCGTTAAACGGTGCAGGCACGGATTAAAATAACGCGCGCAAATTTAAGCATAGTCGCGCAAAATCCGACCTGCGTTTGAAATTTGGCTGCGTTTAAATTTTAAACGTTTTTAGCAGGCTGCCTAAATTTAGCCCCTTGCCTTCGCCGTTTGCGCCGCCTCCTAAAAGATCGCTCAAAAAGCTACTTGCGTCGTTGATATCGACTTTGCCGTCGCCGTTTAGGTCGAGCTTGGCGCTTGCGATTTTGCCGATCAGCGCGCTAAAATCCACCCCTTTGCTATCGACAGCGTTTGCTTGCACGTCCTCGACGCCGCCCAAAAGTCCACCCAGCATCGAGCCTAGCGAGCCAGATCCGCCGCTTTCGTTTTTGCTTAAGAAATTTGAGCTGATGCCCGCAATTATCGCATTTATCTGATCGTCGGGCAGATCCACGCCTAGAAATTTCTCGATAAAAGCGACAGGGCCGCTTTGAAATTCTCTTAAATTTTTATCGTCGCTTTTAAGCGCAGAGACCATATTTACAAGTCCGTTTATGTCCATTTACGCCTCCTTGATCTTGGCTTTTGGGGCCTGTTTTACGATAAGCTCTATTACTTTTAGGGCGTCCGCTTTAGCTTCAAAATCTTTGCTAACGGCGATGATCTGTCCGTTACTAGCCGTTAGGCGAAAGCGAACCTTGTCTGCTTTATCGGTGTAAAGCTCAAATTTTGGATTGTTTAGCTTTTCGCCGCCCGCGATTTGATCCTCGATCTTATTTAGTGCGGCGTTTTTTGCGACGCTTTCGATGCCGTTTTTGCAAGCGGCCTTGCTCGTGTAAACCTCGGAGGTGCACAGTACGTGCCCGTCATAAAGTAGATCGAATTTGCAGCCGTCCTTGGCGTCTTTGATTAAAAACTCAGCCATTTTTCATCCTTTCGTAAAAGATATCGTTATTTTAGCTAAAATTTTAATAAATATTTTTAATAGGCGCGGAATTTTCTGCTAAAATTGCGCACAAATTTCATTTACAAAGGATCATAATGATAAAGGCTCTACATTTTAGCTTGATTTTCGCCGCTACTTTGGGATTTGGCGCGGATGAGAGCGATGCATTATTTAAGGACATAAGGACGCGTCTGGGCTGCAATCTAGCCGCACAGGATTGCGAGACTAACGCGGGCGGGCAGAAGGCGCTCTTTAGCGTGGCACGCCATCCGATCGAAGCGGGAGCAAACGAGCTAAAAATAAGCGGAATTTCGCGTGAGCTGAAAAATCCGAGCGTTAAAATTTCGGGTGTGAGTATGAATATGGGCAATGCGGAATTCCCGCTAAAGCGCAGCGCAGACGGCTATGAAGCGACGCTTGATGTTGCAGTGTGCACGCACGCCGTAATGCGCTACAAACTTGAAATTTACGAGGATGGCGAGCCTAGCGGGCTTTTTGTGTATTTTGATCTGCGAAAGCGCGCTACAGATCGAGACCGCGGCGAAGACACGCACTTGCATCATCACGAGCATTAGACGCATCCCGTTTATGCGCGGGGTAAAATTTACGCTTTTTCAGACACGACGCTTTAGAGGAACTTGCACGTTGATTGTAGAAAATTTTACAAATTTTAAAGCGCCGCTTGCGATAAATTTTATGTATCTTTCGAGCGACACGCGTCGCGAGCAGATACAGATGCCTGCGTAAATACGCGGCTAGCCGTGGCTACCTGACGCGCTTATGGGCATTTTGCACGCACACCATTGACTTATAGGCGCGCGGCTATTTGCCGCGCATTCGCCGCATATGTTTCGTAATCACTACCGAGGCGCGTCAAATTTAGCCCCTCGCCGCCTTTAAATTTTAAAATTTTTAAAATTCGCTTGCGTTTCATACGCCTAATCTATGCGGAATTTTGAAATTCCTTGTATAATCTGAAGCAAATTTTAAATCTAAGGAAAGCCATGCAAATATTAAAACAAAAGCACTTTAGCGGCGAGCGCGCGCTGTTCGGCGCAAAGGATCTGCGGATCGAAAATTCCGTCTTCGGCGAGGGCGAGTCGCCGCTAAAGCACAGCGCAAATATCGTCGCGCAAAACTGTAAATTTGAGTGGAAATATCCGTTTTGGTACGCCGAAAATATCCGCGTGCAGGACTGCTTCTTTGACGAGGTCGCGCGCGCAGGGATCTGGTATAGCCGCGGCGTGGTGCTAAAAGACTGCCTCTACGGCGCGCCCAAGGGGCTTCGCCGCGTAAAAGACGCCGCGCTTCAAAACGTAGAATTCCACGACGCGCAGGAGACTTTGTGGCACTGCAGCGACGTCACGCTAAAAAACGTCACCGCAAAGGGCGCGTATTTCGGGCTTGATTGCGAAAGCTTAAGCATCGAAAATCTATCGCTCTTCGGGGATTACTGCTTCGACGGCTGCAAAAACGTAACAATCAAAAACTCCAAGCTCCTCTCCAAAGATGCGTTTTGGAACTGCGAAAATATCCTCATCGAGGACTGCTTCATCGCGGGCGAGTACTTCGGGTGGAATTCCAAAAACGTAACGCTTAAAAATTGCAAGATCGAGAGCCTGCAGGGCTTTTGCTATATGCAAAATTTACGCTTGCAAGACTGTGAGCTCATAAATACGACGCTGGCGTTTGAATACAGCGATGTGCATGCCGAGATAAAAGGCGCGATCGATAGCGTCAAAAATCCAAGCAGCGGGCTAATCCGTGCGGCAAGCATCGGCGAGCTGATCCTAGACGGCGCAACGGATGCGTCTAAAACTGAAATCATTACTGAGTTAAGGGCGTAAGATGGGACTTTTTGATTTTACCTTCGGCAAGGAGAAATACGACTTCGACGCGTTGCCGAACCGCCGCGGCACGAAGTCGCTTAAATGGGACGTAGGCGAGAATGAGCTTCCGATGTGGGTCGCGGATATGGACTTTGCCGTCGCGCCCGAGATCATCGAGGCTCTGCAAAAGCGGCTAAACGAGCGGGTTTTAGGCTATTCGCTTGTCGATGATGAGTGGCGCAGCGCGTATCAAGGCTGGTGGCTTGCGCGACACGATTATGAAATCCAAAAGGAGTGGCTGATCTATGCCGGCGGCACGCTGCCTGCGATCGATTCGATCATCCGCAAGCTCACCTCGCCCGCCGAAAACGTGCTACTGATGAGCCCGGTTTATAACTGCTTTTATTACTGCATTAAAAACGCCGCCCGCGTGCCGTTGCAAAACGAGCTTGCCTACGCTAACGGCGATTATAGCATCGATTGGGAGGATCTACAGACTAAGCTAGCCGATCCGCAGACGACGCTTTTTATCCTTTGCAACCCGCACAATCCGGTCGGCCGCACTTTTAGCAGGGATGACCTTGCCCGTATCGGCGAGCTGTGCGAGAAGCACGGCGTGACGGTGCTTAGCGATGAGGTGCATTGCGATCTGACCGAGCCCGGCGTGCGTTACACGCCATTTGCCGCGGCAAGCAAGAGCTGCGAGAGGATCTCGGCTAGCATAATCGCGCCAACCAAGGCGTTTAATATCGCGGGGCTACAAAGCGCGGCGGTCTTTGCCGCGGATAAACGCTTGCGTCATAAAATTTCAAAGGCGTTAAATTCCGACGACATCGCCGAGCCGAATTTTTTCGGCGTCCAAGGAGTGATCGCCGCATTTACGAAGGGTGCGGCGTGGCTGGACGCGCTGCGCGAATACCTCAGCGAAAATCGTAAATTTGCGACGGAATTTATCGCGCGTGAGCTTCCGCAGGTGCGCGTCGTGCCGCAAGATGCGACCTATCTTATGTGGCTCGATGCGGGCGCTTACACGCAGGATAGCGCGGAGCTTGCGCACTTCATCCGCGAAAAAACGGGGCTGTATCTCTCCTGCGGCGCGCAATACGGCAAGGGCGGCGAGAAATTTTTGCGCCTAAATATCGCGACATCTAGGGCGCTGCTAAAAGACGGGCTAGGGCGGCTGAAAGAGGCGCTAAAGATTTGTCTGCATTAAACGAACTGCGGCGCGGCAAGGACGAAATTTAAAATTTTACAGCGGCTAAATTTAAAGCGGCGGAGCAAATTTTAAAATTTTGCGGCAGGGCGCGAGCTTTGCGCTAAATTTAGCGACGATCAGGCGGCGGCGCGCGGTTAAATTTAAACATTTGCGCGGCAAAAACCGGCGCTTAAATGCGCTACAAAAGGCGGATTATGGATAGAAACAGCGATCTGGAGGAGCTTTATCTACTTGAAAAACGGCACGAAAAGCTCGCGCGCATTAGTAAGCTCGTCTCATTTTTGATAACCCTGCTGCTGCTCGGGCTTTACCTGTTTTTGAATACCAGGGCGGAGCTCGTCTCGTTTGATACAAACTGGCTTATAATCGCGCTTTTCATCATCTTTCCCCTCTTAAATGGGCTGCTCTACCGCCTATTTTACAGCTTAAGCTTTGGCAAAAACGGCGGCACGCAGCGCGCAAATTTTGATAAATTTAGCGGCTTTGATACGGCGCAAGATACAGGCGCGTTAGGGTAGGGTGTAGCACAAAATGGGCAAATTTTAAACACCGATGCGAAAGAGGGGCGGGTATTAAAAGCTGAAATAGGCGAGGGCGGTAGCTACGAAAGCAGTGATAGCCGCGAGAGCGCTATTTACGAGAGGTTTGAGCCCAAAGCCGCCGAAGGTGAGGGCGGGAGCGAAAAAGACGGCGCAACTCAGTCAAAATTTAACTTTCTAGCCGATCTGCAGAGCCTAGAAGATGAGCGCGCGGCGCTGCAAAAAGCGGTGAAAAAGGCCAACATCATCGCCGCTGTCGTAGGGACTGGCGTGGGCGCACTGGTGGCGCGCTTTTGGGACGAAGTGGCACCCGGCGTATTTTTCGGCATCTCCGTTTATGGCGTCGTGAGCGCTTTTTTGACGGCGAGCAAAAGACGAAATTTCAGATCAAATTTCAAAAGCAGGATTGTCGCGAGCATCGTAAAAAGCTTCGGGCTTAGCTACGACGAAAGCGGCGGGCTGGGGACGGATGAGTTTTTTGAAATTTACGACTGTTACATAAACGAACAATCGAGCGAGGATATGATGAGCGGGGAGGTACAGGGCGTGCGCGTTAGCTTTAGCGACTTTTACGCCGCCGAAAAGGTGCGCACCAAAAATGGCACTCGCACTGACGTAAAATTTCACGGAGTGCTTTTCGTCGCGGACTTTCACAAAAGGCTTAACTGCGAGGTGCGGGTGTGTCACAAAAACTCGCGAAATCTGCGCAGATACGGGCAGCGAGCGAATATGGACGACGTGAAATTTGAGGAATTTTTCGACGTCTATACGACCGATCAGGTGGGTGCGAGATACGCTCTGACACCGCTTTTGATGCAGCGACTGACGGAGGTTTATCTAAGACTGGGCTCGCAGATAAACGCGGTGCTAAGGGAGGATAAAATTTACGTGGCGATCGAGACCTGGCGCGATAATTTCGAGCCTAGAATCGACTGCTCGCTAAAGCAGGACGCCACGATAGAGCTTTACGTAGATGAGATCGGCGCGCTTGTAGGCATCGTGAGCGAGCTAAATTTGAACCGTAAAATTTGGAGCGAATGAGGCAGGCGGTGGCGCTGTGGAGTATGACGGAGGCTGCTGCTGCATACGGCTCTGGCGACACACAGATATGCAGACAAAGCGCGCGGGATCGTAGGCTTAGCGGTACAAATGCGCTGTGTAGCTGAATGTGGAAATGTATGCGTTGCGCGGCTTATGCGCTTGGCTTTTAGATCGGTACGGAAATTTAGCCCGCGCGCAAATTTACAAGTCGCTTTGAGCCGATAAATTTTATAAATTCCCGCTCCGTTAGCGAGCGGCCGCTCGCGATTTATCACTGCTCGTGCGATATAAATTTTTATCGCACGAGCAGTTTGTGTTAGAATTCTACTATCGCTTGAAATTTTATGCCGCCGCGCGCGACTTAAATTTTGCCGCGACGATCCGCGCTAGGCTGCATTTTGGCTCGGCTAAATTTGTCGTGCGAGAGCAAAACTTTGCCGCTAGATCGATAAATTTAGCTAGCTTATAAAAGCGCTCGCCGCCTATGGGCGTTTATGGACGCCGTTTTGGTAAAGCTACAACGCCAGCGTCGCTGCGAGCTTGCGGGGCTTAGTAAGATTGCCCCGCTAAACTAGACGGCGAATCTAAATTTATAGCTTCCCGCCCTCGATTACGACGTCATCAGCCTTGATGTCGTCGCCGTAAACAGGCGCTAGCGTCGCGTCGTAGTCGGCGTGGAAAAATTTCTCGTCCGCGAGTTTCACGATTAGATCGTCAAGCCATTTGCGAAGCTCGTCGTTGCCCTTTTTGACCGCAGGCGCGATGACGTCCTGATCGCCCAGCGAGCGGATACCCACTTTAAAGCCCGGGTTCGATTTCGTCCATGCAAACAAAAGCGTATTATCATGCGCGATCGCATCGCCCCTGCCGTCCAGCATCGCACCGAAAGTCTCAGTATTTTGGTCAAATTTTAAAAGCTTGATCTCGGGATGGTTTTTCGTAAAATACAGATCCGCGGTCGTGCCTTTGTTGATTAAAAGCGTTTTATCCTTAAGCTGTGAAACATCGGTGATATCGCCATTTGGGCTTGCAACGCCGAGGGCTACCTTCATATACGGCAGTGTGAAATCCACGACCTCCTTACGCTCCGGCGTGACGGTAAAATTTGCAAGCGTGATATCGACCTTATCCGACGCCAAAAATTCCGCGCGATTGGCGGCCTCTACGAGCACGAACTGCACCTTGCTCTCATCGCCTAAGAGCTCCTTTGCGATGCGTTTTGCAAAATACACGTCATATCCCGCGTTTTTACCCGTCTCGTCGATATAACCAAACGGCGGCTTATCGCCGAAAACCGCGATCTTTACTACACCGCGCTTTTTAATCCCGTCGATATAACTTTGCGGCGCGGCGGAACTTTGCGCGGAATTTGAGGAGCCTTTGCCCTCGTCGTTGCAACCTGCGAAAAATAACGCACCTAAGATAAAAAGCGTGCTTAGCGTTTTTTTCATCTTTTCTCCTTTATTAAAATTTATTTTTTAAATTCGAACATATTTAAAAATTTCTTCGCGCGCTCGCTCTTCGGCGTGGTAAAGAACGCCTCCGGCTCGTTAATCTCCACGATGCTTCCCTCATCCATAAAAACTATGCGATCGGCTACGGCGCGCGCAAAGCCCATCTCGTGCGTTACGATTAGCATCGTCTGTCCCTCTTTGGCGAGATTTAGCATTACGTCGAGCACCTCGCGCACGATCTCGGGATCAAGTGCTGCGGTAACCTCGTCAAAAAGCATGATCTTCGGCTTCATCACCAGGCTTCGCACGATCGCGATGCGTTGCTTCTGCCCGCCGCTAAGCTCTTTGGGGTAGGCTCGCTCTTTATTTTCTAGTCCTACGATTTTGAGCCAATGCCTGGCTAGCTCTACAGCTTGCTCGCGCGGTACGCCTTGGACTTTCACGGGACCTAGGATTATATTATGTAGCACATTTAAGTGGTCGAAGAGCTCGTAGCTTTGAAAGACCATGCCGATCTTTTGACGAATTCTGCGCCACTCTTTAAAATTTTGATCGATCCGCTCGCCCTCGATTATAAAATTTCCGCTTTGTACCGGCTCTAACCCGTTGATCGTGCGAAGTAGGGTGCTTTTTCCACAGCCGCTAGGGCCTAAGATCACAACGACCTCGCCCTGCGCGACGCTAAGACTGACGTCCTTTAGCGCGTGCAGCTCGCCATAAAATTTATTAACTTTGTCGATTTTTAAAATTTCCATCAGCTCCACCTGTTTTCTAGTTTTTTCGAAAGCGCCGAGATCGGATAGCAGATCAAAAAATATACGAAAAATATCGCTCCGTAGATGATTAGCGGCGCGTAATTGTCGCGGAAGACATTCACTTCGATGATCTGCTGTCCGACCTTGACGAGCTCTATGACGCCGATTAGTACGGCGATCGAGGTTGTTTTTATCATCCTGCTGAATAAATTTATCGTTGCGGGCACCAGGCGCCTCATCGCAAGCGGCAGGATGACGTAGAGATAAATTTGAGATCTGCTAAATGCGAGCGCTTCGGCGCTTTCGAACTGATGCTTGGGTATGCTAAGTACGGCGCCGCGCACTAGATCCATCATCTCAAAAACGCCCCAGATGCTAAAGACGATGATCGAAGCCGCGATATTTGAGATGTGGATGCCAAATGCCTTACTCGCGCCGAAATACACGATAAATAGCCAAACGATGGGCGGCATGATACGCACGATCTCTAGGCAAATTTTAAGCGGGATGTATAAGGCTCTGCGCCCAGAGGCCATTAAAATTCCAAGTACCAAGCCTAGAGCGAGCGAAACCGCGATTGAAATGAGCGCGATTTGCAGCGTGACCCCGAGCCCGCCAAGAAGCCTGATTAAATTTTCGCCGCTGAATAGTTCCATCGCTAGCCTCTCATATACGCAAGGCGCTTTTCAAGCAGCGTAAGCGCGAGCGAAAGCGGCAGGATTATGATCAGATACGAAATGCTTAACATAAATAGCGCCTCGTTCGTCTTGTAATACAATCCGATCACGTCCTTTGCGGCATAAACGAGATCGGCGAGTGCTACGATGCTAACGATCGAGGTTTCTTTAAGCAGAAAGATTATGTTTGCGCTGATGGAGGGTAGGGCGATCGCAAAAGCGCGCGGCAGCACGACGTAAAACACTATCTGTGCTTCGCTAAGACCGAGGCTCATCGCGCTTTCAATCTGGGATTTTTTTATCGCCTCAAAACCAAGCCTAAAGCTCTCGCTCATATAGCTTCCGCCCAAAAACGCAAGACCTACAATCGCGCAGGTAAAGCCTGAAATTTGAATGCCTAGCTTCGGCAGGCCGTAGTATAGAAAAAATAGCTGAATTAAAAGCGGAGTGTTGCGAGATAGCTCGATATATGCGTTTACAAGCGGACTTAGCAGAGGTACCCTTTTATATTTTATTAGCGTGCAGATAAAGCCGATGATGATGGATAGTAGAATCCCGTAAAATGCGAGCTTCAGCGTTAAAATACCCGCCTTTACGAACATCGGGCTAAATTTGGCTATAAAATCAAAATCCATAAATTCTTCTTTCCGTAAGATATGCGTATTATACAGATAACTGATTAAAATAGTATTAAATTAGAATTTTTTTATAAAGATTCCGAAAATTTAGGAGTTTAAAAATATATCTCATAAATATATTTAGTCCGAGTAGATACCCGGACTATAGAATTTTGACGGAATTTTACGAGTAAAAAATATACGCGTAACCCGAAACTAAAATCGCAGAAACCACTGCTAAAATTCCGCCGCTTCGCACCATCTCTATCTGACGGATACGTCCCGTGCCGAAAACCAAAGCATTCGGCGGCGTCGCTACCGGCATTACGAAAGCGCAGCTCGCGCCTACGCCGATGATAATCGTAAGAGTTTCTTTCGGTAGCCCCATCTGAGCCGCTACTCCCGCAAACACAGGCACTAAAAGCGCAGCAGAGGCGGTATTGCTGGTAAATTCCGTTAGGCAGATGATAAAGATCGCTGTTACAAGCAGTATTACGTAGGTAGGTGCTCCGCCGAAAGTGTGCGCGACTAGATCGCCCAGTACCTTAGAGGCTCCCGAATCGCCCAAAACAGCACTTAGAGTAAGTCCGCCGCCGAAAAGTAGCAATACGCCCCACTCGGTATTTTCGGCGATGTCGTGCCACTTGGCAAGTCCTAGTATGACGATTACGACTGCCGAGCAGATAGCGACGTAAGCATCGTCCACTTTAAAGCCCACAAGGGCTGAAATTTGCTTTGAAAATATCCAGCCAAGCGCTGTTAGAGCAAATACGACGATAGTAATAATGCGCTCGCGCGTCCAAGGGATATGCTCCAGATCCATCTCTATTTTATGGCTTAAATTCGGCTTGAAAATTATATAAAGCACCACAAGCATTATCGGTAGCATCACGCACATTAGCGGCAAACCTACCTTCATCCAGTCCGCGAAGCTGTAGTGCAAGGCTTGAGCCACGATTAAATTTGGCGGAGATCCCACGAGCGTGCCCAGACCTCCGATGCTTGCAGAATACGCGATGCCTAAAAGCAAAAACACAAGCGTGCCGCGATCTTTGCTCTCGTCCATGTTGGCGCAAATTCCAAGCGCGATCGGAAGCATCATCGCAGCAGTTGCGGTGTTTGAAACCCACATCGAAAGGATCGCCGTAGCAAGGCAGATTAAAATCGCAGCTACACCCAAGCGACCGCCTGCGCGGGCGATTAGCCACATCGCGATCTTTTTATCGAGCTTTTGCATATGCAGAGCCGTTGCCAGAGCAAAACCGCCGAAAAAGGTAAAGATCGTAGGGTTTGCAAAATTTGCAAGCGTGCTTTTGATGGTGGCAGCCGTGAAAGTGCCATCTTTAGCGAATTTACCAAGTCCGATAGCTACCGCAAGCACTGGCACCATAAGTGCGGTTACCGTGATATGCACGGCCTCTGTAAGCCACATAATCGCGATAAAAGCAAGCAGCGCAAGGCCTTTTTTGACATTGGGCTCAAATGGTAACGCGGCATATAGAGCAAAGCCCACTGCAGCGGCAATCGCCATAATGATGACGCCGCGCTTAGGAAACGGCACGGTGTCGGTGAGCCTGTCTAAACCCAGCTCGTCTACGTCTGAGTCTAGCGGCCCTTGTAAGCGGGAGTTGCGTAACTCCACTTTGTGTTCTTCCATAGATACTCCTTTTTTGGATTTGGCTTATGATACAAAAATGAGGCGGGAATTTTATAAATTCCAAATCAAATCGTCTTAAATTTTTAAAAGTGCAGTTACTATCGGTAACATGGCACTTATCTCGTGTGTAAATTTTAAATTATAGATAAAAACGAACAACTAAGTAAGCGCTTTAAATTTCATCACAGATTATTTTTTAATGACACCCGGCATTTAAATTTGCTAACTGCTCAAGGGAGGCGGTGTAGAATTTCGTCGAATTTCATCTAGGCAATCGAGATAGAATTCTGTCCTTAGCAAACGAGATAAAATTTTATGCAAGGCGAGTGAGATAAAATTCTGCGTCTTACCTCAAAAATTTATCGAAATTTAAGTGGGGGGGGCTATTATAATCAACAAATTTTAAACGGATTTGTAAGCGAATCCGGTGGAGGAGGCTCAAAGATCGTAAGTTATAAAACGGTAAGAGCGGCTGTGGCGAGAAGCCTTGAAATCATAAATTGTAAGGAGAAAATATGAAAAACAAAATTTTAATCGCGGCGTTTGCCGCTGCGGCTTGCGTTAGCGTAGGCTCTAGCGAGGGTTTACTTTTAGGCATCGAGGGAGATTATTCATTTAAATCTAGCATTACTTCTAAGTGGACGGACGAGGATTATTCGGATACAGATAAAGACAGTAAAGGGCAAGCTGCGATAGGTTTTAAAGGCGGCTATGATTTTGACATAGCTAGGGTATACGGCGAGTATATGTATGATTTCAAGACTTCAAAAAGCGGCAGTGATGAATATGGAAATTTCAAGCACGAGTGGAGCAAACATAGCCTGCTAGTAGGTGGGGATTTTACGCCTGAGATTACAAATGGCTTTAGGCTAGTAGCGGGCGCATATACGGGGGTTTCGTTTTTGAAATACAAAGATTCTTATAACGACTTTGACGGCACTAGCGGCTCCGCATCTAAGACCGCACCGGGTTGGGTCATTGGCGCAAGACTGGGCGGGCTATATAGCTTTGATGAGCATAACGAGATCGAGTTTGGCTACAAGGCGGACTATACGAGATACAAGGCTAGCAAACTAGATGAAGACTTAGATAAAGTATATGAAACCAACCACGGGCTATATCTAGGATATAACTTCAAATTCTAAAAATTCTAACGTGCTAGCGCAGGATGGGGCGAACGAACTCCCGCTCCATCCGTTTTAAATTCCAAATAATTATTAGACATCAAATCGCAGGCAGGATTGTTTAATCCGAAATTTGCGAGCAATTCGGATGCAATTATATGATAATCAAGGGTGCTGCCGATATTAGACGTCAAATTTTACCCGCTTACGCGTATAAAATTTTAAAATTTTTAAAAATATCATTACACAAGCTTAATTTCCTATTTTTAGTGCTATCTGCTAAGCTCTTAAATTGATGGAATTTATGAAATTTTACTCAATCCGCTTTTTTCTAAGAATCGTTAAAATCTCAAGTTGAAAAAGCGGAATTTTATTAATGTCTCCATTTGCCACTTTAAATTTGTTTCATAATTGCTTCGGATATCTCACGACCCCCAGTTCGAGTACGGCGCAGAAATGCCATTTTGCTTTATGGAAATCTCGCATTTACATCTTCGGGATTAGCACTTAAATTTTGCGGTAAAATTCTAAAACTACTACACCTAAGAATTTTACCGTTTTAAAGCATTAAATTTTTACGATTTTAAGGTTAGTTGCAACCGTAGAAAAATTCGCAGTAAAAGTGGTGGATGCCTGTCGTGCGGATTTAGATGCTAGATTAATCCGCAAGCGCTACGCTTTTACTAAAATTTTATCTTTATCAAAATTTTAAAATTTCAATCGCTCTTTTTAAAGCGCTTCGGCGCAAACATAAATTTCTAGCCGCTTCGCTATATTTTGTAGGCCCGTTCGGAGCTTTAAAATAGCAAGTCTTCGTGCCTGCTATTTGCCAAAAACCCTAGCGAAAATCGCGTCCACGTTTTTGGTGTAATATCCGTAGTCAAAGCACTCTTTGATCTCGCTTTCGCTTAGCTTTTCTCGCAGCTTTGTATCTGCGAGCAGATTTTGTAAAAATAGGCTATGCCCTTGCTCATCTATAGCTTTTTTGCCCTCTTGCAGATCCGCCCAGACCTTCATCGCATTACGCTGCACGATTTTATAAGCATCCTCTCTGCTAACTCCTCGTTTAGGCAGTTCTAGCAGTACGCGCTGCGAAAACACGAGCCCACCGGTTAAATTTAGATTTCTCATCATATTTTCGGGATATACGAGCAGTTTTTCGATCAAGCTCGTCAAGCGATTTAGCATAAAATCGGCGGTTATAAAGCCATCAGGGAGGATAAATCGCTCGACCGAGCTATGGCTGATATCGCGTTCGTGCCATAGCGCTACGTCCTCCATCGCGGGTATTGCGAAGCTGCGGATCATACGGCATAGTCCCGTTACGTTTTCGCTAAGCACAGGATTTCGTTTGTGCGGCATCGCAGAGCTGCCCTTTTGACCTGGGCTAAAAAATTCCTCCGCCTCATAAACCTCGGTGCGTTGATAGTGGCGGATTGCGATAGCGATCTTTTCGCAGCTGGAAGCCAGGATCGCAAGTGCGCTCATTACCTGCGCGTAGCGATCGCGCTGGATGACTTGATTGGACGCGGGAGCGGGCTTTAGCCCTAGATATTCGCACACCAGCTCTTCCAGCTCTAGTGGAGCGTGGGCGAAATTCCCCATCGCACCGCTTATTTTGCCGTAGCTGATGACGCTTTTTGCGTGTTGCAAAAGCTCTAGCGCGCGATTTATCTCATCATACCAGACCGCAAGCACGAGTCCGAAAGTGATCGGCTCGCCGTGGATACCGTGGCTGCGCCCGACCATCAGTGTCATTTTATGCTTCATGGCTTGAGATTTTATCGCGGCTTTTAAATTTTGCACATCCTCAATGATAAGCTCCATGCTTTCTTTGATTTGTAGCGCGACGGCGGTATCGATGCAATCGCTGCTAGTCATGCCGTAATGCACGAAGCGGCTCTCCTGCCCAAGGCTCTCACTCACGCTCGTTAGAAATGCAATCACGTCGTGCTTGGTGGTCTTTTCGATCTCATCTATCCGCTCGATCCTAAAGCTTGCGTTTTGTAGAATTTTATCTTTATCGCAGTCACTTATTAGACCTAGCTTATTCCACGCTTTAACCGCCGCGAGCTCGACTTTTAGCCACGCGTCGTATTTGGCTTGCAAGCTCCATTTTTCAGACATCTCTTTTCTTGCGTATCTTTCGACCATTTTAGTAGCCTTTCGGTTAGAATTTCTTGTATAATGATGGCAAAAATTATATAAAAATGGGGCTGAAAGTTTAATATGGGTTATGAGAAAAGAAGCTTGGGAAGCTTTGAGGGACGCAAAATTTACGAAATTCTGCTTAGCCTCGGATACGATATGAAATCCGCGCAGCGCATCTGTGACAAGCATCGCGTAACCGATGCAGAGGATCAGAATTTGCATAAAAATTCCGTCGCGCACGGAGAAATTTTTTTGATCGATTACAAATGCAAGCCGCGCGGACTGAAGCCGATCTTTGAGTGCGATGCGTTTGCGGCATTTGACAAGCCGAGTGGAATTTTAAGCCACCCGAGCGGGCGCAACTCGCCTTATAATATGTATGACGAGATCTGGTCGCTATACGGGCAGGACGCGTGCGTGGCGCACAGGCTTGATTTAGAAACCAGCGGAATTCTTATCGTCGCCAAGGATAAAGACGCGGCGCGCGAGCTTAAAGAGTGCTTCGAACAGCGTAGGGTGATGAAAAGCTATCTAGCGCTCGTACGAGGGGATTTGCAAAGTGCTGCTTGCAATGGTGAGATAGAGAATTGCTATGCGCTAGGTTCGTATGAAATTTGCAGATCAAAATTTGCGGACGATGCTGTGAGTTTACCAGATAACGTATCGGATCTGCGCGATATGCGAGCTTTAAAAGGGGCAGGCGATAAATTTGGATTTAATATCTTGTCTAATAGTGCGAGTAGGAGATTATGGTGCGATACTCTATCTGACGGCATGCAAGCTAAATTTGAATCTGACGCTCCTGCTGGCGATGTTGGCAGCGGATCTGAATTTGATGCTTTATCCTACGGCGTGAGCGATAAGCTTAAACCCGCTATCGCGATGAGTAGCGCGGATAACGGACATAAACCTTGCGCCTTACCTGCGGCCAAATCTTTGCCAGCTACTTCTAAGGGCTGTGTAAATTTGAAAAAATTTGAGCCTGCAAAATACGCAAAATTTAGCGAGAAACTGAAATTTTTAAAGGATTTTGAGGGGTTTGTGATTGATGCTCCGATCGCTCCTAGCGACGAGTTTGCCGATCTTAAAATTCGTATGAAAATATCGCGCGACGGTAAGGAGGCGATCACGCTGATACGCCCGCTGCGATATTTCTCGGACATAGACGCTAGCCTGATCGAGTGCTATCCGCTGACGGGTAGGCAGCATCAGATCAGGCTGCATCTATTTGCCGCGGGTGCGCCGATATTGGGAGAGCCGCTGTATGGGCTTTCGCGCGAGCAAGCGGAGCGGATATTGGATAAAAAGATGGATGAGACAGAGCGGATCAGAACGACGGGAGCGCCGAGATTGTTGCTACACGCGAATGCAATTCGCTTTGAACTAGGCGGCGAACGATACGAGATAAAAAGCGAATTTGACGCCGCAAGAGAGTTTTATAATCTCGCGAAAATCGGTAAAATTTAGGTAACTCAATAAAATCTGGATGCTTTGGCGGATCAGATAAATTTTTAAGATAAGAATTTATTTTGTGCGCGTATTTAGAAGCTTGGTGTGTATAAAATTTCTTGGAATTTTTGTGTAGCTTTTAATGAGATTTGTTAAAAGGTCAAATATAGCGTGCGTTATAAATCAAATAAGTCAAATCTAATTATATTTGCTAAAGCGCAAGGTGGGATGATAAATTCTACTACGATGATAAGGCGCGCCTAGACGTACATTTATTGTAAGCACGTTTTGTTTTTAAATTTTATTAGTTTTTTACGCCTTACGATATACCATAAAATTTTAAAATTTCAGCAATTACTTGCTTTGCCGTAATCTATAGCGCTAGGACAAATTTCTTTCATGCAGCGCGTTAACCTATCATTCTGATAAGTCTTTTATTTTGGTTTAAATTCTTGATTTTATTGAGTGGCCTTTTAGAACTTTGAAAAATTCTGCTTTAAAATCTCTTCTAATAAAATTAGAATTTAGGAAAATAATTTTTGGCTGCTATCGCACGCGGCTAAATTTATATAAACGCGGATCCGATTGCCATAAAGCATGTAGCTAAATGCATATTTATGCTCTATAATCGTCATAATTTCGCAACTTACGCGAAGTTTCAAATAAACAATTTTAAACTAAATTCAAATAGCCATAAACGCTACTTCCGCTTCGCCGATATTTATGACCTTGCCTTTGCGCGTCATAATGTCCAAATCGTGCTCCATATTCCACGAGTAGCTAAACTGAAAGCCGATTTTGCGTCGTCTAGGATATAGATATTTTACAGCTCCAATAGTTCGCTAAGCTCCTGTGTGGCGTGCTGATGCCTGGCATGAAATCGCTTTTCGTCTCACTCGGATAGTCGTAGATCTCCTGCCATTTTGGGTAGTTTTTTAAAATTTCAGCTAAGATGCCCGTTAAAATTTATTCCTGATTTTGCTTTAAAAACTCGATTGCGTTTGAGTGCATGCGGCTTGGCTCGTCCGTCTCTTCGCCGTCCTCATCTAAAAAGGTGCAGCAAAACTCGCCTTCTTGCTCTAAAGCTTTACCGAAATACTCCAGCCGCAGCGGAAAACTAAAGTCCTCGTATTCTTCATCTTCAAATTTAGGCAAAATTTTAGGTTCTGCAAGATGTGCATTAAAAAACTCCGCGGCCTTTGGGCTGCGGGTGAAAAGGTACTCCTATTCGCTTCGTAGCTTTTGCGCAAAAACTCAAGCGCCTCCTGCTCCGCGCCGCACTCGAGGCAGCATTGGCCCTTGTAATAATCGCTCACGTAGGGCGGATTTTCATTGCTTCTGGCGTGCTTGTCCATCTCGCCTAGCCAGCGCAGCATATTTGGGGCGTCGCCCGCCCATTTTGCCTCGATAAAGCGGATAATTTCCGCCTTTGTAATCTTGGATTTTTTAAGCAGCGATCTGTCTAAGAAGACGCCGATCTCATCCATTATTTTTTGCGTGTTCATTGCTACTCCTTTATAAATTTTTTGCCGATTTGCCTTATGATCTGGAAATATTAGCCAAATTTTTTCTATTTTTTTAAAATTTTATCCATATTGACGCCATTTTGATCTAAAATTTTACCCTGCTCGTTTCTTTGTTTGAGCTGTCCGCACGCCGCACTGATATCTAGCCCCTTGCTCTGGCGGATCGTGCAAGTAATGCCGTGCGCGCAGAGATAGTCTTGGAATTTCACCATGTTTTCGGGGCTTGGCCTGCCAAAGCTCGAGCCTTCGTGCGGATTAAAATAGATCAGATTTACTTTTGCGCGAATGCCGTGCAGAAGCTTCACTAGCGTTTTGGCATCGCTTGAGCGGTCATTTATCCCATCGATCATTAGATATTCAAACATCACGCGCTTTCGCAGATCGATTGGGAACTCGCGCACCGCCTGCATGATCGATGCAATATTGTAGGCGCGATTTATCGGCATTAGTTTTTCACGCAGTTCGTCATCCACTGCATGCAGCGAGATTGCAAGCAGCACGCCAAGATCCATTTCGCCAAGCTTTTTTATCTGCGTAGAAAGTCCGCTCGTACTTATCGTTTGGCGACGCGGCGCTATTGCGAGTCCGTCGTTTTCTTTTAAAATTTGCACGGCTTTGGCAACGTTGTCTAGGTTATTAAGCGGTTCGCCCATCCCCATATATACGACATTGACGCGGCGCTCGTACGGGATCGCGTTCATTTTCTTGATGAGCCAAATTTGAGCCACGATCTCGCCTGGAGTTAAATTCCGTACGAAGCCACCTTTTGCTGTCAGGCAAAAGCTGCAGCCAATTTTGCAACCCACTTGCGAACTTACGCAGATTGAGTAGCGCGCGTGTCTTATGATTTTTTCGTTTTCGTCTCGCAGCTCATCCTTCATCGGCAATAAGACACTTTCTATCGTCTTGCCGTCTTTGAGAGCGAAAAGGTATTTGATACTGCCATCACTACTTGTTTCGGATCTGACGCATTCAAGTGGATCTAAATAAAAATTTTGAGCTAAGCTTTGACGGATCTCTTTTGGTAGATTTAGCATTTGTGTAAAGTCGTCCACATTCTTTTTGTAAATCCATTCGTAAATTTGCTTGGCTCTAAATTTCGGTTCGACGAAATTTTCAAGCTCTTTCATTGTAAAATCAAAGATATTTTTCAAATTAATGCCTTAGTTTTTAGATATTTAGTTAAATTTTCTTTTGCAGCGGCGTGATTTTTTAAAAAATCCGTGTGAGCATTTGAATCACAAAAATTCGTCGCACAAAAAATTCCGTAAGCGGGGATTTGAAATTTTTGTGCTACCTTGAGAACCGCAAAAAATTCCATATTTTCTAAAAAATAACCTCGCTCAAAGAATTTTAACGCAGATTTTTTATCGGTCGTGATAAAATTTGAGCTATTGGTTATTGTTTCATATGAAACATCGGCAGAATCCCTAGCTATAATTGCATAGTTAATTGGAGAGTATGAAAGTTCATAAAGCGCCGATATCTCGCAGTTTACAGCCGATCTGCTTTCATAAATTTTTAGAATTTCACCCTCTTTATATAGCCCTGCAGAACCCACGAAAATGATTTCACTCGGCAAGCTTTGCCTATTTTCGCATAAAAATTTAGTCAAATTTATACTCATATCCACTAGCCCTACGCCCATAGGCAGGGCAAAATCAAAAATTTCATTTCGTCCGGCAGAGATTATCATTTACGCATTCACGCTTTCATTATTTTTCACTAATCATAGCAAAATGACGATAAATTTAAGGCTAAATTTTGAAATTTTTTCGTCGTAAAGTATCGGGTGAAATTAAAATCAATTTAAGCAAATATCTATGAGAGCTGTACTCTTACCTTTCATAATGGTAGCAGTGCAGGTGGTGGGTAGAAGATGGAAAAGTATTTAAAAAAGCTTATGATTTGGCTAAAACGAATAAATTTTATCTAAGCAAAAACGATACTTGCAAAAAAACTTGCAAGATAATAAAGGCTGAAATAAAATTAATTATTTGGTCGCTTTGGCGGCTAAGTTTCAACCCTGCGGTATAAATCTGACCAAATTTACAGTCTCACTTCGATATCTTGCTCCTGCAGATACGCTTTTAGTGCCTTGATTCCGATTTCTCTGAAGTGAAAAATCGACGCCGCCAGGCATGCGTCCGCGCCCGCTAAAAAGGCGTCCTTAAAGTGCTCCATTTTACCTGCGCCACCGCTTGCGATCACGGGGATGTCAAGCGCGCTGAAAATCCGCGTTAAATTTAACTCAAAGCCGTTTTTAACGCCGTCGCAGTCCATCGACGTGAGTAAAATTTCGCCCGCGCCGCGCTCCTGAGCTTCTTTCGCCCAAGCAAGCGCGTCCCTGCCGGTATCCAGCCTGCCGCCGTTTATAAACACGCTATAGCCGCAAGGCTCGCCGTTCCCAGTTAAAATTTCATCCTGCGAACCGCTTGAAATTCTGCTCAAATTCTGAGTCACGTCGCATAAATTGCCACGCGAAATTTCACTCGAATTTCGTTTTGCGTCGATCGCGACTACGACGCACTGCGAGCCGAATTTATTCGCTGCTTCGTCTATCAAATTTGGATTTTTTATCGCGGCGGAGTTGAGACTGATTTTGTCGCATCCGACGTTTAGCAAACGCGAGATATCGTCTATCGTACGGATACCGCCACCCACGGTTAGCGGGATAAAAAGTTCGCGTGCGACCCGTTCCACGACATCTACGATCGTATCGCGCTCAAGGTGCGACGCCGTGATGTCGAGGAAGCACAGCTCATCTGCGCCCTCCTCGTTGTAGCGTTTGGCTATCTCGACCGGATCGCCCGCATCTACGAGACCTACGAAATTTACGCCCTTTACCACGCGCCCGTCTTTGACATCTAGGCATGGGATTATGCGTTTTGCAAATCTATTCAAAGCAGCCCTTCGGAATAAAATTTTTTATGATTTTAGCCAAATTTTACTTAACATAATGACTTTATAAGTAAAATTTGGCTAGACTCTCGCGATGATTAGGGCGAAAAAAGAGTTCGGGCAAAATTTTTTAAAAGACGAAGCTGTTTTAAGCAAGATCATCCAAGCGATCCCCGAGAGCGTACAGAATGTCGTTGAAATCGGGGCTGGCTTAGGTGATTTAACTCGCAAGCTTTTGGAATTTTACAGATTAAAAAGTTTCGAGATAGATGAAGATTTATATCAAATTTTAAGCGCTAAATTTGCCCAGCAGATCGCTAGCAGCGAGCTTGAGCTCGTTTTGGGCGATGCTTTGCGGATTTGGCAGCAGCGGGGACTTGAATGCGGCGAATATTTTTTAGTCGCAAATTTGCCCTACTACGTCGCTACGAAGATGATTTTGCAAGCGATCAACGATGAGCTATGCAGTGGGTTTTTGGTGATGATCCAAAAGGAGGTTGCTTTAAAATTCTGCGCCAAAGCCGGGCAGAGCGATTTTAGCGCTCTTTCGATCCTGGCGGATCTTGCGGGCGGTTGCGAGCTTCTGTTTGACGTTGAGCCGAGCTGTTTCGAGCCTGCGCCGAAGGTAACCTCATCGGTGATACGGCTCGTAAAAGGCAAAAATTTCAAACCCGGTGTCGAGAAAAACGCAGATAGTCTCGGCGCAAAAAGTTGCGACCGCTTTCAAAACCTCGATGAATACGAGAAATTTAAAAGCTTTTTGCGTGTATCTTTCAGCGCGCCGCGAAAGACGCTTATTAAAAATTTAAGCGCAAAATTTGATAGAGGCCTAGCCGAAGAGATCTTTTTAAATTTGAAAATTCCGCCCACAGTTCGGGCGCACGAGTTAAATTCCACCCTTTTTTTAGAAATTTTTAAAAATTTAAAGGTAAAAGATGGAAGAAAACAGAAATGAAAACGGCGTCGAACGACTCAAAAAAAGCAATCGCTACAAAAAACGCAAGGAAAATCTAAAAAAATCTATCGCGAGTGAGGGCTCTGCAGGCGGCGCGGAATTTGGCGGCGAGCATGAAAACGGCCCCCGCAAAAATAAAGGCGCGAAAAACGCGCAAAATTCCGCTCGTTCAAAGGGTTCAAAAAACGGCTCCCGCAACGGATCGAATTCTGTGGGTGGCGCGTCAAATGGCGGTTTAAATGCTACGCATTCAAACGGCGCGAGCGGTGCGCATTTCGCAGGCGCATACCCAAAAAACAACGAAAACGGCGCGGGCGGCGCAAATTTAAACGGTGCCGCAAAACCGGGCGGCAATAACGCAAAAGGCGCAAATTCTAACGCCTCGGACGATACGAACTATTCGGACTCGCAGAAAAGGAAAAAGCACAAAAAGCGCTCAAATATGCCAAAAAGTCTTACTGGCAACGAGCCGTGGCAAAAGGCGATGGACGATGCGATCGCGCAAAACAAGCTGATCCACGAGGAGCGCCTGCACCCGCTTAAAGACGCTAATCGCAGCGATGAGACGGTGCGTATCACGCCGCTTGGCGGACTGGGCGAGATCGGCGCGAATATGACCGTTTTTGAGACCAATACGAGTGCGATCATCGTCGATGTGGGCATGAGCTTTCCGGAGGAGAGCATGCTCGGCGTGGACATTTTAATCCCCGACTTCGATTATGTTCGCAAGATAAAAAACAAGATCAAGGGCATTCTCATCACCCACGCGCACGAGGATCACATCGGCGCGATGCCATATTTTTTCAAAGAATTTCAATTTCCGATCTACGCTACGCCGCTTCCTTTGGGGATGATAAGCAATAAATTTGAAGAGCACGGCC
>NZ_CAKZTI010000046.1 GCF_937921625.1 uncultured Campylobacter sp. | reverse complement strand
TAGGAAATCTAACTAAAACCGAGATCAAAAAGCCCGTATAGGCGCAGATCGCAACCGCAAAAACAAGCGTAAGCGCAAGAAGCAGCGGGCGAAGCGCGTTTAAAATTTTCATTACAAGCGTGAAAAGCCCTTTTAAAAAAGTAAGTCTACGCGATAAAAATCCGCTAAGATCAGCTTCAAACGCATAAAGGCAGGCTACGAAGCTAAGCGGGATATATATGCAAAGCGCCGCCACGCCCACGGACATAACCGATGTGAAGTTATAATTAATCAAAATTTTCCAAAAAAGAAGCGGCCGCTCTAAATCGGCTACCAGGCAGACCATACCCAGAAGGATTGCTACGAAAGATAGCAACGACGCAGCCTTAAACAGCAGCGTGCTTTCGGTCTGCTTTTTATAAAATTTGACGAGGATCGCGACTACCAAAGCGCCGCCGCTCATACCCGCTAGCAAAAGATAGACCGCGATCGGCCAGCCCCACTCAACGCCGTGCGAGAAGGTCGCAGTGAAATTTATAGCTCCGTTCATATCACACCCCTAGTTTTACCGCAGGAATATAGCGCAGGCTCGGCTTCGTACCGCACTCAGGATGCATACGCAGGCTGTCTTTTACGCGAAGCAACTTGCTGATGTGCGAGCCCTCGTCGTTTAGATCGCCAAACACGATCGCCTCGTATCTGCACGCCTCGATGCAGGCAGGCTCGTGGCCGTCTTTTAAATTCGTATCCAAGCAGAAGTTACAGCTCTCTGCGGCTTTGGTTTCGTGATTTATAAAGCGCACGTCGTAAGGACAGGCGACGATGCAGTATTTACAGGCGATGCAATCATCGGTGTTCATAGTCGTGATGCCGGTTTTTTCATCCTTGTGGCAGGCTTTCGTCGGACAGACTTTTACGCACGGCGCGTCCTCGCACTGCTGACAAGATACTCTAACATAGCGCTTTTCTTTCAAATTTAGCGGATCGGTTTTATCCTGGATAAAAAGCCTCATTTGACCTTTCGGAACCAAATTTACCTTTTTACAGGCGATCTCGCAATCAGTGCAACCCACGCATTTGTTCTGATCGAATATCATGCCGTAGTGCGGCTTTTTCGGCTCTTGCTTTTGAACGCTTACGTTTGCGTCTTGCGCGCTTTTATCCGCGCTATTTTGTGCGAGTAAGCTTGAGGCGATTGCGCCAAGCCCCAAAGAGCCGAGTGCGGCGGATTTTATAAAATTTCTTCTTTGCTTTTGCATATTCTCCTCCGACTAAATTTAAGCAAAACTACTTTGTTTTATTCGCTTCGTGAAAGCTTTTAGCTTCGCTCTCGCTAAGCTTTTTGGCTGCATCGGCAAGCTCGCCGGGCTTTAAAACTTTTAGTAGTTCGGCTTCAAAAATCACCACAGAACCCGCAGGAATTCTATCTACGTCCACATTGCCGTAGGCTAAATTACTAGGGATTGTAAATTTATATTTCGAGCCTGTATTCATCAAAAGCAGCCCCTCGCGCAATCCGTCGATTAAGCCTATCATAGAAAGATGCGCCGGAATTTTAGATGCGAAAGTATCGTCAAATACGCTACCGTTCGTCAAATACGCCTTGTAGTTCATCACTACTACGCTCTCAGGCTTTGGCTTTTCGCCCATGCCTAGCTTTAGAATTTCATATTGAAGACCGGATTTTGTGGTTTTAACGTCCGGATTTTTGGCATTTTTCGCCATAAATTCCTTGCCTGCTTTTAAATTTTTATCAAGCTCCGCTTTGGAATTTGTTTCTACGATCTTATTTAGCTTATCGGCTCTTTGATTCAAAAGCGCAATAATTTCCTCATCTTTTAGCTTCTGCTGCTTTTTAAGAGCGTCCAAAAACCCCTCTATCACCGCATCTAAGTCGTATTTGACACCTAACGCGGCTTGTGAATGCAGCTGGTTTGAAACATAGCTTCCGGTAGAAGCTCCGATGCTATAAGATTCTTTTTGTTCTTGCGTAGTTAAATTCGCGCCCAACGCGCAGCTTGCCAAAACGATAGGCAAGAAAATTTTTAGTCTTTTTTGCATACATTTGCCTTTTAAATTTCGGGGCCGCGAACTTACGCGACCCCGAAAGAATTATAAATTATTATTTAGAATTCTTTGAGCCTCTTTAATATACTCTTTAGCGGCTTCTAGCCTTTGCTTAGTATATTTAAAGCCGTGCATTCCCCATGAGCCGTCTTTTTCGATAAGATCGACGGTGTCTTGAGCTTTTTCGATCAGCTCGTAAACGCGAGTTTTGTCGCTGGAGTCAAGCTTTTTAGTCTCGAGGATAGAGTAAATTCCTTGAATACCGATCTTAACTTGCGAGAAATCGCTCTTAATCGGAGTTTGCCAGCCCATAACCTCATCGTAAACCTGCTTTTGATTCTTGAAGTGAAGCGTCTCTTTTAGCTCGGAAACGACAGGGCTGTGGCAGCCTTTGGTATCTTGCATATCTTTATCCGCCCAAGACGTTCGTGCGCACGACCACATAAGATCGACGAAATTTCGTCCATCTTTATTTCTTTGGAAGTGCCAATCTTTCGCATCTCTCGGACCCTTAGCGGCATCGCCTGCGACTAGAGATTTTCTAGCAGGATCGATGTCGATCTTCCAGATGTGCGATCTTCTTTGAGTATCGAATCCCGCGTTGTCTTGGAACTGAATAGCATAGAAGTTCTCGCAGCTCATCATAAACGGCATGTGGCAAGATGCGCAAGTGTTGTCTTTATGCGTATCGGCTCTTGCGGCGATATAGGCTTGCTCTTGGTGGCAATCCTTACACTCTTTTGTGATCTTAGGCTTTGTATAAAACGCGCTCAAATAGCCCTGCTCGGAGTTGTAATTTACGCCCTTGACGGTTTTATCACCAACTACCGGTCCGGTGTTATCGTGCGGATCGTGGCAGGTTACGCAGCGCATACCCTTCTCGTAGTGAGCGGTAAAGTAGGACTGAGAGCCTTCAGAGCCACAGCCTGGACCCATAGATTTAAATTTAGAGCTAAGAGATAGATCGGGATTTCCGTTGTTTAGCGGATTAGCACGAGCTAAATCAGGGCTATAGTTAAATCTTTGGTGGCAGCGTTCGCAGTTTGAGGTTCTAAAATTTGTAGCGCCGTCAAGGTGACCGCCCGCTCCATGACACTCTTCGCAGGTGATACCCTTGGAGATAGTGTGCTTTTGAAGCTCTTTTGCGTTACCCAAAGCAGCATAGAATTCTTTTTTAGTTTTAAAGTCGAATTTGAATGGGTGGCAGACCTCGCAATACGAGCTGTTTGCTTGGAAAAACATCGATTTTTTATATTTCGCGGCATACGACGCAAGACCTCTTACGTAGCCGCCGTTATCACCATAATCGGCTAGAGTTTCCGGAAATTCCGGAACGATCTTTTTGATCTTTTTGACCGTCTCATCGTCTAAATTTAACGCCCAAGTCCTTTGGAATTGGTTACCGCCGGCTACGATCTGACCGGTGCCATCTCTTAGCAAGCCGCCCTCTACGTGATAGGTTCCGCGTAGAAGCCACGCATCTACGTAGCCAAATTTTGTCCTTAGATGCCCCACGGTCGCATAAATTACGTCAGGGGTAATACCTTTTGGAAGGATCGACGCCGTATCCGGACTAAATACAGGATCGGTTAGGTTGTTATTAACCTCCGGGTGCTCGCCCGGGAAGCGGATAGTAGTGGCGTGGCGCGATCTGCTCCATGTCTCATACTGCGCAGGGTGGCACTCGCCGCATTTTTCAGGGCCTATGAATTTATTCGGAAATTGCAAGGAAGATCCCGCAGGGATTCTATACATCATAGAGCTATAGCCCTTGCCATCGTCTCTTTTGCTAGCCTTTGAAAAGTCAAATCCATGCCCTTCCGCAAGCCACTCCAAACCTCGGTCGTGTACATCCATCTTACCGACCGTCTTACCGCCGTATTTGGTAAAAATCGGGTGATTTTTAAATAGCCAGTCATACATCTCTCGCTCTTCTACGACGTAGTCCTGCAAGGATATGACGCCTCTGCTTTGCAACGTGCCCTTAGGATTTGCGATGACGTCGCGCGATTTTTGCGACATTTCCATCTCATGCCCCATGCCTTCATCAGCACAGGCTCCTGCGGCAAAAATGCTAATACAGGCGAGCGCGCCTAGTAGCATCTTATTCCATTTTTTCATGGCTCCTCCTTTGAAAATCAAATTTTTAAATTAGCAAAGTTTTACGATTGAAATAATACCAACAAAAAAGGGTGAAAAAGGGAGAAATTTAATAAAGTCTAAATTTAACGAAAAGATATTGTAAATATTGATACTTTTTATTATTTTATTGAAATTTATTCAAAATCGCGCGTCGTAAAATTTAACCCTTCGGCAAAGATATTTTATAATACTATTTTATAGAAAATATTATTTATGATATAATAGCGGTAAAATTTAACCGTTTTAAGGAGGCTTCATTATGGTTAGAAAAATTTTATTCATATCGCTGCTGCTTGTTTTTTCAAACGCCGCTACGCTCACCGACGTTTTAGACAGGCAGGTTGAGGTAAAGGACAGGGTAGAAAAGGTCGTTTTGACGTTTTATTTCGAAGAGTACTTCGTAACCACGGGTGAAGAGGGCGTTTCTAAAATCGCCGGATGGTCTAAAGGGTACTGGAAGGGTCGCAGAGAAGCGACGTGGCAGGCTTTTTTGAAAAAATTTCCGAGCATAGATCAGATCCCCGATGTCGGATACATCGGCAAAAACACTCTGTCGTTCGAGCGCATCGTCTCGCTAAAGCCTGATGTGGTTTTGTTTGCAAAAAACGACTACGAAAAAGTTAAGCAAAATTTAAAAAATTTAGATAGCTCGGGTATTGCTGCGGTATTCGTAGATTTTCATGATGAAAATTTACAAAACCACATGAAAAGCATGGAAATTCTAGGCGAAATTTTCGGCAAGCAAGACAGAATAGCCGAAGTGAATAAATTTTATAAATCAAAATTCGAGCTCGTAGAACAAAGGCTCGCCAAAGCCAAAAATACGACCAAGCCCAAAGTTTACGTAGAATTTAGCGAAAAGGCGGGCGCTAGCGTCTTTGGCGTATCGTATTACGATAAGATGTGGGGAGCCTTCGTCAGCGCCGCCGGCGGAGAAAACATCGCAAAAGGGCTGATAAAAGGCGCCTCCTCGCCGCTCAATCCGGAATTTATAGTCAATAAAAATCCCGATATTATCATATTTGCGGGGAATTATTTTCCAAACGGCGGCAAGAACATCCCGCTAGGCTACGGCGTGAGCAAGCAGGAGGCTGCGGCAAATTTTAATGATTACGCCCAAAGAAGCGGCTGGCAAAACATAAACGCCGTCAAAAATCATAAAATTTACGCGATCTATCACGATCTAAGCAGGCATATTTTCGATTTTGCGGGGATCTTGTTTTTCGCGAAAAAATACATCCCGAGCTCTTTGCAGATATAGATCCTACCGCGGAACTGAAGGAATTTTTCGATAAATTTTATCCGGTCGAGTTTAGCGGAACGTGGATGATTGATTTTTAATGTCCGCAGAATTTTATAAAAGCCTCGTCTTTAGAAAAATTTTATTAATATGCTGCGGCACGGGGCTTTTATTTGTTTTATCTATACTCGATATAGCAAACGGGCCCGCAAACTACGGCTTTTTTGAAATTTTACAATCCTTTTTTTCGCGCAGCGCAGATAAAAATCTAAGCGTTATAGTCTTTAATATGAGGCTACCTGCGGCGATAGCGGCCGTTTTAGCGGGAGCAAGCCTAGGACTTAGCGGCGCCGTCATGCAGACCCTGTTAGCAAATCCGCTCGCTAGCCCCTACACTCTAGGAGTGGGCTCTGCAGCAGGCTTTGGAGCCGCCGTCGGCATAGTGTTTTTTGCGGGGAATTTTTTAAGCATAGGATTTTTTGCATTTTTCTTCGCTATTTTAAGCATCGTTTTCATATACCGCTTATCAAATCGCATAAATTTAGGCTCTTCGGGCATCATTTTAATAGGGATCATTTTGGTTTTTATCTATCAGAGCTTGCAGGCCTTCGTGATATACGTCGCGGATGAAGCGGAGGTTTCGAGTATTGTTTTTTGGACCTTCGGCTCGCTTTCGAAGGCGAATTACGCGAGCTTATCGATTATGCTCGCGGTATTTGCGGCGGCATTTTTCATATCGCTTTACAATGCCTGGAGCTTTAACGCGGTCTTGCTAGGCGACGAAATAGCTCAAAGCATGGGCGTTTGCGTGCACTCTTTTAAAATAAAAATGCTGATCTTAGCCTCGGTCCTAACCGCTACTTGCGTCTGTTTCGTAGGTACGATCGGCTTTGTTGGACTACTAGGAGCGCACATATCTAGAATTTTAATAGGCGCGGAGCAGAGATTTTTCCTTCCGTTTTCGGCTCTGATAGGAACTCTGCTTCTTTCATTTTCATCGATTTTGAGTAAAAATTTAATAAGCGGCGTAATCTTTCCTATCGGCATAATCACCTCATTCATCGGGGCGCTGTTTTTCCTAGCGATCGTGCTAAATAAGGGGCGCGGATGAGGGTTGAAGGCTTAAGCTTTTCATACAAAAACAAAGAAATTTTAAAAAATATAAGCTTCGCCGTAAACGAAGGCGAAATTTTAACGATCCTGGGCGTAAACGGCGCGGGCAAAAGCACAACGATGAAATGCTTAGCAGGCATCTTAAAGACGGATGCTAAGATTGATCTGTGCGGCGCGAGCGTCAAGGAGATCGGCTATCTGACGCAAAATATTATGCAAGAGGGCGGACTTAGCGTATTTGAGCTGGTGCTTTTAGGCCTCATTTCGAAGCTAAATTTTAAAGTAAGCCGCAGCGATCTGCAGAGGGTAGAGCATGTGCTAAAGCACGTGGGTATCGAGCACCTCGCAAAAAGAAGCTTTAGCGAGCTCTCCGGAGGCCAACAGAGGCTGGTGCTCATAGCTATGGTTTTTGCAAAAACGCCTAAAATCATGCTTTTGGACGAGCCTACCGCAAATTTAGACCTGCTTCATCAAAAAGATATCTTAAATTTAATAAGAGACTACACGAAATTTTATAAAATTTCGACCGTCATAAATATCCACGACATCAATCACGCTCTGAATTACGGCGATAAAATAATGGTGCTGCATGACGGCGAGATAGCGTTTCTAGGCGCGCCGAAAGATCTGGATACAGCCCTACTGAGCGAGGTTTTCGGCGTGGAATTTGAACTTCTTCAAAACAGAAGCGGCAAAAAATTTATCGCAAATTTTTAGCGCTTCTGCACGGATTTGATCAAATTTGACGAAAAGAGATCGTAAATATCGCGCCTTCGTCGGAATTCGAAGCGCTTATGCTCCCTCCGTTTTTTTCGATTATCATCTTGCTCATATATAGCCCTAGCCCGCTGCCCTGCTGCTTTGTAGTAAAGTGCGGCTCAAAAATTTTATCTAGCTGCGCTTCATCGATGCGGCTTGCGTTATTTTCGATCGTGATTACCCGCTCGCCCTGTTTTAAAAACGAGCGAATTTTAATCTCGCGCCGTTTAAGCGGTACGTCCAAAAACGCCTCCTTTGCGTTATTTATGATATTTATGATCACCTGGATTAGCTCGTTTACGTTGCCGTAAAGGGTGAAATTTTCCTCTATCCGCACGCTTATGTCGATGACATGCTTTTTAAGCGAGGCGTTTAAAATTTTACGCGCCTGCTCGATCGCTTCGCTGGCGCTAAATTCTTTCTTTGGCATGTTCGGATTGAAGAAATTTTTAAAATCCTCGATCGTATCGCTCATAAATTTCACCTGCTCGCCCGCGTCCCTGATGCCGCTTTCGAGCCTTTCTTTTGATAGCTTGCCCCGCTCGTTGTAAAGCTCTAAATTTATAAGCGTGGAGCTGATTTGCGATAGCGGCTGGCGCCACTGGTGCGAGATATTGCCGATCATCTCGCCCATTAGCGCGAGGCGGCTTTGATTTATCAGTAAAAGCTGAGTCTGCATCTTTAAGGTCTCGTTTTTTTTGTGAATTTTATAGATACAAAATATGCAGATCAAAAATACCACAAGCAAGCTTAGGCCGCTAACGACAAACTCTTTGGTGTGATAGAGCAGAATGCTTTTTATCGGAATTTTAAAGCTTATCATCGCGATCGTATCGCCCAGACCGCCTTTGAAATTTCCCACATCGCCGTAGAGCTCTTGCATCTTTTTAGGCGCTGCGTTGATGCTGTGGCACTCGGTGCACGAAGGCTGGGAGTTTGTTATCGGCAGGCTCAAAAGATACGAGGCGCCGCCTTTATCATAGATGACTCTGGAGTATTCTTTATATTTGTTTTCTTTAAAGCCCTCTAAAATTTCACTCTCAAACTCGCTTCCCTTGTGCTCGGGATTGAGCGGATCGGTAGCGACGAGCTTGTAGTCGTAGTTGATGTGATTTTTGGCGAGCTGAATTTTATAAATTTCGCGCGTTATGTAGGTCGAGGACATCAGCCTCGGATCAAAAAAATCCTCGCTTAGAAGCTTTTTTTCCTTAAGTTCGTTTATTAGCGGGCGCTGCACGGTCGAGACGTAATCGCGCACCGCATTCATCGTATCTAGGATATAAAACGCCTCGCGCCTCGTGTCCTTTAGCGCGAGCTCGCGGTAGAAGTTAAAAACCAACGCCGTAATTACGATATATAGCAGCACGAAAAGCGCTACGATAAATTTAAATTTATACTTCAAAGAGATACCCCACCGCATATAAATTTTTGATCACGTCCTTGCCGATCTTGCGGCGTAGCTCTTTGACGATCGCCTTGATCGCCTCCTTGCTGGGCTGCTCGAACTCCCACATATAGTCGAATAACTGCTCGTAGGTTACGGTTTGATTTTTGCGCGCTAAGAAGTACTCCAAAAGCTTGCTCTCGCTTTTAGAAAGATGACAGGCGCTGTCTTTGACGTAGATGATCTTTTTGGCAAAATCATACTTCAGCTCACTGCTTATGCTAAATATCGGCGCGTGATTTATCAGCTCCGCCGCAACGTCTTGCAGCGCCTTTATAAAGGCGTTTTTGTCGTACGGCTTAGGTAGATACCTAGTGATCTTAAGCTCCACTGCCCGCCACAGATACTCCTGCTCGGTGTGGCTCGAAAGTATCACGATCGGCACCGAGATGCCGGCAGCCCGGATCTTTTTAACGACCTCGAGCCCATCCATATGCGGCACGCCGATATCAAAAACCAGCGCGTCGTACGAGCCGCTCATCGCCTCATCAAGCGCCTCCAGCCCGTCCTTAACCCCCACTACTTCGCCGAAAAACAGCTGTAGCGATTCGGTTATATTTTTTAAAATCCCGGGCTCATCCTCTAGGCAAAGCACCCTTTTATTGGACAAAACGTCCAATAATTCGTAATCTTGCATACTCTATCCGCCTCCAAACTTAGCGCATTTCATTCTTAATCGTCTCTTAAAATATAACTAGACTTAGATTATATAAATTTAGCATTAAATCAACGTTAAAGAGGGCTCGCGTTTTTAAATTTAAACCTATGCCCTCGCGCTTCTATTGTTTATGCCTAGAAATTTCGTAAAATTTAATCCCGCTTTACGTGAAATTTGCGGCGGACGACAGCGAGCGCAAAAGAGTCGCGGATAAGCAATACTTTGTTTAAATTTTAGTGATTATTAAGGGGGGGGGTATACTCCTACGGAATTTTTAAAATTCAAAAAAGTAATAAAAATTTTAACATCATTAAATGACAGTATCTGACAACGAAAAGTGAAATAATACGAAAAATTTTAAGGAGGAAGAAATGAAAAAAATCATTTTAGCTTTGGCTTTTTTAAGCTCTTTTACGTTTGCCGAAGAGGTAAAAGAGCTTACGGATGAGCAAATAAATACATTGGTAAAGGTCTGCGAAAGCGGTAAAGATTTCACGAATGAAAATGGAACCGTGAAGTATGAGGAAGCCTGCGCTACTCTCGGTATGATATATGAAAATATCCCTGTATTAGGCGATCTCGGTGTAAAGCAAGATTTGGCAAAAGCCTTTAAATTTTATAAAAAAGCGTGCGACGGCGGCTATGCTCGTGGCTGCTTTGGATTAGGAGGGTTTTATTTTGAAGGAAAAGAGGTAACAAAAGATGATAAAAAAGCTCTCGAGTTCTTTAAAAAGGCATGCGATATGGGCGATAAAGAGAGCTGCACTTTGGCGGCTGTTATGGACGGCGATAACGCGAATTTAGCAAAGGCGTCCGAGCAACACAAGAAAGATTGCGATAGCAAGGGCGATATATTTGCTTGCGGGTTATTTGCCGTGTTTATGGAGGGAAAGGATAATAATGAAGCGGCGAAATACTATAAAAAGGCCTGCGAGCTTGGCAAAAATATCTCGGATCCCGCATTGCAAAATAACCCCGCATTTAACGATGGGATAAAGCAATTTTGCAGCAGACCTGCTGAGCTTGAAGCGCAAAATTTAAGGGCTGTGCAGGACGTAATTAAAGCGAAAATCGCCGAAGAGTATAGAATATCTTACGATTCTGAGGGGAACTGGGTATCTTGCGCGATATACGCCTCTAATATAGAGAACGACGATCAAAGAGCGGCGATGAGATACTATGACAAGGCGTGCAAATTGGGCAAAAAAATCATAAGTGTCGATTCTAACAAGATACTGCAAAAATCTTGCGAAAAAGCCGCCCGCTGAGGTGATTTTAAAAATTTACGCAAGAATATGAATTGGCGCGATGAAATTTTAAAATTTCATCGTTGCACTCGCCGCCATATTCGGCATGCAGGGGCGTTAAATTTATCCGAAACACTTTAAATTTCGTAAAATTTCAGCTTTGCAAAGATAGAATTACAAAATTTTTTAAAAAGGATTTAGTATGAAAAACTCCCTCTTGTTTGCCTGCGCGGCGCTGATTATATGCGGCTGCTCTAACTCGGAGCATCCAGAGCCCGGCGTTTCGTATTGCAGCGAGCCTAAAATGGACGAGGCGTCGCATCAGATGATCCAAATTTGCGGCGAAAGCGAGGATCCGCAAATCGAAAATATGCAGTGCGACGAAAACGGGCTTTGCTTCGGCACCGCAAAAATCAGGTAGCCGAAGCGTCTCGCGGGCGCAGAGCTAAATTTAACTATTTTAGAGCCAAAACCGGATGCCCGAGAACGATCCAAGCCACGCTTTAAAATTTCGCCCGCAATTTAAATTTAACTCCGCTTCACGCGCTGATGCATTTTATCTATCTTGTTTTTAGCTACGCCCGCCAATCAATCGAGCTACTCTTGGCGCGATGAAATTTTAAAATTTCATCGCCAAGCACGGGTGCGTGATTTAGAATTTAAAAGTAGGTGCGGCTCAAATTTCATAAGTTTAAAATTTTAAAGCGACATGCGATTTAAAATTTTACGCCTCTCAAATACTAGCCAGTGCGAAATTTCGCGCAAGCTCAAAATCCGCGCTAGGAGATTTCATGCCGCTGCAAAATTTCTAGATCACAACTCCGCTCGGTAGAATTTTTGGCGGTGCAGATGGAGGCGCAAAATCTGTGCCACGCAACCTTGCACGGATCACACCCGCCCAAATTCCTATGCCGCACGCCGAGACTCATAATCTAATCTCGCTACAAGATCGCTTGCGAAATAGTACAACATCCTTAGTCGCATAGCGCAGCCTTGCTCACTGCGCGGTCAAGATCCATAGCTGTAGTGCAAAATGGCGCAAAATTCTTTGCCGTGCGGTAGGAGTTCTCAGAGCAAAAAAGGCGCGATATCCTCTCGACGGTGTAAGTTTATAATCTAACTCACGCCTCAGAATTCCGCCTCAAACTCATTGCTTAAAATTTCGTCTAAAAAAATCGCGTATGAGAAATTCCGCTTTATCTTTACGGCTTAAAATTTCGTATGGATCGCACTGAGCGAAATCCAGTCACTGCGCGACGTAATCTTAAAATTTCAGCGGTGAGCTCGTAGCGATATTAAATTCTGCTTCACTATTATGACTCAAATCTATCCCACGCCCGCAGATTTAAAATTTTACTTCAAACGACGCCGTGAAATTTCTACCCTTGCCTAGGCACATATCTCTCGGTGCCTGCGCCGCTCGCACTTAGCGGCGACGCTATATCTTTGCCGATAGCAACCATCGCACAGGGCGCCTGCCACAGCGCATAGAAAATAAAGCGCGCCTTTTGCATAATCGCGCCTCTAAAAAATTTTAAGCGACCGCAAAATTTTAAAATTTAAAAGCAGCCTTCGATTAAGCCGATTTTTATAAATTTGGATTTGCTTTGTAGCAGCGCAATCTGGTGAGCAAGGCGCAACTATAAGTTACGCAGCTAGCTTTACGTCAGCTGCTTAAACATTTCGATCTGCTCCTTCGTAAGCTCGATCAAATCATCGTTTGCGTATTTAAGCGATGTCTCCAGGCTTGCGATGAGCTCCTTACGGACGAAGCTCACGCTAAAAAGCGTCGCCCAAAATCGCGCTCCGCTGCCCGTGCTCGGATCTTCCAAGACCGCTCTAATCGCAGCTACCGCAGCAGCATCGTCCGCCGCACCGAGCACCTCGTCCACAAGCGGATATTCACCTGCGCCGTCGCCCTCGTTTAGCGAGCGCAAAAGCGGCTCAAGCGCTTCATCACATGGATTGTCACGCAAAAACTCCCGTACCGCACGAAACTCTACCACGAGCTGATCCGAAAGCTGCGCAGGCATCGGCTGATGAAGTCTCAAAAAGTCTAATGCCGTTTGCTTGTCCATACAATTCCTTTTAAATGATATGCGCGATTGTAGCTAATTTTGGATTGCAAAGAGATAAATTTACTCTAATTTATCAGTCATTTCCATCATAAGTTCTCAATAATCTTAAATAATTTAGACAGTGATTTTGTAGTGGCTTTTAGGGGCGATTTTCGATGGGCTTTGCGGATTACAAAATAAAATTCCAAAATTTTATCCAAATAAAAAAAGCCCCTGCGAAGTGCAGGGGCTTACAAGCTTGATCTGTTTAGTCTGGCAGAATTTAGCAGACTAAAAAGGATTATTCCTCGATCTTGCCGGTTTTGATGCGGCGCTCATAGATTTCGCGCATCTCTCTGATGTCGTTTTTGACCTCGAATACGCCGTGCCAATGCGAATAATCAGGTCCGCCCATTAGCGCACCTTGGCGCATTCTGCGACCCTCGTGGTGCCATGAAACATAATAGATTCGCTGGAACGCATCCGCCCAAGGATCGTCTTTTAGGAGTTTTTTCTCCTTAAGCTCTTTTAGCATCTTAGTTGCTTCGTCGTTGTAAACATTATATAGAAGTACCTGCTTATCGCCTACCTCAAAGAAATTATTCGTATGGGTGCTTGCGTGGCACTCTTTGCATACTTGCTTCATCTCGGCACGCGCCGCCTCAGGACCGTTTAGGTTGCCCGCCAAAGGATTGCCAACGTTTAGTTTGCCGGTATTTAAAAACTCGCTTACCGCAGTCTCATTACCGCCGGTTCGTAGATTGCTCTTAGGTTGCCACAAATTCCACTTCAAGCGTTGAGATACGTTGTGAGTGGAGTTTAGATCGCCCACACCGCCGCTCATATGGCAGGTTGCACATGTAGGAGCGCGGTAGTCAGGAACCGCCCAAGTACCAGGAGCGCTATCGAATTTCCACTCATTGCCTTCAGCGTTAAATACGTGTCCGTGCATTGAGTTATTGTAAATTTCGATATCCGGATGATCAGGTCCTAAGTGGCAAGATGCGCAAGCAGCAGGCTTACGAGCTTCGGCGATCGAAAATTTATGACCCGAGTGGCACGATTTGCATCCGCCTACGCCACCATCCGGATAAACCGTACCGATGCCATATGTAGGCCAGGTCTCTTTGGTAGGCTTGTTATGCTCATCCATTTTAACGACGCCACCGTGGCATTGAGAGCAGCCGGTAATATCAGGTGCATGTTTAAGATCAGGGATATCACGTCCTTCGTAGTGATACATTAGATCAACCATTCCTTTGTTGGCTTGCATCTGCATAGCGCCTCTTGCGTGACCGCTGTTTTCAAACTCTTTAACCTCGTTGCTGTGGCATTTGGCACAGGTTTTTGGGCTAACTAGCACCGAAATATGATTGTCTGTGTCTTTCGGATGCGGTTCTTTAGCAGCCATCGGGCTATCCGCAGGCTGCGAGTGGCAGTCGGTACAGCTAACGCCTACGTGGGCGTGGCGACTCATTTTCCAATCCGCAACGACGCCGGGAGTTTTTTCGGCGTGGCACTCGACGCAGCGTCTAGCTAGCGGCGTAAGCTGCCTATTTACCTTTAAATTCTTCGTAAGACTAACATTTACAGAATTGCTTACGTTCGCGTCCGACGCGGACATATTCGCATGCTGCGCGGGCATTTCTGCGAATGCAAACGATGCGATACAGGCTATTAAAATAGCGACTTTTTTTAGCATTGCTTCTCCTTTACTTGGTTTTGTTATTTTCTCGGTTGTATTTATCCCAATATTTGGTAATCTCTATACCCATATTTTTGTGGCCGACGTTTTCGTGGCACTGCACGCAGGTTTTGCCGGTAGTGCCCGCGAAATAATCCCTATGCGCGAGCCAAGCTTTATTTACTTGATTATTCTGCTCTTTTAAATTTCGATGGCAACTTAGACAGCCGCTTTCATAAACGAAATGATTTCGCTCCTTGCGTTTTTCTTGCCAGTCGATCTTATCGGCATCGGTAAAGACCGTTTTGTAAACATCATTTGCGGAGGTTAGAGCTTTAGTCCAAAGATACATAAAGGTATTTTCATGAGAGACGTGACAGGCGACGCAATCGGCTTTGAAACCTTGCGGGTTATTGCCGCCGTGAACATCGTTGTGAAATGCGTTTGCCATTGGCTGCATCGTATGACAGGATACGCAGAATTTATCGGTGCCCGTAAGGTGAACCATCTCCGCAATCCCAAGAGAAAGTATCATTCCTATAAGCACACAAGCGCCCACGAGCAGCACAAGAGTTTTCTTTTTCATAGGTTTCCTTGATTTTAAAATTTCTTCGCAAAATTTTTAGTATTTGATAATTTCAAAAAATGGTATTTTATTATAAAAAGATTAAAAACCGCTTATTTTCTAGCCTTTTGTTAAAATTTATTAAATGAAGATAAAATTTTAAACTAAGTTTTTAGTTTAACGGAATATAATCCATTAAAATTTCAATACAAGGAGAGATCATGAAAACGATCCAAGCAGCTGAGATTACAAAAGTAGTCAGCGAGCTTTGCAAAAAAGCCTGTTATCACGTCACGCCAGATATGCGCGCGGCATTTGAGAAGGCGCGCGAGAACGAGACTTCGCCTATCGGCAAAGATATCTTAGGCAAGCTCTTGCAAAATGCCGATTTGGCGGCAAAAGAGGTCGCGCCGATCTGCCAAGATACCGGTATGACGGTGGTTTTTGTCGAACTTGGTCAGGATGTGCATATCGAGGGTGGATATTTGGAGGATGCTATCAACGCAGGCGTCGCGGACGGCTACGTAGGCGGCTATCTGCGTAAATCCGTAGTCGCAGAGCCGCTGTTTGAGCGTAAAAACACCACGAACAATACTCCCGCAGTCATCAATACCCGCATCATCCCCGGCGACAAGCTTAAGATCAAAGTAGCTCCTAAGGGCTTTGGCAGCGAAAACAAATCGGTGCTAAAAATGCTCGTTCCTGCAGACGGCATCGAGGGGGTAAAAAAGGTATTTTTAGAAGCGGTCAAATATGCAGGCCCTAACGCCTGTCCTCCGATGGTCGTAGGCGTCGGTATCGGCGGCACGATGGATAAGGCGGCGCTTTTAGCCAAACAAGCCGCGGTTCGTTCGATCGATAGCAGAAATCCCGACGAGCGCTACGCCAAGCTAGAGGATGAGCTGCTGGAGATGGCGCGCGCTACAGGCGTCGGTCCGCAGGGCTTGGGCGGCATCAATACCGCCGTTAAGGTAAATGTAGAGTGGTATCCGACCCACATAGCGGGGCTTCCGGTCGCCGTTAATATCAACTGCCACGCGGCTCGCCATGCCGACGCTGAACTATAAGGAGGAAATCATGTCAGAAGTTAAAAGAATTACCGCACCTTTCGATAAAAGCGTAGTAAAAAGCCTAAAGGCGGGCGATAACGTCCTAATCAGCGGTACCATCATCGCAGCTCGCGATGCCGCGCACAAGGCTCTAACCGAAACTCTCGCTCGCGGCGAGAAGCTACCCGTAAGCTTAGCTGGCGAGACGATATATTATCTGGGGCCGACCCCCGCCAAACCGGGTCAGGCTATCGGCGCTGCGGGACCTACGACTAGCGGACGCATGGATAAATACACTCCTACGATGATAAACGAAGTGGGCATCAACGGCATGATCGGCAAGGGCTACCGCAGCGACGCCGTCGTCGAAGCGATGAAAAAATCGGGCTGCGTCTATATGGTCGCTATCGGCGGAGCGGGCGCGCTAATCAGCCAAAGTATCAAAAAGTACGAAGTGCTAGCCTATCCCGAGCTCGGCCCCGAGGCGGTCGCGCGACTTACGGTCGAGGATTTTCCGGCTATCGTAGCGATCGACAGCGAGGGCAACAATTTCTACGAAGTAGGTCAGGCGCCTTATAGAAAAATCTAAATTTTTCTAGTAGCGTCCGCGCGGCGCTTTTTGCGGCGCGAGCACTCATAAATTTATCTACGTTCGCTCGCGGCCGCTCGTAAATTTCGTGGTATAAACTGCGGCGTTTATTTCGCGAAATTTTACGCTGCCGCGCAGTGAAATTTTATAGCAAAATTTAAATCGTGTTCGTAAAATTTTGTCTCCATTTGCGGCATGGAATTTTTAAAATTTCGCGCCGCTTAAATTTATACCGCAATCCCGTCTTTGTTCCATTTAAACAATCCGCCGCTAAAATTTAACCATAAATTTATCCAAGTCTAAATTTTAAAATTTCGCCGCCGTTCGTAAGCAAATTTAAAGCTCGCTAGCGTCATAATCCGTCTCAAATTTAAAAGGAACGAGATGAGCGCAAGCGAGCTGGAGCAGATCAGACTGGAGCTTTTGTATAGGGCGAAAAGAAATATGATCTTAGCGGCGACGTGCATGCTCTTTTACGGCACGTTTTTGTTATACAGGCTGCGCGACGGAGGAGGCATGGCGGATTTGTTGTCTCTTATAGGATTATTCGCGGTTGTTCTTATAGTAGCCGTTTTGTGCGATGAAAGCTCCATAAAAGCTAAGATAATCTACGCTGCCTGCCTTTTTGCTATGAGCCTATTTCTAAACGATTTACAAAATCGCCCCACGATTTCCAAATATATCTTACTCGCGATTATAATTTTAATCTTGGCTGCTTATAGCTTATTCGTATTATTTAGAGTCTTCAAACGAGATTATTCGGCAAAATTTCGGCGCGCTTTTAAAGAGCACTATCTAATGCCTTATTTTAAAGCGTTCGGCTATCGATACGATATTGAAGGCAGTATCGATCCCACCAAACTCAAGCTCTCTGAGCTTTTTTTTCGACTAGACAGATACTCATACGGCAACGACAGGGTCTCGGGCGTTTATGACGGCGTGAAGTTCGCGTTTTGCGACGTGAGCTTATTTAATAGATTTTCGGAAAGCGAAATCCTCGGCACCTTTTTCTACGCGAAATTTAACAAACGCATAAGTGCCAAAACCCTGATTTTTCCCGCTCGCGCCGGCGCGCCGAACACAGGCGGGCTAAAAAAGATCGATATGGACGATGCGGAGTTTAATGCCGCCTTCGCCGTGTATTGCGAGGACGCGGCAGGCGCGATGTATATCCTGACGCCCGCCTTTATGCGGAGGCTCTTGCGCTTCGCAGGCGCCGTGGCCGCGCCCGTCAGTCTTAGCTTTTTAGATAGCAAAATTTACATTTTCGTAAATACTGGGCGCGATAATTTCGAGCCGGACATCGACGAAAGCGTACTGCGCCGCGACCCTGCCGCGCAGCTCAAGCGCGAGCTTTCGCACTTTTTGGCGATCGTAAAAAACCTAAAACTAAACGAAAGAATTTGGAGCTAGCAGGCGGCTCGCCGCAGCTTTGTGTGTCACAGCCTCGCGCACTATAGCTTCACACGCCGTGCTGCGGCCTCACGCGCCGTAAAATTTGGAATTTTAAAATTCCGCTTTTTGATTTCGCGCTTTGGAATTTCACGCACCTTAAAATCCCGCGCGTTTTGGAATTTAAAATTTTAATCCACGCTACGAAATTCCGCACCGCAAAATTTAAAATTCTGAAATTAAAATTCCGCGCCTTGAAATTCTACGCTTTAAAATTTAAAATTTTAAAATTTCACGGTCTAAATTCTGTGTGCTTGAAATTTGAAATTTTTCTACGCTTTTAAATTTACAGCCCTAAGCCTTAAAATTTAAAATCCGAATCCGCTCGCTGCGAAATTCTGCGAAATTGCGAAATTTGAAATTCCTTGAAGTTGCAAAATTCCGCGAGGTTGTCGCTTGAAATTCGCCTTTCAAAGCATAAGGCTAAGCAGCAGCAAAAATCCGATGAAGCTTAGGGCGTTGCCGAAGGAGCCGCCAATGTGATCGCCGAGCTGCGTCAGCACGAGCGCGCCGCCTAAACGCAGACCTATTTGTAGCGCCACGCCCGCGATAAAATCTGCTGCGCGCCGAAGTCCGCTGCGCGTATCGCCGAGCTCCATGCCGCGGCTTTTATTCCACAGTCCGCTTACGCGGTAGTCCTTGTAGCGGGCGCGGAGAATATCGCCGTTTTGCAGCTCAAAGCTCTGCGAGGTGTCCTTTGTATTGGCGGGTGCCGAGGCTTCGGCGGAGCGGGCAGAATTTGTAGAATTTGTTACGTTGGCAGAATTTGCAGAGCTTATGGAATTCGCTGATTTCGCAAAATTCTTAATTCTCGTAGAATTTGCGGAATTTTCTGCGTCTAAATTCTTAAATTTCATGCAATTTTCGCCGTCCGCAAGCTCCGCTAAATTTTGATCTGCGCGTAGCGCGTCAGAGACGATGCGCCGCTTGCTATCGCCCGATAAATACAGCCCGTCCAGCGCGAAGCCATAATAATAAACGTCGCCGCTTTGCAGCACGCGTACGCCGCTGGCGTAGCCCTCCGCTTCGCCGCTTCGCTTGGGCTCTTTGGAGTGCGGAAGCGCTGCGAATATGCGCCCGAACTTTGCGGCGCGCCAGTCTCTTCGCATAAACCTAAAGCTGCAATATGCAAAAGGCGCGAGGATGAGCAGGGCTAGCAGCCCCGCAGGAGCCCTTACATCAAAGATAAAGATTATGCAGTAGATGCTCATCGCAGCTAGCGCTACGCCGAAGGCTGCGAATATCGCGGCGAGCGCCGTGCTACCGGCGTCCCTCCAGCGCTGCGCGCCTAGGCTTAGATTAACGAAATCTAGCGGAAGGACGGAAGCGGCGGAGTTTACCGAAGCACCGTCACGGCTCTCGCGGGTAGAATTTAAAGAGAGGGAGCTGCTTAAATCTTTGCGGATAAAACCCAAAGCGGCGGAGTTTATGCCGCTGCGATCTTTGTCCGATAAATCAGATACCGCAGAATTTTGACGCGCACTTGCCGCCGTATCGCTATGTGCGTCGCAGTTTGAATTTGGGGCGGCAGAATTCTCGCTGCTAGAAATTCCACAGCTAGAGCGCGGCACGGAATTTTCGCCGCTTAAATCGGCACTGCTTGAAGCGCTGCGGCTGGAATTTAAGCCCCTCAAAGCTTCGCGGTAGGAATTTGAGCTTGAAGTCTCATATATCACCGTCAGCTCGTCGCCCTCGCGTATCGGCAGATAAAGTCCGTCGCGTTTTAAATTTAAAATTCCCGCAAAGCGCAAGCGCTCCAGCGTAAAGCTAAATTTAGCCGCACCTGCAGGCGCGGACTCCAGCTTCAAATCCCTAGCCGTGCCGCGAGCAAGCTTGATCTGCAGCGGCGAAAGAAATTTAGCAAAGCCCATTCGCGCCTTTCAGATCCTACAAAATTTCGCTCCTCTATTTCGCGGCGGATTTTTTGCGGACCTTGATATTGATGAGCTCCACCAGTAGCGAAAACGCCATCGAGAAGTAGATGTAGCCCTTAGGTATGTGAAAGCCTAGCCCGTCGGCGATCAGCGAGACGCCCACCAAAATCAAAAACGCAAGCGCTAAAATTTTGATCGTCGGGTTTGCGTCCACGAAGCGCGCGATCGCGCCGCTAGCGAGCATCATCACGCCCACGGCGATGATCACTGCGAGGATCATCACGGGCAGGTGCTGCGCCATACCCACGGCGGTGATGACGCTGTCGAGCGAAAATATGATGTCCAAAACGGCGATCTGCACGAGAGTGCCGCCGAAGCTTGCCTTGCCACCGCTGGCGCTATGCTCGTGTGACTCGCCAGTGGCGCTGGAGTGGATCTCGAGCGTGGATTTGACGAGTAGAAACAACCCGCCGCCGATCAGCACGAGGTCGCGTCCGCTAAAATCGCGCGCAAGCACGCTAAATAGCGGTTTGGTTAGCCCCATGATCCAGCTTAGGCTAAGCAGTAGCAAAATGCGCGTGATCATCGCAAGCGCAAGCCCGATTATACGGGCGCGCCCGCGCTGTGCCTCGGGCAGGCGGCCGCACAAAATCGCGATAAAGATGATATTGTCGATACCAAGCACGATCTCAAGCCCCGTGAGCGTCGCCAGGCTGATCCATGCCTCGGGTGAGGCGATCCATTCAAACATCGGTTTCCTTTGGGTGAAATTTAAGCCGTGATGATAGCGAAAGTTTGGTTAAAATTTCTAAATTTTGCGACCTTCGCGCGCGAAACTGCGCGCGGAATTTCGGCGATGCGATGCGGACGGTTTATCTTGTAATTTTACCGCAAGACTATTTCGCTAAAAGGCGCAAAGCGCCGCATGCGCGGCAGAATTGCGGCGCGTGGAATTTTAATGGCGGAATTTTAAAATTTAGGCTATAAATTTACCCGTTTTTAAGCAGGGGGGGGTAGCATTATTTTCTAGAAAATTTACCTCAAGGAGTTAAAGATGAAATATGCACTAGGTGTCGCGCTGGCGGCATTTATTTTAACAGGATGCGGCGAGGACGAGATACAGCTCGTGAAAAACTACACTCTGCTCGATTTTAAGTCTATGAGTATCGGCACGGCGATCGAGGGCTCGAAAATCTGCAAAAGTGTCACCTGGAACAAAGAGGAAAACGGCGGATTAAAGACGGTCAAGATGGTTTGCGACTTGGATATGGAGCGCATGAAAGCAAAGATAGTGCAAGATAAAACCGAGAGCCTTAAATCTTATAAACAAAGAGCATTGGATACATCTTTAAATAATGCTATGATTTATTACAAAAGTAAGGTCTATGATGAGCAAGGCCTGCTTAAGCTAGCAAAAGAACACTGCAAACTCAATGAGGTAAAATTCCAAGAAACATTTAAAACTAAAGGCAAAATAGAATTCGACGATGAAGACAAGATAGTTGATTGTGACGATAAATTAAAAGTGGAATTTCAAAAAGAATATAGCGTTGATTATATTATAGAATATCTTAAGAGAGCCGTCTATTACTCGCAGCTAACAGTAGAGCAATATGATGCAGTTTTTGGACGCAAAAAAGTAGAGTATCCATCAAAAGCTGTTATTGAGCTAAATTTTATCGTGAATGCCGATAAAAGCATAAGTTTGTCGGATAAATTTATGGTGACCGAAGATGTTGCCGATGATATTATTAAAACAAGTTCGTTCACTGGTAAAAGGGTGGCAGAAGACGCCTTAGTAATTTTCTACGAAAGAAAGTAAGCACCTCATCTCGCGGCTAAATTTTATAAAATTTTAAAATTTAGCCGCTTTTTTGTATCAAAATTTCATTCAAGATTTTACGTGGATTTTAAATTTAAAGCACGATGCCTTCTCGCCGTCAAGGCTAAATTTAAATTTAGCCTTATTGCGGTGCGCGGGCTGAATTTACGCTGCGCGGAATTTTAAATTTTATTCAGCATACTGCGCGGCGCGGATAAGCTAGCGAGCCGAGCTTGCGGTTTTAGATAAAATTTCGACCTTATACGGACTCTTGCAAGATACGAAAGTGCGGTTAAAATTTCAAAGAGCGGTGCAAGAGCAGGCTTCAGCCGCGGGCGCGGGCTGAGGAAGTGCGGTTAAAATTCTGAGGAGCTAGCGAAAAAGCGTATTCGCCTGCCAAAACTAGCGATTATCGTATCGGCTGAAATCGGCGTGCTTTGCATTCAAATATGAGTTTCGGCGCCGTTTGCCAACGGAATATCAGTCGAAATCAGTGTACTTCGTCTTTGGATATTTAGTTTTGCACCGTCTAAAATATCAATCGAAATCGGCGGTTTTTGCCTCGCCGATCAAGCAAGCTTGCTGCCGCGTTAATCAAACAGCGAGGGTTGCAGCGATTTGATCTTGTAGCTTGCGCGGTGAAAAGGCGTGAGCCCGTACCGCTCGATCGCCGCGATGTGCGCGGCCGAGCCGTAGCCTTTGTTTTGCGCGAAGCCGTATTGCGGGTAGCGTTGCGCGAGTTCATTCATCGTGCGGTCGCGCGTGACCTTGGCGAGGATGCTTGCCGCGCTTACTTCGGCGATTTGCGCGTCGGCTTTTACGAGCGTCTGAAGCCCACGTACGCCGAAGGTTGCGTTGCCGTCGTAGATGATCTGTCCGCTAAAATCCGCAAAATACGCAAGAATCTGCTCAAGCGCCGATCTTAGACATGCGCTTAGTCCGATCTCATCGACCTGCGCGCTTGAAATTTCGACGATTTTGTAGCGCGAGTTTTTGGTGATTACGGCGTAGAGCTCCTCGCGGTGCTTTTCGCTTAGCTTTTTGCTATCGGCAAGTCCCGCGATCTCGCGCTGCAGCACGCAGCCCGCAACGCAAAGCGGCCCCGCAAGACAGCCGCGCCCTGCCTCGTCGATGCCGCAAATCTGCCCGCTCACTGCGCGTCCTTTCGTACGACGGGCGCGGTTCCGCTTAGCAGGTCGTGTAAATTTAATCTATCTTTGCGAAAGAAACAGATCAAAAGTCCCACGATGCTAAAGCCTGCAAATACGAAGCATCCAAAGCGAGCCAGCGCCCTAAAAAAGCTTACTTTGCGTCCGCTTCGAACGTCGATGAGGTAAAGCCCCGCGAGCTTGTAGCCAGGCGTCTGGGCGCTGCGGGCGTAAAATGCCGCGCAAATCGCGCCGTAAGCAAGCCAGATAAGCGCGATCGCGGCTTGGTTGCGCCACAAAGCTTCCTTTGAACCCAAGATGAGATAGGTAACGCCGTAGAATAGGGGCATCGCGATGATGAAAAGATCGACGATGAAGGCCTTTACGCGCAGAAAAATCGGTGAAATTTTAGCTTTTTGCTTTGCCATTTTGATCCGTTTTGGATTAAATTTTAAAATTCCGTCGCGCTAAAGCCTAGAGGATAAAATTTAATCTCGTTGCGGTTTGTTAGCAGCAAATCGGCGCCTAGTTTCCGCGACTGCCGGGCTTGATCGCCTTGCTTCCGGCAGCACAAAGCGGGCAGGTCGCGGGCTCGTAAATTTCAAACTCGAAATTGCCTAGCGCAAAAAACGGCTTATCCGCGGGCAGCTTGGCGCCAGCCTTAGCACTGCTGCCCGCTAAATTTGCGACCTTGCAAAATCCGCGATTGGCAAGCGCGGCAAAGCCCACGACCTCGCCGCCGAGGTTTTCGATGAGCCTAGCGCTCTCAAGAGCCGAGCCGCCCGTCGTGATGATGTCCTCGCAGATGATAAATCTCTCGCCCTTATGCACTTCAAAGCCGCGGCGCAGGCTCATTACGCGATCTACGCGCTCAGTAAAGATGAAGCGTTTTTTTGCCGCGCGAGCTAGCTCGTAGCCCGCTAAAATTCCGCCCAGCGCAGGCGAGCAGACGCTGTCAAACTCTACGCCTGCTTTTTCGATGATTGCGGCAAGCTCGTCTGCGAGCTGCCCCGCGAGCTGCGGATCCTCAAGTACTTTGGCGCTTTGCAGATAGAATTCCGAATGGTTGCCGCTTGAAAGCAGAAAATGCCCCTGCAGATATGCGCCGCAGTCGCGATAGATTTTTTCTATATTCACAGCTCAAACCTTCAAAAGCTCGGCTTCTTTGGCCTTAACTGCGTCGTCGATCTTGCTTGAGTAAGAGTCGGTGATCTTTTGCACCTCGTCATAGCCCTTTTTGGCGTCGTCTTCTGAGATCGCTTTGTCTTTTTCGAGCTTTTTGATTTCGTCGTTAGCGTCTTTGCGGACGTTGCGAATGCCGATTTTGGCCTTCTCGCCCATCGCTTTTGCTTTTTTAGCATTTTCTTGGCGTTGCTCGACCGTCATCGGCGGGAAAAATAGCTTTACGCTCTCGCCGTCGTTAGTCGGATTGACGCCGATATTCGCCGCTGCGATAGCGCTTTCGATCGCCTTTAGCATCGGCTTTTCCCACGGCGTGATCGAGATCGTGACCGCATCGGTCGAAAGGACGGTCGCGACCTGATTTAGCGGGGTTTGCGAGCCATAATAATCCACGAAAATATGATCTAGGATCGCCACGCTCACTTTGCCGGTGCGTAGCGTCGTAAAGTCCTTTTTCAAAGCCTCGATAGCTCGATCGCCGTTTGCTCTTTGCTCTTTGTAGATAGCTTCTAGCATTCAAATCCTTTAAATAAAATTTGCGAAATTATAGCGTTAAAAAAATAAGAATAGCATTTAAAAGCGCGAATTTCGCGCTTTTAAATTTTAAAATTTAGAGTTTATTTGGTTGTGTTTTGATCTGCGGAAGCAGCGCTGGCATTGGTATCGCTTGATGCTTGCGACCGAGCAGGTACGCTAGCTGCGGTAGTGCCGGTCGCAGGAGCTGCTGGCGCTTCGATTTTCGTATCCGTCGCATTGCTCTCGCCGCTAATTATGGAATTTGACTCGGTGCTTGCCGGAGCGAAATTAGGCTTTGCACCAGAAGCAGGTATGGATGGCACGCCAGGGACAGCGTTTGGCACGGATTTAGTAGCATTTGCTTCGACCTTTACGCGATCGACTACGGAAGATTTAGCATCTTGCTGATAGAAATACGCAAGCACGAGTGTATTTATCACGAATAAAATTCCCATTGCAGCGGTAAATTTAGCCAAAAACCCCGCAGGCCCCTTCGCTCCGAATAAGCTTTCGTTGCTTCCGCTGTATGCGCCAAGTCCTATGGATGAGCTTTTTTGTAATAAGACCGAAACGGTGATGATGACGGCAAAAACGACCTGCAAAACCAAAAATAACGTAGTCACTATAAAAACCTTTTGAAAAAATTGAATTTGCGATTATAATAAAAGATTTATAAATTTTAAGTTAAGAGTGCACCGCACGAAGCGGTGCGTAAAATTTAGTCTCTGCTTGCGCCGAAAATTCTTAGCAGCGAAAGGAAGAGGTTGTAGATGTTTAGATACATATCTACGGCAGCCATTATCGGTGAAGTGTAGGTGCCGTTTATAATATTTTTAGTATCGTAGATGATATACATCGAAAAGATTAAAGCCGAAAAAGCTGAAATCGCTATATCAAGCACGGTGCTTTTGAAAAAGAAGTAGTTCAAAAGGCTTAGCACGATAATAGCCACAAGCGATACCAATAGCGGCTTGCCCCAAGAGTCGAAATTTGTCTTTGTATTCATCGCATAAACGGTAAGAGCACCGAAAGTAATCGCTGTAGCCACAAACGCATGCGTTACTACGTCTCCAGCGCCTGCTGCGATATAAATAGCGATCAATTTACCTAGAGTAAGACCAGTAATAAAGGTAAATGCAAAAAGCAAAACTAGCGCAATCGTATTAGCGCCGCGATTTACAGCTGCTTGCATACCAAAAATTAGCCCCATTAAAAGCACTAGATATAAAAATGGATGAATAGCCAAGCTCACGCCGAAACTCATCGCCACAAAAGCCCCTGCCGCCGCAGCTATCATCGAAGCGGTTAGAAGCGCGTAGGTTTGTTTAATGGTCTGAGAGATTCGTCCTTGTTCCAGTGACGCGTCAGATACCTCGTATCCGTCCGCGTAATTTCGTCTGTCGTATAGACTCATATCTTTCTCCTTCTTTTGATTTATGAGCGGGGAGTTTAGCGAAAATTTGGTAAATATATAATTAAAAATTCCCAGAATTCTATCTATTTATGAAAGTAATATATAATTCCCGACTTTTTTAAGGAGAAAGTATGCCCAGCCAGTTAATAAATGGAGCTATTAAATTTATGGAAGAAAATTTCGCCGAGCACGCCGAGCTTTTCGGAAGTCTAGCAAATCATCAAAAGCCCCACACGCTTTTTATCGGCTGCTCTGACTCGCGCGTGGTGCCAAGCCTAATTACTTCGACGCTTCCAGGAGAGCTTTTCGTCGTGCGAAATATCGCAAACGTCGTTCCTCCATACCGCATTAGCGAGGAATTTTTAGCGACTACCTCAGCGATTGAATACGCGCTGTATTCGCTAAATATCAAAAATATCATCGTTTGTGGGCACAGCAACTGCGGTGGCTGCGCGGCGCTGTTTTATGACGCAAAAAAACTCGAAAAAATTCCAAACGTAAGGCGCTGGCTAAATTTAATGCAGCCTGTAAAAGACGAGGTCGAAAAGCTCAAAGATCTCGGCGCCGACAAGCGCGAGTGGATCACCGAGCGATTAAATATTATAAATTCCATGCAAAATTTACTTAGCTTTCCTGGCATCAAAGATGCCTACAAAAACGGCGAGATTAAAATTTACGGCTGGCACTACGTCATCGAAACGGGCGAGCTATTCAACTACGACGACGAAGGCGCGCATTTTACGCTATTAAATAAGGGAATGGATTATGAAAAAATCTATAATCAGCTTTTTAACGATTAGTCTTTTTAGCGCCGCTTTAGCGTTTGCAGACCTCAACACGACCGGCGAGGGAAGCTTTGTAGAGACGAATTCTTCTACTCCAGAGGCAAATCTTACTTTAGAAAACAACAAAACCGAGATCAAAAAAGAAGTCGCTAAAATTCTATCCAAATCTCTCGGTACAGAGGATGGCAATAAAACCGAAGTAATAAATATGATCGCAGAAAAGGTCGCTAAAACGGAGACTTCGCAAAAAAAAGCTCCTAACGGCGAGACGCTTATCTCTGTAATCAAAGAGATTAAAAAGCTAAATTTACAACGCAGCTCCCTGCTTAACGGCGGCGATGCCAACGCGAGCAAAAACGAGCTAGACGCCATCGATCGCAATAAAGCTAAGCTCTTTGATCGCCTACCTTTCGCGATTACGCAGCAGGATATGGATATCGAAAGCATAATGTCGTATGCGCAAAATAAAAAGAACATCCAAACTACGCTAAAAAAATACGCCAAAAAGCAGAGCTCTCCCGAATACGTAAATGCAAGCGCGGATTTAGAAAAGATGGAAATGGCGGAGATCTTTTATACCTCACTTATGAAAATTGAGGATATGTTTGTAAACGGCGCAAGCAGAAGCGCGCTTGAAAGCGAGCTAAGTAGCACGCTACTAAATATCCAAACTAGGGATTTTAGCAAACTTAATGATTTGAAAAATAATCTAAGCAGTCAAGAGCAGATAGACGCCTTAGAGTCTAAAATCAACGATTTGAAAAACGACAAGCAGACCTACGACGAGGTGCTTACGTATCTGTCGCGAAATAGCGATCTACTCGCAAGCAGCGTGGTTTTTACGAGCTTAAATTTTAAGTCGGTGATCGATTATATCAACGATAAAATTCCGTTTAAGCTCAGCCACGTAAATTTCGGCAAGCTCATTCTAATCACGCTGATTACGCTATTTTTCTACTCGCTTCGCAGACTGCTTGCCAACATCATCTATTTCGTATTTAAATTCTTTAATAAAAGCTTTTCCCTGGATAGCGAAACTCTAAAAACGCAAGTAGTGGGCATTATCAAGCGTCCGATGGGTATTTTGCTGATCGCTTATTCGGTCGATATCTGTCTTAGTATATTTTATTATCCGGCGCCCGTGCCGATAAAATTTGCAAATTTATTCTCGATCGTTTATGTGGTGCTTTGGGCATGGCTCATCATCGAGATCATCGACGGTTACGGCATTATTGTGCTTGGAAACATCACGAAAAAAGGCGTCAGAAAAGATATCATAAATCTAGTCGTTAAAATTCTATATGTCATCGTAATCATCATCGCCGCACTTTTGGTGCTAAAGCGTCTGGGCTTTGACATCTCGGCGCTTATGGCATCGCTTGGAATCGGCGGACTTGCGATCGCGTTTGCGACCAAGGACATCATCGCAAATTTCTTCTCGTCCGTGATGCTATTATTTGATAATTCATTCTCGCAAGGAGACTGGGTTGTATTAGGCGACATAGAAGGAAACGTCGTAGAAACGGGCTTTAGAAAGACGACGATCAGGACCTTTGATAACGCTCTTGTTTTTGTGCCGAATTCCAACATAATGGCGCAAAATATCAAAAACTGGAGCCGCAGAAAGGTAGGACGGAATTTAAAGCTTACCGTAGGCGTCGAATACGGCGCGAGCACGGCTCAACTGCGAAAGTGCGTAAACGACATCAAAGAGATGCTAAAATCTCACCCAGGCATCGCTCAGTCTGCCGATACGGCGCTAAATTCCAAAGATTTTCGTATGCGCTATAGACAAAATATGGTCTCTATCGACGATTTAGCAGGCTATAAAAGCACTATGTTTGTAGCGCTAGATAGCTTTGGCGATTCGTCTATTAATATTTTAGTTTACTGCTTCACAAAAACCGTAATATGGGCAAATTTCATCCAAACTAAAGAGGATGTTTTATTTAAAATAATGGAGATCGTGGAGCAAAACGGACTATCGTTTGCCTTCCCATCGCAGAGCGTTTATATCGAAAATATCCCGGAAATAGCAAGCGAATGCGTAAAATCAAAAGTAAATTCCAACGACAAAGGAGAGCAAAATGGCTGATTTCGATGACTTCGAAGACGAAGAGTTCGATGAGGACGAATATGAGGACGATGATTTAATCGGAGGCGACGAGAGTTACAACTACAACTACGACGAGGATGATTACAGCTACGAAGACGACGACGGTTTTAACGATTATAGCGATTTGGACAGCGAGGATTATTAGTGTTTAGATCCAGGGCGCTGCCTTTTGATCCGCGCACGAATAAAATCGCGAGCTTGCAAAGCTTAAAATTTCATCACGGCGGGCTTTACGAGGACTACGTCTCCGCCCTGAATCGAGATATTGCGGACACTCCGATACAAAACGCGGATCTTTTTACGATCATCACGCAGTCGTTCAAGGAGGCGCGCGGCGAGGAGTGCAATTTTTCGCAAATTTCAAAGCTTTATCAAATTTGCCTAGGTTTTAGCCGTATTTTTAACAACGCCTCTGAAATTTACAACCACGATTTTTACTTCGACTGTATCGCGCAGCCAAGCGAGCCTAGCGGCGAGCTCGCGGATGCTTTGGCGCAGACTTTCGGCGGGATGGAAAATTTTAAAAGCGAGTTTTTAAAGCGCGCGATGGGGCTTTTCGGCAGCGGCTGGTGCTGGCCTGTGTGCGACGAGCGCGGCGCGAATTTAGAAATTATCACGACGCAAAACGCGGACACGCCGATCGCACGCGGCAAAATTCCGCTTTTAGCCTGCGATCTTTGGGAGCACGCTTACTACATAGATTATCAAAATGCGCGCAAATCCTACGTGGAGAGCTTCTTGCGTTTTGCGGACTTCGGCTTCGCAAGCGACGCCTACTTCCAGGCGAAAAAGCAAGGACTTGATTCCGTAAAGCTCTATATCAGCGAGCTTCACCCCGCCGCCGCCTCGCGCTGCGATTGCGGCTGCTGCGGATGGATTCGGACTTTTACCGAGTAAACTTTAGCGCTGCGGATTTTCGGTTCTCTATGCCCGCCGCGCGCTAAATTTCAAATGGCTACGTCTTTCAATGCCTGTATTTTGCCGCACGAATACTGCGCTATACGGCCTGTAGTGCTCTGAGAGCGCTCCCGGCTTGCCGCGCTCTAAATTTATGTAAATTTGATTTTGAACCCATTTGGCGTCCACGGATTAAAATTTAAGATTTTTAATTTGAAGTTTGTTTGACTATAGTTCACCGCTCGTTACGCGCCAAATTCCGAGAGCTTCTCCTTTTCAGCGCTTATATCTTGTGCGCAAATACCGCGTTACACAGACCTTATGTGAAATTTCGCTTTATCTAGCTCTGCTTTCTTAAAATTTCCACTGCCCGCGTATTGAAATTTAACGCTACGAGCGAGCATCTTGCAAAATTTTAAAGTTGCAAATAAGCCCATTAAATTTTCATACCGAGATAAGCAGCCCATTCTTTGCCTTCGCAATTATACGGAGGGGGCGACTCTCTCTGCCCCCTGCCTTGCTCGCCCACGCCGCACTCGTAAAATTTTGTTTAGTAAGGCGGTCGGCAAATTTTAAAATATCAGCTAGATTAAATTTGCCGCGCTAAAGGCAAGGTTGCAGTAGATTTGAAATTTACGCCCTAATAGCGCGGCTTGCGAACCGCGGTCTAAATTTAACAAAATTTGATCGTCAAATTTTACTTTTTGGCAGTTGAAATTTTTAGTGTCGTTTCGGCTTGAAATTTCGCTTTAAATTTTAAAAATTTACACTCGCCAAAGCTAACTCGTTACGCGGAAAAGACAAGCCGTATTGAAAGCCAAGCTATACCGCATCGGGCGTACCTGCGTGCTATGTGCGCTAAAATACAGAGCAGAATTTTAAGCTGCATCAGCTCAAATTACACGGTGAGCTGCGCTGTGCGAGACTTCGTTAATTAAAGCGCCGAGCCGTATTCGCGCGTCGCATAAAGCTGCTCGGTGTAGAATTTTACTCGTTTAAACGCAGCACATCGCTTCACAAACATAAAATTAGTCCGTTAAGGCGGCACTGGTCGCGCGGCATGCACGCCAAACCAAAAGTGCAAACCACGTTCGCTTAAATCCAAAGTCATACTCAATAAAATCCAAAGCCGCACTCACTCGAAACGTAAAGTCGCGCCTATTTAAAGCGTATAGCCACGCTCAATCAAAATTTGTCCGAGACGTAAAGCTACGCTCAATCAAAACGCAAAATCTTACTAACTTAAAGCACAAAGCCGTGAGCGCTGAAAATGCAAACCCGCGTCGTTAAAACGCAAAACCGCGTCTACTCAAAATTTTAAACCTTTTTAAAATTCCAAACCCGCTTAAAATTTTAAAATTTAGCCCGCCTTACTCTCTCGCTAGCCCGTTTTTATCAGATTTGTCACTGATTAGCTTGCCGCTTTCATCGTATTTTTTGGCGCGCACGAGCCTGCCGCGCTCAAACTCGCCCTCGACTTCGAGCTTTCCGTCTGCGTAGTAGTGCTTCGCCGTGCCCGTCTCCAGGCCATCCTTGAACGTCACTCTAGCCTTGAGCGCGCCGTTTTCGTGATATGTTTCGTATAGTCCGTGTTTGCGCCCGTCTCTGAACATCACCTTCGCCGCAAGCGCGCCGCTTGCGTAGTATTGCTTGCTCGTGCCCGTTTGCCTGCCGCGTTCAAACTCGTATTCGCCCTGCAGCGCGCCGCCCTCGTAGTATTCGCGTACGGCGCCGTCGCGCTCGCCGTCTTTGAAATTTTCGATTACGCGCGTCTTGCCGTCCTCGTAAAACCACTTCCAAACGCCCTGTTTGCGGTCATCCTTATATGCACCCATCTGCCTTAGTGCGCCGTTATCGTGATACCATCTCTCTACGCCCTGTCTCTTACCCCCTTTATAGCTTCGCTCCCCGCGCACTTTGCCGCTTTTGTAATAATCCACGTCCTTGCCGTTTCGCAGCCCGCCCTTATACGGATGGCGCGCGCTTACTTCGCCGCTTTCGTAGTAGTCGGTGAAAACGCCCTCGCGCCTATCCGCTTTATACGCGCCCTGCTGCTTTAGCTTGCCGCTTCCCTGATAATACAGCTTGTAAAAGCCCTCGCGCTTGCCGGCTTTGTATTCGCTCTGCGACTTCAGCTCGCCGCCGTCTGCGTAGTAGCTTTTTGCGACGCCGTCGTACAGGCCGCCCTTTAGCGGATATTCGTTTGAGGGCTTATCTCTGCCGTCAAAGTAGTCGCGCTGAAGCACCGCAGTGCCATCCTTTACGTCGATCTCTCTGATAAGCGTGGGCGGCAGCGGCTTTGCTCTGGGGTAGACGACGCCCATAAAATTTACGTCGTAGAGATCCTCGGCGCTGTAGTGCAGCACCTTGAGCGTCCCGCTGTAGGGCTTGTCCGCTACGAAATACAGACCGTTTTTCAGGACCGGCTCGGGCTGCATTATGATTTTTGGTTCCAGAGCTTGCGCGCCCAGCGCTAAAAACGGAAGTAGAAGCAGGAACTTTAATGCGCTTGAAAAGCTAAAATTTCGTATTAAATTTAAGCCCAAATTGAGAGAATTTTGCGCGGCTTTGCGGGTTTTCATATTTTGCTTCCTTTGGCTTGGTTAAATTTGAAGAATTTTAAAATTTGAAGCTAAATTTTAGATAAATCCTCACGGAGTTTGGGCTGTGGATTTGGTTTATGATGCGGGCGGAGCGCAAGCCGTACACGTAAGCTTCGCGCGCGCTGTTTAATGGAACCGAGCGTTAAATTTCGGCGCGCTTCAACACATCCGCGACGATCGTCCACTCGCGCACTAGCCTTTCAAAACTAAAATTTGCATTCGCTGGGCTAGTCGAGGGTAGCTTGACGGGCTCTTTGCCCGTTGCGTTTAAAATTTGAGTTTTTAGGTATTTTTCGCAGATTTCGTGCGCCTTGCCGCCGTTTGCGAATACCTGCGCGATACGCGCGCCGCTAAAGATCGGCTCTAAATTCGCAGGCACGACGGCGGTCATTTTGGCGTCGCTCGAGCCCTTTATCTCGCAGTAGATCGCAGCGTCGTAGATGGCGATGCCGCGGGCGAGCAGGAATTTTATCTTTTCGTCCGTGCTCGTAGGCGGCGGCGCGTTTAAAATTTGCGCCAGCACCCGCCAGAAGCGATTTTGCGGATTTGCGTAGTAAAATCCCAGCTTGCGAGAAATGACGGAGGGAAAGGAGCCGAGGATTAAAATCTTAGAATTCTCATCGAAAATCGGCTTAAAAGGATGGGTTTGGCTCATTTTGTGCCTGCTTTGTGTTCGCCGAAAACGCCCGCCGGAGCGCTATAAAATTTATCTTTCATTTTCGCTTTATCTCTCGCAAATACCCGAATTTTGCCCGCGAAGTAGCTTGGGGCTGAAATTGCACGGCGGCAAAAATTTTAGCGCACTCGCTGTATAGTGGCTCGCAGTAAAAATTCCGATGGTCTTGCCGCGGCGCGCGATTTGGGCCTAAATTTCAGCTTTCCAAGACCACAAAGCAGAGCTTTCGCGGCTAAATTTAAAGCCTTGCGACGGCAAAATTTTAACCGTCGCGGCAGTTAAAATTCCATCCGCCGCAACTGCTCCGAACTGCCACGCGCTAAATTTTAGGTACCGAGATCACGCGCACGAGCTCGCCTTTTTTGAGCTCTTTGACCTCTAGCGGCGCAACTAGCAGGACGCTATCGTTGTCTAAATTGTTCAAAATCGCGCTGGAGCCCTGCTTTTTGCTTTGCAGACTAACAAAAAGCCGCCCCTCCCTATTTTGCAAGACGGCGGGCATAAACTCCAGCCACGGCGTCTTTTTTACGTAGTCGTGATCTAAGATCGCGCTAAATTCGGTGTTTTCGTGCACGCCGAAGGATTTTTGCAAAAATACGCGCAGGAACAAAATGCACGTAATGAGCGCCGAGAGCGGGAAGCCGGGGAATGCGAAGATATATTTTTCGCCAGTTTTGGCTACGCGCACGTGGCGGCCCGGTTTGATCGCCGCGCCCTTTACGATGAGCTCAAAATTTGATTGTAGCGTGCTTTGCACGAAGTCGTAGTCTCCGACGCTCACTCCGCCACTGGTTAGAAGTATGTCGGCGCTCTGTAAAGCCGATAGGATCGCGCCCTCCAGCTCTTTTTCGTCATCGCGTACTAGAGGCATTATCATCGCTTCGCAGCCTAGCTGCGTTACTAAATTTGCAAGCGCGATGTGGTTGGAGCTGTAAATTTGAGCGTCGTTTTCGAGCCTCTCGCCCAGATCCTTGATCTCGCTGCCAGTGGCAAGGATCGCTACTTTTGGGCGGACGAATACGCTTATGTGAAATAGCCCCAGCTCCGCTAGCAGCGCGATTTGCGAAAAGCCGAGCTTCGTGCCGCCACGAAGTAAAAGCTCGCCCTCGCGGTAGCTCTCGCCCGCCGCGCGCACGGCAAAGCCTGCCGAAACGGGCTTTGTGACGATGATTTCGCCGCCTTGTACCTGCACGTTTTCGATAGGCAAAAGCGTGTCGCTGCCCTCGCACATGAGCCCGCCGGTGAAGGTTTTGACGCACTCGCCCGCCTTTGCCACGGCGCCAGGCATCTTGCCTGCAGGCGTCGTGCCGACGATCTTAAATTTCGCCCCCTCGCTTAGATCCGCGCCCTTTAGCGCGTAGCCGTCCATTGCGGCGGTCGGGCGGCGCGGAGTGCTAAAAGGCGCTGCGACGTCGCTTGCTAAAATACGCCCTAGCGCCTGTGTGATCGCGACCTTCTCGATGCGCGAGGACTTTTGCACCGTGTTTGCGAAGCGTTCCATCGCGCTTTCAAATTTTTCAAATTCCATCATTTGCCTCCTACGATTTTATAAATTTGATCTTCATTTATCAGTTTCGAATTAAATTTCACAACGAGTTCGCCATCGGTCTCGTAAATTTCAATAATGCCCTTGACGCCCTGTAGTGCGGAAAAATCGCCGCCTTTAGGAAAGTATAAATTCTTAAAAAGTTTCGGATCGCTCAGCCTAGAAAGTAGCACAAGCCAGATCACGCCCAAAACCGCGACGCCAATGCCTAGCGCTTCAATGCCGATTTTGCCAAAAAGTGCGCCACCGCATAGCCCACCCAAAAAACTGCCAAAAAATCCAAAGGAATTAAAAATTCCAAGCGCGGCGCCTTTTTGAGCGACTTTAGCAAATTTGGACGCAAGGCTTTGCATAATGGGCTCATGCGCGTTAAATCCCACGAAAAAGAGCATCACGCCCACTACGAAAGCGCTCGCCCCGCTAGCAAACGCAAAAATCAAATACGAAGCGATGAAAAAGCAGATGCCGATGAGTAAAATTTGCTTAGCTAGCGCGCGCTTTTCGCCTAAAGCGCCGCTCGCGCCCATCGCGGTAAAGCCGAAAATGGCGCCTAGAGCATAAATTTTGGTCAAATCACTTTTGGAAAGTCCGAATTTTTGCACGAGCAAAATTGGAATTAGAAAAAACGCTGCCGTCATGAAAGCTTTTTGAAAAAAATTCGTTAAATTCATAAGCATTAAATTTTTGTCACTCAAAAGTGAGCCGAGCGGGACCTTTTGGCGCAGGGAGCGGATATGCGGTTCGGTGGGTACTACGAAAAAAAGCAGCATCAAACATAAAAGCGTAAGCGCCGAACTTAGATGAAATAGACTGGCAAGCCCAAATTTAGCGCTTAAAAGCGGACTTAAAATCATTGCGACACCAAAGCTCACGCCTATCATCGCGCCCATTACCGCCATCGCCTTACCGCGCTCTTCCTCTCGCGTAAAATCGCTAATTAGTGCGGTAGCTACGGCTCCTACAGCACCGCATCCTTGCAAAAAGCGCCCAAAAATCATCGTATAAATACTCTCGCTCGCCGCGCAAACGCAAGCGCCCACGATAAAAAGCGCCAGCCCTATCGCAAGGGTTTTTTTACGTCCGATCTTATCGCTTAGCACTCCAAATGGCGTTTGCAAAATCACTTGCATAATCGCATAAATTCCAAAAAGTAGCCCCACTAAGCTTTCGTTCGCGCCGTTCAAGCTCAATGCATACAGGCTAAGCACGGGCAGCAAAATAAATAATCCGAAAAACCTCGTAGCGATGATAAAACTAAGCGGAAGGACGCTTTTTAGCATAATCTTAGACCTCAAATAATATGAAATTTGCGCCGATTATAGCCAAAAATCGTAACGAATTCTTTGATTTTGGGTAAAATGGCAGCTTAAATTTAAGGAGCGAGGATGAAAATTTTACTTGCGACGAGCAACAAAAATAAAGTAAAAGAGATAAAAGAATTTTTCACGGAATACGACGTGTGTGCGCTCGGCGAGGTGCTGGATCCTTTTGAGATCGACGAGTGCGGCACGAGCTTCAAACAAAACGCGCTTATTAAAGTTCGCGCAGTGTATGAAGTGCTAAAAAGTAAAAATTTACAGAGCGAATTTTTTGTGCTAAGCGATGATAGTGGTATCTGCGTGGATGCGCTGGGCGGGGCTCCGGGGATATTTTCGGCGCGCTTTAGCGGCTCAGATGCAACGGATGCAAGCAATCGCGAGAAATTAGCAAGGAAGCTGAGGGCTTTAAGCTTAGATTCGTCGCCCGCGCATTACACGGCGGCGATCGCGCTAAAATGCGCTCTAGGCGAGTTTTGTACGCACGGCTTCATGCACGGCACGGCGATAACGCAGCAGCGGGGGCAAAACGGCTTCGGATACGATTTTATGTTTATTCCGCGCGGATTTGACCGCACGATCGGGGAGCTGCCCGCTGCGGTGAAATTTGAAATTTCGCATCGCACGAAGGGGCTAGCGCTGATGCAAATTTTATTGAAAAATTTAGAAAAACAGATGCGACTTGCTAAATTTCATTAAATTTAAAGCCGCAAAAAGCGGAATTTAAGAAAAAATATATATAATACGCTTTTCATTCAATCCACGAAAATCTACGGAGCGTAGCGCAGGCTGGTAGCGCATCTGGTTTGGGACCAGAGGGTCGAAGGTTCGAATCCTTTCGCTCCGACCATTGTGGTGAGTTTAGCTCAGTAGGTTAGAGCATCAGATTGTGGTCCTGAGGGTCGTGGGTTCGATTCCCACAACTCACCCCACTTTATGCGCTCGTAGCTCAATTGGATAGAGCAACAGACTTCGGATCTGTAGGTTGAAGGTTCGACTCCTTTCGAGCGTACCACTGATTCGATAATTTGCGCTCATAGCTCAGTAGGATAGAGCAACGGCCTTCTAAGCCGTAGGTCAGAGGTTCGAATCCTCTTGGGCGTACCATATTAAGCTCATATTAAGAGCTATTTGGCTAATATGCGCTTTCTTTTTTGCGGATGTGGTGAAATTGGCAGACACACCAGACTTAGGATCTGGCGCCTCACGGCATGAAGGTTCAAGTCCTTTCATCCGCACCATCCATTCTACGCGTTCCGGATTAGCTCAGCGGTAGAGTAGGCGGCTGTTAACCGCTTGGTCGCTGGTTCGAATCCAGCATCCGGAGCCATATATACTCAAAAATTCCTTTAGACCCCTGATTTTATCGATGTTTAAAGAGCTTTAAGTTTTCTTAGTTTTATAAAAATTTGTTCCAGAAATTTTTTAATATTCTAATTTCTCGTTATGCTTTCTAAGCAATCTAGAATACCTTTTATAAAATTTAAAATTCTCATTTTGTAAATAAATTTGATAAAATTTAGCCATTTATTGATTATAATCAATTTTTTTGCCTAAATAAAATCTTAAAATTACTAACTAAATTTTTTATAAAGGATTTTCTATGAGCGACAATATAGAGATGTTCTGTCATCAGTGCCAAATGAGCGTACCCGAGGGCTGCGGCGCAAAGGGTCAAGACCGCGGCACCTGCGGCAAAACCTCGACGCTGGCGTTACTTCAGGACACTA
>NZ_CAKZTI010000045.1 GCF_937921625.1 uncultured Campylobacter sp. | reverse complement strand
GTAAAATTTGAAAGACTTGATAAAAACAGAAAAAAAGTATCTGTTTATCCAGCTGCATAATCTCAGGGGCAATCGCCCCTTTCTTTCTTAAAATTATTCAAAAATCAAAATTTTTATTTAGTGTTTAGAATTTTTCAAATAGCTGTTTGAGAGAAATTTTAAATCAATCACAACTCTATATTTCGAGCTTTATGGTGTTTATATTTGCTTTATTTTAATCAAGATATCACGATTTAATTTCAGTAAAGTTGGATATAATCCAAATAAAAAATTTAAGGTAAAAAATGTTTATAGATAGTGCAAAATTGACTCTAAGTTCGGGGCATGGTGGAGCTGGAGCTGTGAGTTTTCGCCGTGAAAAACACGTCATTTTAGGTGGTCCTGATGGCGGAGATGGCGGAGATGGCGGAGATGTTTATTTTGTTTGTGACAACAATACCCATACTTTAGCAAATTATAAGGGTAAAAGAGCCATGAAGGCTGGCAATGGTGAAGCTGGCATGGGCAAGCGAATGACTGGCAAAAAGGGCGAAAATTTAGAACTCATAGTCCCTCCTGGCACAGCTGTTTATGACGCACAGACAAATGAACTACTCTGTGATATAGTTAGCGAGGGACAAAGGACGCTATTTCTAAAAGGTGGCAAGGGTGGACTCGGAAATTTTCACTTTAAAAACTCTATTAACCAAGCCCCAGAGTACGCTCAGAAGGGCATGCCTGAAGAGAGTATTGAAGTAAGACTTGAGCTAAAGCTGATAGCTGACGTGGGACTTGTTGGCTTTCCAAATGTTGGCAAATCAACCCTCATCTCAGCCGTCTCAAACGCCAAGCCACAGATCGCAAACTACGAATTTACCACGCTTACGCCAAAGCTCGGACTTGTTGAGGTTGATGAGTTTAGCGGCTTTGTCATGGCTGACATCCCTGGTATCATCGAGGGAGCAAGTGACGGACGCGGTCTTGGCGTGCAGTTTCTAAAGCACATTGAGAGAAATAAAATTTTGCTTTTTATGATAGATAGCGCAAACTACAGAAGCATGAGCGAGCAGTTTGGTGTGCTAAAAGAGGAGGTCGCTAAATTTTCAAGTGTGCTTGCTAGTAGGGACTATGCGATCGCTGTTACCAGAGTCGATGCGGCAGAAAATTTAGACGAAAATATAAAAGAATTTATGAAAAGCATAAATTTAGAGCCAAAACAAGATGGTAAATTTGTCTATAAGCAAGACCTATACAGCTTTGACGCGAAAAAACCATACTTTGTTTTACCGATCTCGTCAGCGACAAACGAGAATATCGACGAACTTAAATTTGCACTGCTTGAGCTACTAAAAAAAGATCTTTGAGTTGAGACTTTTTAGTGCTTTGAACTTAGAAATTTAAGAGTATAAAATGAAGAAAATTTTTTGCATTATGCTATTTTGTCTTGGTGTATATAGCTGTGATCCAGCCGATCCAGCGTATATGTTTTTGGATTTTAATGATAATAATCGCGACGGCACGCTAAATTTAGATGAGTGGACGTCCTGCAAAGTGCCATCAGCGCTAAAAATAGCACCAGATCTATGCACTAGTGAGGAATTTAAGAGGCTGGATCTTGATCGTAGTGGCAAAATTAGCATTAATGAGCTAGGAAGTTTGATATTTCAAAAGATTGACTGGCAGGAAGATCCATGCGCCTCTTGGCTGACTGGCAGTAAAAACGTAGATCAAAATAAAAGTCGTTGAAATTTAAAGGAAAGTAATGAATGTAGTTTTTATGGGGACGCCTGATTATGCCGTTAGGATACTTAGGCACCTAAAAGAAGCTGGCTTTAATATAAAAGCGGTCTTTACCCAGCCTGATAAACCAGTTGGTAGAAAGCAGATTTTAACCCCAAGCGAGGTTAAAATTTACGCGCAAAACGAGCTAGCTGGAGTGCCAGTCCTTACGCCAAATACGCTAAAAGATGAGGCGGTAGTTGCCGAGCTAAAGGCGTTTAGCCCAGACTTTATCGTCGTGGCAGCTTATGGCAAAATTTTGCCTCAAAGCGTTTTAGACGTCGCCACCTGTATAAATTTACACGCTTCTATCTTACCAAAATATAGAGGTGCGAGTCCTATACAAAGTGCAATTCTATCAGGCGAGAAGCAAACTGGCGTGACTGCAATGCTAATGGATGCTGGCCTTGATACTGGCGATATGCTGGACTTCATCTGCACACCTTGCGAGAGTAAGATGTCAAGCGAGCTTTTTAGTGAGCTAGGCGAGCTTGGCGGTAAGCTAATAGTAAAAGTGCTAAGAAATTTTGAAAATTTAAAGCCACAAAAACAAGACGACGCGCAGGCCACGCACTGCAAAAAAATAAGCAAATCTGACGGGCTTTTTAGCTTTGAGGAAAGCGCACGGCAAATTTATAATAAATTTCGCGCGCTGACGCCCTGGCCGGGGATTTATCTAGCTAACGGGTTAAAAATTTTAGAACTAGAGCTTTTGCGCGAATATTGCGGGCGTAAATTTGAACGCTCGGGCGAAATTCTGCACATTGATAAGCCCAGTTTTTGCGTCGCATGCGGCGAAGGCGCGGTTAAGATCATGAAGGTGCAAGAGCCGGGCAAAAAGCCGGTGGATGCTAGCGCGTATCTAAACGGCAAGCGGCTAAAGATCGGCGATCTGCTATGCTAGGCGGAATTTTGAAGGCTCGCGTTTTGTGCCGCGCTTTTGATGCTGCGCGGGAATTTTATTTGCGTCGCGCTTTTGGCGTCGCGGCGAAATTCTGCCTTGGATATCGCCGCAATCGTGAAGTAAAATTTTGTTGCGCGGAATTTCGAAGCAAAGCTCCAAAATCAAGGCTTTATAAAATTTTAAAACTTCGCTTCTATGCTCTAAAATTTTACGCTCACAGGAGCTTAAAATTTCGCCGCCGCGGTTACGGATCTTGCGGCGTCGCACCAAACACGCACCATTTAAAATTCTGTGATCGTGCCGCAGAATTTTTGCGAGACAGAGCTTTAAAATTTTATCGCAGTACCGCTAGGAAAATCCACGTTGCCGAAGAGTTTAGCAAGATCGCAAAATTTCATCGCACAAAATTTCACTATGTCGTAAAATTTAATCGTGCTAAATTTCATCTTGTTGCAAAATTCTATCGCAGCGCAGAATTTAAACGCTTGCAATATTTCAAGGCGAGCCCTTCGTCTTACGCAAGGAGCAGGTTTTGCAAGTAGAATTTGTAGAGCAAATGCCCTCTACGCAGGAGTTTTTAGTAGGCGCCGTGCGCGAAGGCAGGATAGCGCCGCCTTTTGCGATCGCCGCAAATCGCCAAAGCGCCGGTATCGGCTCGCGCGGCAACGACTGGCAGAGCGCAAGCGGCAATCTCGCATTTTCGTTCTGTGTTGCGCAGAGCGATATGCCCGCAGATGTGCCGCCTCAGTCGGCGAGCATATATTTTGCGATGATTATGCAGGAGCTTCTCGCATCGCTCGGTTCGCGGCTTTGGCTGAAATGGCCCAACGATTTTTATGTGGATGAGCGCAAAATCGGCGGAGCGATGACGAATAAGATCAAAAATACCCTCGTCTGCGGCATCGGCATGAACCTACTCGGTGCGCCCGAATATGCGGGAATTTTAGATATAAAAATCAGCGCAAAAGACGCTATAGAGGGCTTTTTTGCGCTATATGAAAATAAAACCTCGTGGAAGCAAATTTTTAGAAATTTTTCGTTACAATTCCAAAAATCGCAAAAATTTAGCGTTCATCTAGGCGGCGAAAAAATTTCACTCGCGCAGGCTAAACTTTGCGAAGACGGATCGATCATAATAAATGGAGAAAGGGTTTATGCTTTAAGATGAGTGAAGTAATTACGATTGCCAATCAAAAAGGCGGCGTCGGAAAGACGACCACAGCGGTCAATCTCGCTGCGTCGCTAGCGATAAAGAAAAAGCGGGTCCTACTGATTGACGTAGACCCTCAGGCGAACGCTACGACTGGGCTTGGCTTTAACCGCAGCGACTTTGAATTTAACATTTATCACGTCCTAACGGGGCGTAAGAGCATGTCCGAAGTGATCCAAAAGACCGAACTTGAGTTTATGGATCTGGTGCCGTCAAACATCGGACTTGTAGGTATCGAGCGCGAAGTAAGCGAAGAGAAAGACTTCAAACTAATGCTAAAAAATAAAATTTCCGAGGTTAAGGACAGATACGATTTCATCATCATCGATTCGCCGCCGACGCTCGGTAGCATTACGGTAAATGCCTTGGTCGCAAGCGATAGCGTCATCATCCCGATTCAGTGCGAATTCTACGCGCTTGAAGGTGTCGCGTTGATCCTAAATACCGTAAAAGTCGTCAAGCAAACGCTCAATAAAAATTTAAAAATTCGCGGATTTTTGCCGACAATGTACAGCTTGCAAAACAACCTCGCCAAAGAAACGGTCGCGAATTTACGCGAGTATTTTGATGATAAGCTCTTTCGTATCGGCAAGAGTGATGATCTAGTCATCATCCCGCGCAATATTAAGCTAGCCGAAAGCCCAAGTTTTGGCAAGCCGGTGGTTTTATACGATATAAAATCTGCTGGTTCCATCGCCTATCAAGACCTCGCTAAATCCATAATGGAGCAAAAATGGGCAAGGTAAAAAGAGCGCTCGGGCGCGGGCTCGGTGCGATTTTAGACGACGTAGAAAGCTCTTATAACAGGGAGCTAGAAAGCGGAAATGCAGATAGTTTAGTTATCGAAATCGATGTTGATAAAATCGAGCCAAATCCATATCAACCGCGTCAAAGCTTCGATGAGGAGGCACTTAGGCAGCTAAGCGAAAGCATTGCCCGCCACGGGCTTATTCAGCCTATCATCGTTATTCAAAAGGACGATTCTTACGTCCTTATCGCCGGTGAGCGACGTCTAAGAGCAACTAAGCTTTTGGGCGAGAGTAAAATCAAAGCCGTAGTCGCGGACATAAAATCTCAAAATTTAAGAGAGCTTGCCCTCATCGAAAATATACAGCGCGAGGATCTAAATCCTATCGAGCTTGCTAAGTCCTATAAAGAGCTCATCGGTGAATACAGGATCACGCAAGAGGAGTTAGCCGACATCATCAAAAAGTCCCGCACACAGATTACAAACACGTTAAGGCTTTTAAATTTATGCTCTGAAGTGCAAGACGCCATAAGCGCAGATAAAATTTCGCAAGGGCACGCCAAGATAATGGTTGGACTTGAAAAAGAGGATCAAATTTTAGCGTTAAATACCATTTTAGGACAGCGTCTAAGCGTAAGAGATACCGAAAATTTAGTAAAAAAGCTTAAAGATAAAACCGTTCCGAAAGAGAAAAAGCCTGGCGTGGAATTTCAAAGCTTCAAGCCTGAGCTTCTAAAGCTAAAGGCCAAGCTTGATCAATTTGGTAAAATAAGTATCAAAGAGCGTAAAATTTCGATTGAATTTAGCGAAATTTTACAAATTTCCGAGTTTTTAAAGAAAATCGGATGATTTTTTATAGTGTATTTTAATTTTTCATATTGTAAAATACGCATTTTGTTTAAAACCAACCTGGAGGAGGTGCGATGCTAGACGTAAGTTTGACCGCCATGATAACGACCATCGTCGTATTTTTAGCCTTGATTTACTTCTTAAATATCAAGCTTTATAGACCGCTACTTTTGCATATGGAAAAGCGAGAAGCTATTATTAAAGAAGATGAGGCAAATGCGATGAAAAACGCACAGGATGCAGATGCCGATAAAGCAGAGATCGTAAGGATCATGGATGCTGCGAAGTTGCAAGCTGTTAAAATAAAGCAAGAGGCGATGGATAGTGCGAAGCAGGCTGCCGCTAGAGAAATAGCCGAGAAAAAAGCCGCGATGGAGGAGGATTTTGATCAATTCTTAGGCGGTTTGGATGAGCAAAAGCGCAACCTAAAAAATGATTTGCAAGCCAAAATTCCGGAATTTAAAAATGCTCTAAGCACTGCCGTGGCTAAAGTATGAGGATTTCAGTATGAAAAAATATCTATTTTTATTTATCATTCCGGCGTTTGTTTTAGCAAGCGGTGGGCACGATGGGGTCAAAGACTACGACGTGCTGTGGCGAAGCATAAATTTCATTTTGTTTTTCGGAATTTTGTTTTATCTTTTAAAAGGTCCCGCAAAAGCAGCATATCAAGGTAGAATCAACGGCATCGCATCTAGACTTGAGGCTAATCAAAAAATTTTAAAAGAGTCTGCAGCTCGCAAAGAGCAAGCTAAAAAAGATCTGCAAGATGCTAAGGTTCAAGGCGCAGCTTTAATCGAAACCGCTAAAAAAGAGATCGTGTTCGCTGCCGAAAAGATAAAAAATGCGACCGAGCAAGAGATTGCGAATTTGCAAAAATCTTTCGATGAGCAGAAGAGCTTTGAGGCGCGTAAGATCAAAAAAGAGGTCGTAAGCGAGATACTGGATGACGTTTTTGCATCGGATGACATTAAATTCGGTCAAGACAAACTGGTTAAAATCGTAGAGAAAAAGGTCGGATAATGATAAATAACACCTCAAAAAGATATGTAAACGCCCTGATACTGAGCTATAAAAAAGATGAACTAGGCTCTGTTTTGCAGACGCTCGAGAGCGTCGCGAGCGCATTTAGAATTCCAAAATTCCAAGATATTGTAAAATCTCCGACGCTAAAAGAGGAATCCAAAGTGGAACTTATTGCGTCGTTTATAAAAAATCCAAGCGAAAAAATCGTAAATTTTATTAAACTTTTAGCTAAGAATAGGCGTATTACACTAATCCCGCAGATAGTTGAGGAACTGCGCAAGAATATTGCGGCGCTGGATAATAAATATTTGGGTAAAATTTATTCCGCTACCGAAATAGACGCCGTGAAAATAAAAGAGCTAGAGGCTAAAATTTCAAAGAAATTTAATGCAGATATTACTCTGCAACCTGTTAAAAGCGAGCTTGAGGGTATTAAGATCGAAGTCGAGGATCTTGGATTTGAGATTAGTTTTTCAGTTGATAGATTGAAACAAAAAATGAGCGAATATATTTTAAAAGCAATTTAAAGGAGTAAAGCGTGGGTGCGAAAATTAAGGCAGACGAAATCAGCAGCATAATCAAAGAGCGAATCGAAAATTTCGATCTTAGCGTTGATATCGAAGAAACCGGCAAGGTCGTTTCGGTTGCAGACGGCGTTGCTAATGTTTACGGCTTAAAAAACGTAATGGCTAACGAGATGGTCGAATTCGAAAACGGAGCTCGTGGTATCGCGTTAAATTTAGAGGAGAGCAGTGTCGGCATCGTTATTTTAGGCGATACTAGCGGTATTAACGAAGGTAGTAGCGTTAAAAGACTGGGTAAGCTTTTGCGCGTTCCGGTAGGTGATGCATTAATCGGTCGCGTAGTAAACGCTCTAGGCGAACCGATCGATGGCAAAGGCGCGATAGAGACCAGCGATACTAGATTTGTCGAAGAAAAGGCCAAAGGCATCATGGCTCGCAAATCCGTTCACGAGCCACTTCAAACCGGCCTTAAGGCGATCGACGCGCTAGTGCCGATCGGTCGCGGACAGCGCGAGCTCATCATCGGCGACCGCCAAACAGGAAAAACCACCGTTGCTGTTGATACCATCATCAATCAAAAGGGCCAAGACGTCATCTGCATATATGTAGCAATCGGTCAGAAACAATCCACCGTCGCACAAGTCGTTAAAAAGCTTGAAGAGTACGGTGCGATGGATTATACGATCGTAGTTGCAGCCGGTGCTAGCGAGGCAGCCGCGCTTCAATACTTGGCGCCATATTCGGGCTGCACCATGGGCGAGTATTTCAGAGATAACTCCCGCCACGCGCTTATCATCTACGATGATCTTAGCAAGCATGCGGTTGCGTATCGCGAGATGTCGCTTATCTTGCGCCGTCCGCCGGGACGTGAGGCGTATCCTGGCGATGTATTCTACCTACACTCTCGTTTGCTTGAGCGCGCTAGCAAACTAAGCGATGCACTCGGTGCAGGCAGCCTAACGGCGCTTCCTATTATCGAGACGCAGGCAGGCGACGTTTCGGCGTATATCCCTACAAATGTCATCTCTATCACCGACGGTCAAATTTTCCTAGAATCTGGTCTATTTAACTCAGGAATTCGTCCTGCGATCAACGTAGGTCTTTCGGTTAGCCGCGTCGGCGGTTCCGCGCAGATTAAAGCGATCAAAAAGGTCTCGGGAACCTTGCGCCTAGATCTAGCTCAATACCGTGAGCTTCAGGCGTTTGCGCAGTTTGCGAGCGATTTGGACGAGAGCAGCCGTAAGCAGCTGGATCGCGGACAAAGAATGGTCGAAATTTTAAAACAGCCTCCTTATTCGCCGCTTCCGGTCGAAAATCAAGTGGTCATCATCTTTGCAGGAAGCCGCGGATTTTTAGACGACGTGCCTACGAGCTCAATTGGTAAATTCGAAGCTGAGCTCTATCCGTATATCGAGGCAAAATATCCTGAAATTTTTGAAGAAATTAGAAGTAAAAAGACCATCGAGAAGGATTTGGAAGAAAATTTAATCAAGGCTCTAAATGACTTTAAAGCGACCTTCGCCGCTTAAAAAGGCTAAATTATGGCAAATTTAAAGGATATAAAGCTACAGATCAAGAGCGTCAGAAATACGGAGAAGACTACCAAAGCTATGAAGTTGGTCTCCAACGTCAAGCTTAAAAACACTAAAGAGGCGGCGATGCGCTCGCGAGCTTATGCGGTGAAGATTAACGAGGTCTTGGGTGAAATTTCTGCGCGCGTTAAAAATTACGTAGGCAATAATTCAGGCAACGACGAAAAACTTAGAATTTTTGATACCACGCGGGAAGTAAAGGTGGTTGATCTGCTGTTTATTACCGCAGATAAAGGGCTTTGCGGCGGTTTTAATATCAATACCATCAAAAAGATCAAAGCTTTGATCGAGGAGCTTAAAGCTAAAAAGATCAAGGTTCGCCTTCGCGCCGTCGGCAAAAAGGGGATAGAGTATTTTGATTTTCAAGGCATTGAGCTTTTGGAGCGATATATCGGCGTGAGCTCATCTCCATCGTCCGAGAAAGCTAACGAAATCGTGCAAGCCGCAGTTAAGGATTTTAACGAAGGTAAAACTGACGAAGTCATACTTATCCACAACGGCTATTTAAATATGATCTCTCAGGAGATGCGCGTAAATACGCTGGTGCCGATCGGTGAACCTGCGATTAACGAGGATGCTTTAAAAACATCTACATTGGAAGTAGAGGTTGAAAGCCCTGAGGATGAAGAAACATTGATGTTAAATTTAATCCAGAGCTATCTTAGCTACAGCATGTATTACGCACTTATTGACTCTTTGGCAGCGGAGCACTGCTCGAGAATGAATGCGATGGAGAATGCGACAAACAACGCTAAGGAGCGCGTATCGCAGTTAAATTTAGCATACAACAAAGCCAGACAAGGCTCTATCACGACTGAGCTTATCGAGATCATAAGCGGCGTCGAATCAATGAAATGAAAGGAAAACGGATGAAAGGAATAATTTCTCAGGTAATGGGTCCCGTGGTCGATGTCGATTTCAAGGACTACTTGCCGAAGATTAATGAAGCTATCGAGGTTAAATTTGACGTCGAGGGCGCTCATCGTAGGCTGATCCTAGAGGTAGCCGCGCACCTTGGAGACAACCGCGTCCGCACGATCGCTATGGATATGAGCGATGGACTTAGGCGAGGGCTTGAGGCTACGGCTTTGGGTGCGCCTATTACGGTGCCTGTGGGCGAGAAGGTTTTGGGTAGAATTTTTAATGTTACAGGCGATCTGATCGACGAGGGCGAGGATGAGAAATTTGAAACCCGCTGGTCGATCCACAGAGATCCGCCTAGCTTTGAAAATCAAAGCACAAAGAGCGAAATTTTTGAAACCGGCATTAAGGTAGTCGATCTGCTAGCCCCTTACGCAAAGGGTGGCAAGGTAGGGCTATTCGGCGGTGCTGGCGTCGGCAAGACCGTCATCATCATGGAACTGATTCACAACGTCGCTTTCAAACACAGCGGTTACTCCGTATTTGCGGGCGTCGGCGAGCGAACGAGAGAGGGAAACGACCTTTATAACGAGATGAAAGAATCGGGCGTTTTGGATAAAGTCGCCTTGACCTATGGCCAGATGAACGAGCCGCCGGGGGCGAGGAACCGTATCGCGCTAACCGGTCTTACGATGGCCGAGTATTTCCGCGACGAGCTAGGACTTGACGTTTTGATGTTTATCGATAATATATTCCGTTTCTCGCAGTCGGGTTCGGAGATGTCCGCGCTTTTAGGACGAATTCCGTCCGCGGTCGGCTATCAGCCTACGCTTGCTAGCGAAATGGGTAAATTACAAGAGCGCATCACTTCTACAAAGAAGGGCTCCATCACCTCCGTTCAGGCCGTTTACGTACCTGCGGACGACCTTACCGACCCTGCGCCTGCGACCGTTTTTGCGCACCTTGATGCGACGACCGTTTTAAACAGAGCGATCGCTGAGAAAGGAATTTATCCTGCCGTCGATCCGCTTGATTCGACCTCAAGAATGCTTGATCCACAAATCATCGGCGAGGAGCATTACAAGGTCGCTCGCGGCGTCCAAGCGGTGCTTCAGAAATATAAAGATTTGCAAGACATTATCGCGATTTTGGGTATGGACGAACTTAGCGAAGAGGATAAGCTCGTAGTCGAGCGTGCTAGAAAGATCGAACGCTATCTATCTCAGCCGTTTTTCGTAGCCGAGGTATTTACCGGAAGTCCGGGCAAATATATCTCGCTAGAGGAAACTATCGCTGGCTTTAAGGGAATTTTAGAGGGCAAATACGACGATCTGCCGGAGAATGCCTTTTATATGGTGGGAAATATCGACGAGGTAGTAGCAAAAGCCGAAAAGATGAAAGCATAGGAATTTTAAGATGAAAGAATTTTTGCTTTTAGATATCGTTACGCCCGAAGGGATGGTCTTTTCGGGTGAGGTCAAATCCGTCCAGCTCCCCGGCATTACTGGCGAAATGGGTATTTTGCCAGGGCATGCGAGCTTGCTAACGGGACTTAAAGACAAAAGCGAAGGCGGAGTCGTTGAGATCGTAGATAAAGACGGCAAAAAGCAGCTTGTTTTGGTAAACGACGGATTTTTGGAAGTTACCGAAGAAAAAACTACTATCCTAGCCACTCAAGCCGTAGCTATCGGAGGTGATAGCGAAAGCGCCGTAGCGAAGTCTTTGCAGCGCGCTAAAGATATGCTTGCGTCCATTAGCTCCGATGCGGCAAATTCCGCAGCGATTATGGCTAGAGTCGACGAATTCGCAAGGCAAAGTTAAATATGCTAGATCTAATTTTAAGTTATTTTACGAGAAGCACGTTTATTACGATATTCGTGCTTTCTTGGTTATCCGTCTATTTTATCGTTACTTTTACGATTTTGATCTCCAGATACGTAGGGCTTAGTGCGTGGCAACACCGCGAAGCAAAGGCACTCGAATCCTTGCTTATGGGTGGTAGGATTTCGCTTTCGGGCTCTATTTTTCAAAAAGTAAATACCGATAAAATTTCAAAAGAAGCCTTGGAAATTTATAAAGGCAAGGCCGAACGCGACTCCACTAGCGGACTTACTTGGCTATCTATCGTCGCCTCTACTTCGCCGTTTATCGGGCTGTTCGGTACAGTTGTTAGCATACTTCACACATTTTCCAAGCTCGGCGGTGGAAATTCCGGCATTGATACTATCGCTCCTGCGATTAGCGAGGCCCTGGTTGCCACAGGATGTGGAATTTTTGTAGCGATACCCGCATACACCTTTAGCTTACTTATAAAACGCAAAGCATACGAAGTTATGAGCATCATAAATCGTACGGCAGATATTTTGCTATTTAAAGCAAACACTGGAAAAGCTATTTAATGTATAATTTCGACGAAAATCCAGAGCTAAATATCACTCCGCTCGTCGATATTATGCTTGTTTTGCTAGCGATTTTAATGGTCGCGCAAACGGCGATTATCTACGATGAGAAGATCGAGCTGCCTAGCGGCTCAAAAGCACAGGTTTCGGAAAATACCGCGGAATTCTTGCTTGTGCGTATCGGCGAAGATCGCAAGGTTTATATCGACAAAAGCTCGATGAACCTAGCTGAATTCCCGGATAATCTCGTGCTGCTTAAAGGCACCGGCAAGTATAGCTTAGAAAAACCCGTCTATATCCAAGCCGATAAGAGACTCGTTTATGACGATGTAATGTTTGTCTTAAAGAGCCTAAAGCAGGCGGGTTTTACAAAAGTCGCGCTTCAAACAAATGGCTAATTATTCAAATTTTACGGGGGTTAAATACGATAATTTTAAATCGTTTTTAATCGCCCTTTTTGCCTATTTGCTGGTGATTTTTGTTCTTTTATATCAAATTTCAAAGCCGCAGGAAAAATTTAAAAAATATACTGACAATCCCAACGATTATATGGATGTTACTTTTGATTTCGAAATAGATGATAAACTTCCGTCCGCGCCTGAAATCGCTAAAGAAACAAAGCAAGGTGAGTTTGACAATAAGAATGTTAAGGACGTGCCGGAGGATAAAATTAAGACTACAGCGCAAGTAGTTTCGCCACCTCCGGTGCAGGCAAAGCCGAAAGAGCCCGAAAAGCCGAAGGAAGAGCCGAAGCCGGAACCTAAAAAGGACGAGCCTAAAGCTGAGCCCAAAAAAGAGGAGCCCAAGCCTGAGCCTAAGTTGGAAGATAAACCTTCCGAAAAAGTAGTAGAGAAAAAAGAGGAAGCTAAGCCGGAGCCGAAAAAAGAGGAAAAACCGAGCTTGAGCGATCTTTTTTCGGATACGACTAAGGACAATAAGAAGCTTGAGGAGAGCGCTAAAGCTAGCGACGCCGTTCAGAGTAACAAAAAGTCCGATAAAGAAACCGCCACCTCTAGTGCTAAGGATAAAGCGGCATCTAAAAATGCTGTCGTCAAATCCGATAAGCTTGGCGGCAGGACGCAAAGGACGGGCGAGTATAACGCTTATTACGGTGCTATCGAGAAGAAGCTTCAAGTTCTATGGAGCAGATATGTGGCAACCGCGAAGGACGACGCAAGGATTAAGATAGTCTTTAGCGCAGATGGGCGAGTAGCGGATTATACTATTATAGAGCTGGGGCGAGAGACGGAATTTAACCAGAAGTTGCGAGATTTTTTGGATAATCTATCGACTCAGAGTTTCCCGAAATCTCCCGACGGAGCGTCGCACGAGATTGATACTAGGATGTCCGACGTAATGAAGACAAATTAGAATTTGTAAGGAAAAAAAGTGAAGAGACTTTTTTGTATTTTTGCGTTTTGCTGTATGCTTTTTGCGACGGATTCGGAACAGAATTTTACTTATGAAAGAAATTCCGTTTCGCAAAAATCTGGTAAAATTCAAATTTCAAAGGAGCTAGATGCTTATTTTTCGCAGATGGCGTCGAAATTGCAAGCTCTATGGACGAAGTATCAAGCAGGCATTTCCGATGAGGCTAGAGTCCGCATAGAATTTAGCAACAATGGACGAGTTTTAAATTATCAAATTTTAGAGCTTGGGCGTAGCACAGAATTTAACCAAAAGCTAAGGAAATTTTTAGATGAGCTTCCTAAGCGAAGTTTTCCAAAATCACCGGATAATAAATCTCACACATTTGAAATGGTATTATCCGACGTAGCAAATTAAATTTAAGGAGAAAAGATGAAGAAACTACTTTTGATTCTTGCATTTTGTAGTAGCATTTTCGCGGCAGATGCGACTATGTCTATCGTAAACGAAGGGGTAAATCTCCCTAAAATCGTTGTTCAGGATGCATCGAACCTTGCAAATTCAGAATTTGGCAACAAATTCTTTAAACTTATGGTGGGCGATCTAAAGGTCGGTGCCACTTTCGAGGTCAGCGACGAGTATCTACAAAGCAGCTATGATGCGGGCGCTTCCGACAATCTAGGCTCTAGCGGTGCCGCTCTTATCGTGCGCTACGCGGTAAGTGATAAAAGCTCGCCGATGAGCCTAAAAGCCAAAGTGCTCGAAGCAAACAGCGGTAGGGTGATGTATGAGAAGAGCTTTACGCTTTCAAATGCTGAGAAATATCCGTTTTTAGCCCATATGGCGGTATCTGAGATCGTCAAGCAGCTAGGGTACTCAAACGTCGATTGGATGAAGGAGATGATTTTGCTCTCTCGCTACACTTCGACGCGTGAGAGCGAGATCATGGTGGCTGACTATACGCTTACTTACCAGCAGGTTGTACTTCGCGGCGGATTAAATATCTTCCCTAAATGGGCAAGCGCGGCGCAGAACGAATTTTATTACACCTATTACGTCAATAAAAATACCCCTGCTATCTATAAATTTAATCTATCCAACGGTAGCAAAAGTAAAATTTTTACCGGTCATGGCATGACAATAGCTTCAGATGTAAGCGCCGACGGTAGAAAGCTTCTAATTACCAATGCGCCTAAAGATCAACCCGATATTTATTTGTATGATATAGCCTCGGGCAGCGCTAAGCAAATTACCGATTACGCTGGCATTGATGTAAATGGAAATTTTATCGACGGCGATTCGCGCGTGGCTTTTGTGAGCGATCGTTTAGGTTATCCAAACGTATTTGCCACTAGCATAAACGGCGGCAACGTTCAGCAGCTCGTCTATCACGGCAAAAATAACAACTCCATCAGCACAAATGGCAATTACGTTACTTACTCTAGTCGCGACGGCGGGGGCGGATTTAATATATATTTAATCTCTACCCAAACCGATATGATTCGCCAGTTAACGGCTAGTGGCAAAAATATGTTTCCTAGATTTTCTAGCGATGGCGGCAGTATTATGTTTATCAAGCAAGATGGCAGCGGAAGCTCGGTAGGTATTATCAGAGTTAACGAGAATAAAAGTTTCCAATTTCCGTTAAGAGTGGGTAAAATTCAATCGGTTGATTGGTAAAATATTAAAAAATCTCGTGATATAATGACTTCAATTTTTTTTGAAAGGATAGAAAATGAAACATTTAGTTTTATCTTCGATAGCAGTTGCTGCTCTATTATTGAGCGGTTGTTCTAAAAAGACCCCAGAGGCCGATACTACAAGCACAAGTGATGCAGATAGACTAGCTGCTTTGGCATCTCAGATCCAAAGTGAAGTTGGCACTGTTTATTTCGACTTTGATAAATTTAATATTAGAGCCGATCAGCAAGGCACAATCAATAATAACGCAGCTCTATTCAATCAAGCAGGCGCAGAGTCTCTAACTGTTAAAGTTGAGGGTAACTGCGATGAGTGGGGTTCTGATGAGTACAACTATGCTCTTGGTCTAAAGAGAGCTACTGCAGCTAAAGACGCATTGGTTGCTCAGGGCGTAAATGAGAGTAGAATTTCCGTAGTAAGCTACGGCGAGAGCAATATGGCTTGCACAGAGCATTCTAAAGAGTGCGACGCTCAAAACAGACGCGACGAATTCAAAGTTGGATTCTAATTTGAAATTTAAAAATTTCACGGTGGCGGCTCTTTTGGGAGCTGCCACTTTTTTAAATGCAGAAACTTCTGCATTTGATGCTGGCAATATTGATTCAGGCAGCTCTTACGGACTAACTGAAAACGAGCAGGTATTGCGCGATAACCGCAAGCGTATAAGCGAGATGCAAACTAGCGTAGATAGTACTCGCGAGAGCGTAGAAGGCTTGCGTACAGTGCTTGAAGGAACAAATTCTAAAATTTCGAACCTGGAAAACAGGGTAGCAGATCTAGAAATTCGCGCTACCGGCAAAAGCCAAGGCAACAGCGAGCTAGATCAGATGAAACGAGACATCGCTACTATAAAAGCCCAAATTGCTGAAATCAATAAAAAATTAGGCAGCGGCGGCAGCGTAAAAAAAAACGCTGAATTAGACGCAGGCACTGCTCCGGCTCCCGCTAGCACAAAAACAGATTCCGATTTTAAATCAAAAGATCAGGCTTCGGTGTTGAAAGAGGCCGATGCTTTATATGCTAAAAAAGACTATTCAGGCGCAAAAGAGCGCTACACCTATCTAGTATCCAAAAATTACAAGCCGGCGAAGGCAAACTATATGCTGGGCGAAATTTCATATTTCTCCGGCTCATACGCAGAAGCGATAAACTATTATAAAAAGAGCATCTCGCACAACGAGAGCCAAGACTACACCCCAAAACTTCTTTATCACACGGCGATCAGCTTCGATAAGATCGGCGATAAAGACAGCGCAGATAAATTCTACAAAGCGCTAAAGGCTTCATACCCGGACTCCAAAGAAGCTAAAGCCGCGCCCGCTAGATAACTTAAATTTAAATACAAACTCAAAAATAAAATTTTAAATAGGAGAAAACTATGGCTAACAACCGAGTTATAAAGATGCATTATGAGCTAAAAGACGGTAAAACCGGCGAAATTTTAGAGTCAAATTTAAACTCCGACCCGATCGCCTTTCTTAGCGGTAAGGATCAAATCATCCAAAAGCTAGAAGATGAAATTTTAAATCTACAAGCGGGCGAGAGCAAAACGGTTCTCATAAGCCCGAGCGATGGGGTCGGCGAGTATAGAGAAGACGCCGTGCAGATCCTGCCTAAAGAGCAGTTTGCGGGCATCGATCTGGTCGTTGGTATGGAGCTTTTCGGTCAGGCGGAGGACGGCGCGACTACTCGCGTGAGCGTCAAAGCTATCGGCGAGCAGGACGTTACCATCGATTTCAACCATCCATTCGCGGGCAAGGAGCTGGAATTTAACGTAAAAATCGTCGAGAACCGAGAAGCGACGGCGGACGAAATTCTTACCGGCCAGCCAGAGGGTGCGCACAGCTGCGGCTGCGGACATAATCATCACGAGGGGCACGAGTGCTGCGGCGGACACGGACACGACCACGCAGAGGATCATGAGTGTTGCGGAGGCCATGGGCATGCAGACGGCCATGAATGCTGCGGGGGTCACGATCACGGAAAAGATCACGAGTGCTGCGGCGGGCACCACCACGAACATTAGGATTTTTTATGAAATTTGCTTTTATCTTCCCCGGACAGGGCAGCCAAAGCGTAGGCATGGGCAGGGAGTTTTACGAAAACTCCGCATCTGCGCGCGCGCTTTTGGATGAGGCTTCAAGTTTTACCGGCATCGATTTTAAAAATTTACTGTTTGAGCCCGGCGACAAGCTCGACGTTTCGGAATTTACGCAACCCGCGATTGCATTAAATTCTATGATGGCGCTTGCGGCGCTGCAAGAAAGAGCGGATCAAGAAAAGCTTAGCATCGCTCCGCAGTTTTTGCTTGGCCATTCACTGGGCGAGTTTAGCGCGCTAAGCGCTGCGGGAGGAATAGAGCCGAAGCAGATGCTAAAGCTAGTAAATATTCGCGGCAGGCTTATGCAGAGCGCTTGCGAGGGCAAAGGCGCTGGAATGATGGTGATCTTGGCTCTTGCCGACGAGGCGGTTGAAAAAATTTGTGCGGATGCGGCGAGCGCCGGTAAGCAGGTTTGGGCGGCGAATTATAACTGCGACGGGCAGATCGTAGTCGCTGGCAAAAAAGATGATCTCGCAGCACTCGAGGGCGAGTTTAAAGCTGCAGGCGCAAAGCGCGCAATGCTACTGAATATGAGCGTCGCAAGCCACTGCCCGATGCTAGGGAGTGCCAGCGACGAGCTTTTGGAATTTTTGCGCCCTGCGCTAAAAGAGAGCTTCGCTCCCGTCGTAGCTAACGCCACGGCGCGAACATATACGACAAAATCCGAAGCGCTAGAGCTGCTTAAAGCCCAGCTTATCAGCCCCGTACTTTACAAGCAAAGCATCAAAAATTACGAGGGCGAGGCGGACTGCTTCGTCGAGTTCGGCGCGGCAGTTTTAAAAGGGATAAACAAAAAGATCACGCATAAGCCGACCTTCAGCATCACGGATCTTGCGAGCTTAGATGAGTTTCTGAAATTTGCAAAGGAGAACGGATGAAAGTAGCGATCTTGGGCGCGATGCCCGAAGAGATCGAGCCGCTGCTATCTGCGCTGCGCGAGCGTGGCGTGAGCGTGGAGGCTGTGGAGCACGCGAATAATAAATTCTACGCTGCCAAGCTTAACGGCCATGATCTCGTGATCGCATATTCGAAGATCGGCAAGGTAAATTCCGCCCTGACCGCTACGGTTATGATCGAGAGATTCGGCGCGCGCGCGCTCATTTTTACGGGTGTCGCGGGAGCTTTGAAGCGCGGCATTAAAATCGGCGAAATTTTATACGCTACCTCGCTCGTGCAGCACGATCTGGACATCACGGCGTTTGGACATCCGTACGGATTCGTGCCGGGAAGTAAAATTTCGGTCCAAACCGACGCGAAGTTAAATTCTATCGCGCAAAGCGTCGCCGAGCAGCTTGGCATCACTCTAAAATCGGGCGTCATCGCTAGCGGCGATCAGTTCGTGGGCGATGAGGAGCGTAAGAGCTGGATCGAGCGGACGTTTGATGCGAGCGCGGTCGAGATGGAGGGAGCGAGCGTAGCGCAGGTGTGCGACGCGCTGGGCGTGCCGTTTTGCATACTTCGCGCGATAAGTGACGAGGCGGGACACAAAGCCGAGTTTGACTTTGACGAGTTTATGGTAAAAAGCGCGCAAACGAGCGCAAATTTCGTCCTAAAAATGATCGAAAGGTTATGATAAACCTCTCCAAAAAACTACTTCGCCGCGTCGGACAAACCAACGCCAAATACAAGATGTTCGAGCGCGGCGATAAAATTTTACTAGCTCTTAGCGGCGGCAAAGACAGTATGAGTTTGGCGCACGTGCTGAAGCACTTTCAAAGCGTAAGCCCGCTAGATTGGGAGTTTCGAGCCGTTACTGTCACCTACGGTATCGGCGAGGATCTGCGCGAGATAAGCTCGCATTTTAAAGAGCACGAGATCCCCTACGAGATAATCGATACTAAAATTTTTGAATTCGGCAAGGAAAAGATCCGTGCGAACACCACGTTTTGCAGCTTTTGCTCGCGCATGCGGCGCGGATATATCTACTCCTACGCGCTTGAGCACGGCTTTAATAAGATCGCCATCGCCCACCACCTTGACGACGCCGCGGAGAGCTTTTTTATGAATTTTACCTTCAACGGCGCGCTGCGCACCCTCGCTCCGCGCTATGTCGCCGAAAACGGGCTTGTGATCATCCGTCCGTTCATTCTCGTGCGCGAGCGCCAAATCGCCGCCTGTGCTAGAGATAACGAGCTTCCGATAATGCGCGAGGAGGAGGTCTGTCCCGCGAGGCAATACGGCGGCAAGGAGCCCACTGCGCGCGCCGCTACGAAGGAGCTTTTGGCGCAGTACGAAAAGGCCCATCCGAGGTTTTTTATCAGTCTGCAAGCTGCCTTTGCCAACATCCACGAAGAGACCTTTTTCGAGCCTAAATTTTAAAATTTTAAGCGGTTTGCGTTCTCCCCCCCCTGCCAAACGAATTCAAAGCGCGCAGTTCTTGCGATAACATGAGTTTCGTGTGCCTAGTTCGATTTTTTGGCCTAAATAAGTCTGATACACGCAGAGCAGTTGTCCTCCCCTGTGCTCGAACGAACCGCGAGCCGCAGCGCGAGCGGTTGAATCACTGTATTTAAATTGCGGCGCGGGCGATTCGCTTCTGCGTCCGAAGCTGTGCACACGAGCGGTTCGCCCGCTGCGCCCGAGGGCTGCGAGTAGGGCGGGTTACGCCGCCTGTATATGCTTTTACGAAACGTCTGAGGTTAATTGTAATGCCGTCTTTCGGCGCCGCACTTTCGTCTTGCTCGGATGTCGCCCGTGTCCAAGCGAGCTTTATGGGCGAATATTAGGAGGCTTGCAAAGTTTGCGCGAAAGATAGTTGTAGAAATTCCATCTCAAAAAATGCTTTAGAAATTTAATCCCGTAAAATTTTAAAATTTTATCGGAGGCTTCCTTTCGGGCTGCGGACACGGATCTGATCTCTGCACGTCGTAAATTTAAACCGCCCGCTCCGCTAAAGATAGTTTTAGAAATTTATTCCGCAAAATGTTTCAAAAATTTTACTTCACAAAATTTTAAAATTTTAACGAAGCCGAATTTAAAATCCAGGCGGAGCCAAATTTTAAAATTTTATCGGAGCGAAATTCTAAAATTTCGCGCAACCGAATTTCCGCTCTCGTTTCATAAACGTTACCTTTTGAAATTTCGCCGCTCGTGAGGGCTTAAATTTCGCGCCGCTTCAAAACTCCTCAAACCCTTCGCTGTCGCGCACGCAGATTAAATTTTAAAATTTCGCGCACGTCGCGGTACTTCTCAAATTTACACACTACGAAATTTTAACCGATTTTCGCTACAAAATTTATGCCGCATTAACCGCCGCGGATATATAATAGCGAATGTCATATTTCACGTAAGGAGTAAGCATGGCTACAATCCAACCAAGCTATAAGCTTTTCATCGACGGCGAGTTTGTGGGTGCCGAAGGCGGCGCGAGCCTAGACGTTTTTAATCCCGCTACCGGCGAGAAAATTTCAAAGATCGCAGATGCTAGCAAGGCGGACGTCGATAAAGCGGTCGCCGCAGCCCGCAAGGCGTTTGAGAGCTTCCGCCGCACTAGCGTTTATGAGCGCAGCGCGCTGCTAAATAAGATCGCCGACGTCTTAGAGCAAAACGCCGAGTTCATCGCCACCGTAGAGACTATCGACAACGGCAAGCCGATCCGCGAGACGCGCGCGATCGACGTAGCGTGGTCGATCGAGCATTTCCGCTATTTTGCGGGCGTGATTTTGAGCGAGGAGGGCAGCGCCAATATGCTAAAAGAGCGCTATCTATCCGTCGTTTTGCGCGAGCCGATCGGCGTAGTAGGACAGATCGTGCCGTGGAATTTCCCGTTTTTGATGGGCGCGTGGAAGCTCGCTCCGTTACTTGCCGCGGGCGATACATGCGTATTTAAGCCAAGCTCCGAAACCAGCCTTAGCATTTTGGAGTTCATCCGCCTAATCGCGCCGCTGCTTCCAAAGGGCGTCATCAACGTCGTAACCGGTAAGGGAAGCAAGGCAGGCGAGTTCGTCCGTACTCACAAAGGACTTGATAAGCTCGCGTTCACGGGCTCTACCGAGGTCGGAAGAGGCATAGCGCTAGCCGCAGCGCAAAAAATCATCCCCGCTACGCTTGAGCTCGGCGGCAAGAGCGCGAATATTATCTTTGACGATTGCGACTTCGACGTTGCGATCGACGGCGTGCAGCTTGGGATCCTTTTCAACCAAGGACAAGTTTGCTGCGCGGGAAGTAGAATTTTTGTGCAGGAGGGTATCTACGATAAATTCGTACCTGCGCTCGTGGAGAAATTTAAGCGCATCAAGGTGGGCGATCCGCTCGATCCGAACACCCAGATGGGATGCCAGATCAACAAAAAGCAAGCCGATAAAATTTTAGAGTATGTAAAAATCGGCGTAGAAGAGGGCGCTAAGATCGCTGTGGGCGGCAAGCGACACAGCGCGGGAGAGGCTTTCGTCGAGCCTACGCTACTCGTGGACGTGCGCAACGACATGCGCGTAGCGCAGGAGGAGATCTTCGGTCCTGTGGGCGTCGTGATTAAATTTAAAGATCAAGACGAGCTCGTCCGCATGGCGAACGACAGCCTCTACGGACTAGGCGGCGCCGTATTTACGCGCGACATCGCAAAGGCGCTCACGGTCGCACGCCTGCTTGAGACGGGTCGCGTGTGGGTCAATACCTACAACCAGATCCACGCCGGCGCGCCGTTTGGCGGCTATAAAGAATCGGGCATCGGTCGCGAAACGCACAAGATGATCTTGGAGCACTACACCCAGACCAAAAACATCTACATCGACACGATCTCTAAACCGAGCGGCTTTTACGAGCAGTAAGGCTTAGCGCGGTACTTCGAGCTACGTTTCGGGCGGTTTGCGCCGCCCGAAATTTTATTCTCCTTTAAAAGACAATATAAAAAACGAAAATTAAGTTTAATAAATATACAATTAGGCACCATTTAAAAGGAGAAAAAATGAGACGAATTTTTTTGTTGAGCCTTATGGCTATCGTAGGTTTAGGTCTTGCCGGATGCAAGGAGGACGAGCCTAAAAAAACGGTTGCAGACTATCTGCTTGCGCCGCTAGAGGCAAAAGCGAAACTGGAGCTTTGCGAGAAAATGCAGCCAAAGGATGTGATCAACGACAAAGAGTGTAATAATGCAAACGAAGCAAGAGATTATTTAAAACACCTTAACGGAGATCCCAATAGACATTGGTCCGAAGTGGATTATTATATAAAGCATCCTGAACAGATTAGCGAGGATCTTAAAAAATAACAATCAATCTTTGAAAGTAGTAGTGCAAATGCGCTAATAATGGTCTTTCTGAAGCGGAATTTAAAGAGAGAAAGGGAGCGGAAGTCTTAACGGCGAACGTTAAGTAGCTTCAATTTTTTCTAATTCTTCGGAATTTTTCCAAATTTCATTGCAGCTTTTGCAGCCGCGTGCGTTCAAACGTCCGATATGACTTTTGTCGCGAGCGGCTCGACAAAAACCTTACTTGACCTGCTACGCTTACGCAGCGTTTAAATTTAATCTTGCCAGCGGCTACGGCTAAATTTTAAATTTTCAAACTTGCCGTTTAAAGAGCCGTCATCTGTGGGAGTGCGCGCAGGCGGGCGCATACAAAAATAGCCTCAGGCGCTGTTTTATCGCGGGCCTTCGTTCGCATCAAGTCATACCGAGCCGCGCTAAGCCCCAAAACTCATGCGATTGCCGATTTTGTTATCGAGCCGCACCGAACCACAGCCAAACTCGCGCGGCGAAAATCTAAATTTACGCTATAATCTTGCAAAGCGGAGCGTAGAACTCCTGCTGCGCGTGCGCGACGAAATTTAAATAAAGGCCCGCAAATTCGGGCTTCTTAGCTTTCGCGCGGCTGCGGCGTAACGCTAAATTTAACGGAGGGAGCATGGATAAGGAGCGGTATATTTTTGAGAAATTTAGATCGAAGCTCAACGGCGATGATTGTGCCGTAATTGGTGAGCGAGCGTATTGCAAGGACCTTTTCGTCGAGGGCGTGCACTTTCGCCGCGGCTGGCTTAGCCTGCACGAGATCGGCGCAAAGGCGATGCTCGTAAACATCTCGGACATGATTGCGACGAATGCGCGCGCCAAATACGCCCTGCTGGGGCTTGCGCTGCCGCGCGAGATCGGCACGCGCGAGATCGACGAGCTGTGCGCGGGCGTGAGCGAAACGGCGCGCGAGTGGGGCATACGGATCATCGGCGGCGACACGATCGGCTCGGATCGCATCGCGCTTAGCGTAAGCTTGATCGGCAAGTGCAAGCACCCCGTGTTTCGTAGCGGCGCGCGCGTGGGCGATCTCATCGCGCATACGGGCGAGCTAGGCAGCGTCGGGCGCGATCTGGCGGTGCTTTTAAGAGATGAAATTTCGCCCGCTAGCTCGCAGATGCAAAACCGAAACGATAAAATTTCGTCGGTGCAAGGCCCAAGCACCGCGCCGCAGGGTCTCAATGCCGAGGCTTCAGCTGCACAAAATCCTGGCGATGAGGTGCGAAACCTGGGCGATAAAATTTCGCCCGCGCATGCTAAGCTACAGAACCTGGACGCTGAAACTTCGGCAATACAAATTTTGGATCTTGAGCCGCAAAGTCTGGACGATAAAATTTCACCTGCGCGCGCCGAGCAGCAGAGCCTAGACGCCGAAACTTCGGCGCAAAATTCCGTGTCGCAGAGCAGAGACGATCGCAAGAGCCCTACGGCGCAAAGCCTCGCATGCGAAAATTCTACGTCGCAGAGCTCTGCAGGCGAAAATCCTGTGCCGGGTAGTGGCTCATATCGCTTGCGCGAGGATCTGCGCGCAAAAATTTCAAAAAATTCGCGCTTCGTCAGGCCCGTCTTGCGCGATAAGTTTGTTTACAAGGCGGCGAAGTTCATTAGCGCGGCGATGGACATTAGCGATGGGCTCGCGCAGGACTTGCCCCGCCTGTTGGAGGCTAGCGGCATGGGTGCGCGCTGGATCGCCCGCCCTAGCGAGGCTGCGCTGCAAAGCGGCGAGGAGTACGAGATTTTGTTTAGCTTCGCGCCGAAATTTTTGCCCAAAATCTACGCGATTGCCGCTAAGGCGGGCGTTTCGATCAATATCATCGCCGAGGTTTGCCCGCGCACGCCGCAAAGCTCGATGGAATTTCACGGCAGCTCACACCACTTCGCTCCTTGAAATTTGCCGAGCTCGCTTTAAATTTTAAGGCGCGTGGCATGGAATTTGAAATTTCGCGGAGCCACGAAATTTTGTGGAGGTGTAGAATTTTATGAAGCCGCGGAATTTGGAATTTGGAATTTCGCCCCTTCACGTAGCCTACACGCAAGCTCGCTATCATACCGTTACACAATTTACAAAGGAGCCGTATGAGGGAGATCGTAAAAAAATTTGTCGCAGGCGACGCGGATATTATATTTGCCAGACTTTCCGTTATCATCGTGCTTGCCGTGATGGGCAACTACAAGTGGTTTGAGTTCGAGGTGGAGGCTTTAAAGCCGCTCTTTTCGCAGACGTGGCTTTCGTTTTTGCCCTCAGCGCTCGGGGACGCCGGCGCGAGCTATTTTTTGGGCGTGGTGGAGACCGTGGGCTATCTCTCGCTCATCGCGGGCTTTTTCAAGCCGAAGGCGGGCATCGTGGGCGATCTCATCGTGATCGTCATGGCGCTGAGCACGCTCAGCCTACTGCCGCAGCTAGGTAAGATCGACGGCTTTATCTTTAAAGACCTTTTCTTGCTAGGCCTTGGCTTGGTGCTGCTAAA
>NZ_CAKZTI010000044.1 GCF_937921625.1 uncultured Campylobacter sp. | reverse complement strand
CAAGCTGGCTGCAGCACTTTCCGATCATGTTTTACACCGTAGTTATGGGGCTTGGTGGGCTAGCTCTCGCATATGAGCGGCTAAATTTGATATTTGATATCTCAGGCACGATTTTTGAGATTTTACGCGGCGCGACGAGCCTAGCATACGCGCTCATCTGCGCTTGTTACGCGGCAAAGCTAATCAGATACCCGCAAGCTTGCAAGGCGGAGTTTTTCCACCCGGTGCGCGTAAATTTTTTCGCCGCTTTTTCGATCGGCACGCTGCTAGTCGCCTCGCTCTGGCGGGACTTCGCGCCCGTTTACGACGCGCTTTTTTGCGTGGGCGTAGCGTTTCAGACCTTTATTACGCTGCACATCGTGTCTTTTTGGATCAAAAATAACGTCCAGATCGCGCACTCAAACCCAGCGTGGTTCATCCCGATCGTGGGCAATCTCTTCGTCCCGCTAGCAGCGCCCGCCGCGAGCGAGCTTGCGTGGTATTACTTTGCGATCGGGATATTTTTTTGGCTCGTACTTTTTGCGGTTTTGTTTTACCGCATCATCTTTCACGATCAGATGCCGCAGAAATTTATCCCGACGCTTTTTATCGTGATCGCGCCGCCTGCGATGGCGTTTTTGGACTACGTCAAGCTCACCGGCAGCTTTGACGTCACGGCGAAGATCATGCTCTACATCACGCTATTTTTCGCGCTTCTCATCCTTTTTATGTTTAAAAGCTTTTTGCGGCTTAAATTTTTCCTCTCGTGGTGGGCGTTTACCTTCCCGACGGCTGCGGCTAGCATCGCGTTTTTGCGAGCGTTTGAGTTTAACGGGATCAAATTTTTCTTGTTTGCGGGAGCGGCGGGTTTTGCCATCCTATGCGTTTTTATAGGTATCGTGGGCTTTCATACGGTAAAAGCGATGCGGCGCGGCGAAATTTGCGTGCCTGAGGAGTAAAATTTCATGCGAGCTCGGTTAAAAATTTTGACAAGCGTAAAACAAGGCAAACTCGAATGCAGGCGGGCAGTAGGGTAAAATTTGTGTATCAAAGGATAAAAATTTACATGTAGCTTTAAATTTGAAATTACGATAAATTTAACCGAGCGGAATTCTATCGTTGTAGAAAGTTTGCCTAAATTTAAACTTGCCTTGTGTTTTGAGCGTCTAAATTTATGCTCCTTGCAGCAAAGAGGCATAATGCGGACGTAATATTTACGATCGAAGCGACACCTGATCTCACGCCGTAGCGTTAAAATCAAATTTCGTAGCGATAAATTTTGCCGAAATTTTCATCCAGAGTGTAGCTAAACTCGCCGCCTGCGTAATAGATTGTCTCGCCACTCTCCAGCTCGAAGCGCTGATACACGCGCAGCACGACCTCGTTTTCGCTTATGCCTTGGACGTGGATAAAAATATCACTCTTTCTGCCCGCAGTCATCGCCATTTGGTAGAGCTGATTAAATAGCGCGTATTCCGGATCCTTCTCGGCGTCCTCTTGAGATAAAAAGCCCTCCAGCACACCCAGCATCTCCGCGCGAAATTCCGTTCTGGCGCGCGCATAGGCGTTTTGGATATTTTCGATCTGGTTGGTATCGAGTAAATTTAAAAGCGAATGTTTGCCTACATAAAGCGTCGCGCTCGATGTGGTTTTGCCGTCCTTGTCGGTCACTAGTCGCAGAGCTTTCTCTACGCGCCACAAGGCTTCTTTTAGCTCGAGCCCGCTTTCAATTTCAATTTTCATCATAGATCCTTTATCAAGAATGCGGAATTTTAGCGTGAAATTTTAAATTTTAAAGACAAACTTCGCGATCAGATACGCCATATACAGCATCAAAACTCCCACGAGCGAGTCGATTATGCGCCATGCCCTGCTGCTTGCAAAAAGCTTCGAAAGCGCCCCTGAGCCATATCCTAAGCCGAAAAACCACGCAAACGATACGAACATAACTCCCGCGTAAAACCACGGCTTTTGCGGATCCGCAATCATAGCGCCGAACGAGCCCACGACCACGACAGTGTCTAAATACACGTGCGGATTTAGAAGCGTCACCGCAAGGGCTTTGGCTACGACGGGCGCCAGCGGGCTATTTGCAGAGTTTTGAATCTTGGCAAAATGCGAGCCCTTATAGGCACTAAAAAACGAGCTTAGCGCGTAGCAGAGCAGAAATATGACCCCGCCTATGCCTAAAATTTGGGTAAGAAGCGAGCCTTGCTTAAGAGCGCCGCCGATTAAAAATATCCCTACGGCCGTAAATATGGCATCGCTTAGCGCGCAAACCATGCAAACCGCTGCGACGTGGTTTTTCGCAAGGCCTTGGGAGATGACGAAGATGTTTTGCGCGCCGATCGCGACGATTAGCGAGAGCATCAGCGCGGCTCCTTGCAAGAAAATTCCGATCGGTAAGGAGTTCAAAGCCGCGCCTCTACTTATTTTTACTTTCGCAGGCAGAGCTTTGCATCGCGGCATCGGCGGCATCATAGCTAGCCGCTACCACACTTCCTGGCGCAACGTCAAGCTCATTATCACCTGCGGAAATTTTAGGAGTGGAATTCTCGGCGCCTGTGAAATTTTCGCCTGCGCAGGCGCTATTTAAGGAAGCGGCATTATTCGGCGCGGCGGAGCTTTGTTCGTTTAAATTTGAAGTGCCCTTCAAATTCTGCGCGCTGTTTAAATCGGCGGCGCCATTAGAATTTTGCGCGGCGAAATTCTGCGCGCCTAAATTTTCATCTAAATTTTGTGCGCCACAGGAATTTTGCGTATCGGAATTTTGCGAAGCGGAATTTTCATCGCGGAAGTTTTTAGTTTTAAAATTTTTACCGCTACTCGCGCTTTTTTTAGAGCCTTTGGCACCCTTGCGAGTTTTTAAAGCGGTTTGTTCTTCCTCAGGGCTTTGCGAAAGACCCGCTTTTTCGCGCAAAATTTTACTTAGCTCGTAGATCGAAATTTCAAACGAGCCCGGCAGCGTGGCCTCCGTGTCGCTGTAAAATCGTAAAAAATTAAAGCGATCCTGCGCCTGCGGCGCTTTTTTGAATACAAAATTTAAAAGCTCCGTTTTGTTTCTGCCCGCGACGAAGGTTTTGGTGCCTAAATTTGCGATATCTTTGTATTCGAAGCTTTCGGAATTTGCGCCGCGCACGATCGTAAAAGCATCCTCGCCGATCTGCAAATAATTTTTAGCGCCAAGTCTGAGCGCGCAAAAAAACGCGCAAAATGCCGCCACTACGGAAGCAAAAAGCGTCGCGCCGCCAAAGCCCGCGTGGTAGCAATATCCGCTAGCAAGCGCCAAAATCGCCGACCCCGCCAGCGTCATCGCTACGGGCTTTTTATTCTCTTTTACTATCATCTTCCCTGCTTAATCATCTGTCTTATATATTCGTAAATTTTAAAATTTAGCGCATCCATTACCGAGTCTTTAGAGCCCGGATTTTTGATGCTTTGGTAGTTGAGATTAGTTACGTAATCCTTCCACGCGCCCTTGTTTTTAACGCTTATGTAGAGGCTAATCTGCGAGTCGTAGAAGTAGTCTCTGTAATAATCGTCGTCGTCCCAAGGATCATAACCGAACGGCATCCCCCAGCCCACGCCCACGCCCGTATATCTGTAATATCTGCCAAATCCCATACCGAAGCTAAATCTCGGATTATCCCACGATCTGCGCGAAAAATCCGCCTTGCGGAAGTAGTTGAGATTACCGCCGATTTGGACGTTCGCCGCGCTTTTATTTACGACTTTAAATCCGTCCGCACGCAGATGCTGGATCACTACTTGGGTTAAATTTGAATCCGTCGTAGAGGTGTTGGTGAAATTTACGCTTATGAGTTTATCCTGCGGAAATTCCATAATGTGAAGCGGCTCGGAAGTGCGCACGATGCCGCTATTTACGGGTACATTTTTAGAGCAGCCCGTAAAAATCAAAAACGCCGAAATGACCAAAAAAAGTGAAATTTTATTTTTCAAGACGGATCCTTTCGCTTAAGATTTCAAATCCTAAATTTGAGTGATTGTAGCATAAATTTAAAATTTTAATGTCAGCAAGAGGCGATTTTTTGAAATAATCTAACGGCGAATGGGCAAGAGTGGAATTTTTAAATAAAATTTTGCGCCGAGCGACCGCTAAATTTAAAGCCGTCGCTCGGTTGAAATTTCTGTAAAAAAGGCGGAATTTTAAATCGTAGGCGTTTAAAATTCCACAATCTTATAGGCTCACGCCGCGCGTAAGTACGCGCTTGCGATAAACATCCGAAACTCTGCTCGCGTCGCCCACGATTAGAGCGTTCGTGCAACAGATCGCTGCACATATCGGAACCTTGCCCTCTGCGATGCGGTTTTGGCCGTATTTATGTAGCTCTTCGTGCGAAAACGTAGGCTCCGGTCCACCCGCGCACATAGTGCACTTATCCATCGCACCTTTGATACCGAAAGCTCCGTCTCTAGGGAATTGCGGAGCGCCGAACGGACACGCGTAGAGGCAATATCCACAGCCGATACATTTATCTTTGTCGTGTAAAACGACGCCGTCGGTTCTGATATAGAAGCATTGAACCGGGCAAACCTGCGCGCAAGGCGCATCGGTGCAGTGCTGACAAGCGATAGAGCTTGAAACCTCCTGCCCCTCTATGCCCTCGTTTAAAGTGATAACCTTGCGCCTATTGATCTGCACAGGAACCCCGTGCGCCGAGCTGCAGGCTACCTGGCAACCATAGCAAGCGATGCAACGCTCGACATCGACGTAAAATTTTAATCTTGCCGGCATTTTATCTCCTTATGCTTTTTCTAGTCTGCAAAGACCGGCGTTGAATTCCGAAATTTGCGTATTTATGTCAAAGCCGTAGTTGGTAATCGTATTTGAGCTCTCGCCTCTGATATATGGCTTAGTACCCTCAGGATAGCGCTCGCTTAGATCCTCGCCCTGAAAAATTCCCGCGAAGTTATACGGCATAACAATACGATCAGGCGTAACGGCGTGCGAATAGATGCACTTGACTTTGATCTTCGTGCCTTGCGGCGAATGAATCCACATCATCTCACCATCTTTGATACCTTTATCAGCGGCAAGCTTAGGATTTACGTGCGCAAACATCTCCGGAGTAATCGCTGAAAGATACTTGCTCGTGCGCTCAATCATGCCCGCACCGCTTAAATTTACTAGCCTTAGCGAGCTTACGATAGTAGGGAAGTCCTTGCTCCAATCCTGCTTTTTCTGCTCGGAGATAAATCTCGTAAAGACGCGGAAATTTCGTTTTTGATCCGCAAAGGTCGGATATTTCTCCACCAAATCCCATCTAGGCGAGTGGATCGGCTCGCGGTGCTTCGGAATTTGATCCGCAAACTGCCAAACCTTCGCTCTGGCTCTTGCGTTTCCGCAAGGACAAATTCCAAACTCGCGACATTTTTTAGCGATAATGCCACTATAATCTGTGCTCCACGTAGGTCCCATCTTGGCTTTTTCATCCTCGCTTAGCGTAATGCCTAAAACCTGTTCGATATTTGCTTTTGTAATCTCCGCATGTCCGCCTTGAATTTTTGATCCCGGAAGAGTAATGCTCTCGTCGGCTAGCTGCGAAACGCCGTCGTGTTCTAAGCCGAAGCGGTTTCTAAATCCCATACCGCCGTCGGCATAAGGCTTAGTTACGTCGTAAAGGATCGGCGTGCCCGGGTGTTGCGTATCCCAGCAAGGCCATGGAAGCCCGTAGTATTCGCCCTCGACCTCGCCACCTATGCCGCGCAAAGTATCGGGATCAAATAGATGCCAGTTCTTCTGCTGTCTGCGAAATCTAGCTGCGGTACGTCCGTTATTTCCAATACTTTGAGTATTGCGTGCGATCTCATCGGTAGCGTCGTCAGGCCAAACAAAATCGTCCTTAACCTGCTTAAGCTCACCGTCAACTATACCCATCTTCATGCCGCGAACATATTCGTCGTAAAAGCCGAATTTTTTCGCGAATAAAAACATTACTTCTTGATCCTCTTTGCTCTCAAATAGAGGCTTAACAATCTGAGTTCTCCACTGACCGCTACGGTTTGTAGCGCTTAGATGGCCTTCGCTCTCAAACTGCGTAGCTACCGGCAAAACATAAATTCCATCCGGTCTATCGTTTAGAATCGCTACTTCGTTTAAGAACGGCTCGGCGACTACCAGCATATCGATCTTGCCTAATGCTTCTTGAGTCTCGCGAACATGAGCCATAGAAGTAATTCCTGTGCCTTGCACCCAAAGAACGCGGACATTGCCACTACTTAAAACGGGCTCATTTTTCAAAACGCCCTGCCACCATTTAGATAGCGAAAAGCCCTTTTCGTTGCGCCAGTTTATCACATCTTGCTCGATGCTCGGATCGTAGTGAAAATACTCGGTAAAATTCGTACCAGGCACTTTTTCACCCTGCTTTTCGTGTGGCTGCTTAGTAGATACGGCAAATCTTTTAATAAACTGCTCGTAATCTACGCCCCAGCCCTTGCAGAAGTGCTTCCAGGAGTTATCGGCTAGCCCGTAATACGCAGGCAAGCTATCGGAGAGATTGCACATATCGGTAGCGCCTTGAACATTATCGTGACCTCTAAGGATGTTGCAGCCGCCGCCCGGCTTGCCCATATTGCCTAGTATGAGCTGCAAAAGAGCCAAAATTCTAGTATTTGAACTTCCGATCGAGTGCTGAGTAATGCCTAGAGCCCAGCATAAAGTAGCGGGCTTTGTGGTAGCAAACATCCTCGTAAATTCTATCAGCTCCTCTTCTTTGCATCCGGTGACATTGGCTACCTCTTTAGGATCCCACTTCTCAGCTTCGGCTCTAATCTCCTCTACAGCGTAGGTTCTGGTTTTTATTAGCTCCTTATCTTCCCAGCCGTTTTTAAAGATTAGATGCAGCATTCCGTACACAAACGCTATATCGGTTCCCGGACGAATTCTAATATACATATCGGCCTTAGCCGCAGTTCTAGTAAAATTTGGATCAACTACAACGATTTTCGCGCCGTTTCTATCGCGAGCCTGAAGAGCGTGCTTCATAGCCCCTACGGGATTTGCAACCGCGGAATTCGCACCTATGAAAAGGATTATTTTAGAATTTTTCGCCATATCGCCTACGTGATTTGTCATAGCTCCATAACCCCAAGTATTCGCCACACCGGCGACTGTTGCGCTATGTCAAATTCTGGCTACGTGGTCGTTGCTGTTTGTACCCCAGAAGGCTGCAAATTTTCTAAAATAATATGCCTGCTCGTTACAAAATTTAGCCGAACCCAGAAATACCACACTATCTGGACCGTCCTCTTTGCGGACTTGAAGCATTTTATCGCCGATTTCGTTAACGGCTTGCTCCCAACTTATGCGCTCCCACTTGCCGCCAACCTTTTTGAGCGGATATTTAAGACGCATTTTAGATTTGGTTAGATCGATTTGATCGATTCCCTTACAGCAGTGACTGCCCTGCGAGATCGGGTGATCTACTGCCATATCTTGGCGAATCCAGGTATTGGTGCTCTCATCCACTTGAGCCTCGATACCACAGCCTACGGAACAGATCGAACATATCGTTCGCTTCATAACGGAACCTGGAAATGGGTTTTTGATCTCTTGCTCAGTAGCAGCTCTTAGCGTATTATTTTCGCCAAACGCGGCTACGCTGCTCGCTCCTAAAGCGGCGAGTTTCAAAAACGATCTCCTTCCGATCGCATTCTCACTCATGAAAATTCTCCTAGTAAGCTACTTTATAGTATTTTTTCCACGCTTCACTCTCCCAGTAAAGCACCTCTTTTTTCGGTGATTTGCCACGAACGGTATCGCCATAGTCCTGCTCGCTTTTCGCTAGAGCCTGAGACGCGGCAACGCCCACGGCACCTACTGCGCCGATTTTTAGAGATTTTTTAAGAAAATCCCTGCGTTTGTTCTCCATGGTTTTCCTTTGTGAAGAAATCGCTTTAAATCTTTTATTGTAGTAACACCTGTTACAGGATTTAAGTCTAATGAATTATAACGAAAAGGCAGTGAGATGGAAATTAAATTTTAAGTTACTTTTTAAATTTTATTTAAAATTCAAAATATAAAGTTCTAACTAAAAAACTACTCGCAAAACTCGAGCTTGCGAGTCTAAAATTTAACCGAAATTCTGCTTTTGCGTTAAGATTTTGGTTAAAAATTTTATTTATCAATCCAGATCAAAAATATCTTCCGGATTGGTAAATTTATTTTGATAGCCACCTTTTTTGATCGCTTCTTTAACGACGCTGCGATCTTTCTTTTGCGGAGCGGCAAGCGCTAAAAGCGAGCGCTCAAGCGCAAAAAAGCTTCTCATTAGTGCGCCTAATGATTTGAAAAAATCCGCCCGCACATGCCCGCACAAAAGCTCGCTAAACTCATCCACAAAGCTATTGGTGACATTCGTAAAAAGCTCTAACGCCAGCGCTTCGCCGTCTTGCGCCGTCAAGCTCGCGCTATTCGTAAAATTTTGCTCATTTGCCACGGAATTTTGTCCGTTTAAAACCGCGCTGTGTTTTGCAGCCGCGTCGCGAAGTAGAGTTGAATGCAGGTAAAAAATAAATCCCACATAATCCTCGCACTCTTTGCAAAGCTCCATATTGCGGCGAAATTTACTCTTTTTTAGCGCGTCGATTACCGCGACACGCATACGCCCATCGTCGCGCCCCTCGTCGTAGAAGCTCGCACTCATCGGCACGTTGGCGTATGAAAAATCAAAAAGCACGGAATTTTGCTCGCTTTTAAACGCTGCAAAATCGAATTTCGCCAAATTTTGAAATTCCGCCTCATCGCTAGGCACAATGGGCGAGCTGCGTAAAAACTCCAGCTGCTCCTTCCAGCGCTTAAATTTCGCATCCGTTTCATAGAAAAAAAACGGAATTGCAAAAAATTCGTAGTAGTAGCTTCTTGCTTGAAGTAGATTCGCATCCATTACATTGCCCCTTTTCTAGCATCTTCTATCTGCTTTTTTATCATTATTTTCGCCTTGCAATCGCCGCAGCAAAAAAGAGTCTTCATCTTTTCAGGCTCGTTTGCAAAATGCGCACCCATCATATCCGCGATCTTCATCACGGCTTTGCTCGTCGCAAATTCCTTACCGCATTCAATGCACTTAAAAAGCTCATCTTTAGCTAGCATTTTGTAATTAAAAAATCCCGGCTCAAGCTCCACGCCGCAAGGCTCAAGCTCGATCGTATCCTTTTCGGCGCAGCTTAGCACGCAGTAGTTGCACGTCGTGCAAAGCGAGGCATTGAGCTTAATTGAATTGTCGCTGTTATCGGCATACAGCGCGCCGGTATTACAGGCGCCCACGCAGCTAAGGCATAGCGTGCAACTTGCTTCGTTTATGTTTACTTTGCCAAATTTTAGCAACTCTCCGCTTTTTACGGCGCCGAAGCTGCCCTCGCCAACCATTGCGCTTACGCGTTTGGAAAAAATTTCTTTCTTGCTAAGGCCCTGCTCGTTTATCGAAAGCCCCCACGGCTGCGCGCTTTGCGCCTGCTTTAGCGCCTCTTGCAGCTCGGCTAAATTTCGCGCTAAAAATACCGCGTCCTTGCCGTAGATCGCGCGCGAAATTCCATTGATAAGCTCCACCGCTTCGCGCGTGCTCTCGCCCACGTCTGCGCCGTAAACGATCACACTCGAGCCACTTTCTTGCATAGCGCTTAGCAAATTTACCTCATCTATTTGCTTACTTCCAAAAATTCCAAACGGCAGCACGCCGCACGGAAGCTCTATTTTTAAAGCGGATGAAATTTCGCCCTCCGCGATGAGAAGTGGAATTTTGCCTGCATAGAGCTTTGCGATCTCGCCAAATACGCTTTGGGGCAGCTTGGCAAATTTCAGCGCGCCGCTAGGGCAGACGCTCACGCACGCGCCGCAACCGATGCAGTCGATATGCGAAAATACTAACTCGCGCTTTTCGTCATTTTTCAAAATCGCCACTGTGGGGCAAACCTCCACGCACGGCGCTCGCAGCTCATTCCGCCTACCTTGATACTGGCAGATCGCGGGATCAAAGATCGTGGAATTCTTATAATGATAAACTAGGCTTTTGGAATTTAAAATTTCTAAAATTTCATCGTCTTTTAGTCCCGAGATCTCGTAGCAGCCGCTTTGTCGTAGCTGATAAGGCACTGCGCCGCTAATCAAGAAAAAATCCGCCTCAGTCTCAACCTCATCCCGCTCGCTTAAAATCGTAACCGCAAGATCGCCAATCTCGCCATAGACGAACTTAATCTCGGCCCTGCTTAACACGATCACCTTAAATCCGTGCTGCCTAAGTAGCCTCACAAGCTCCCCTCGAGGCTCGTCACAGGCGAGAATCACGTTTTTGCCGACGGGCTTTTGATAGTCGCTATCTAGCGCGCCGTCGAAGGCGATATCTTTGGCGCGATACAAAATATCTACGTTTTTAGCGATTTGTAGCGGCTCATCTGCGGAATTTTCTATATAAAAATTTATCTCGGGCGCATAAATTTGCGCTTTTAATTTCGGCGAATTCGCAACGATAAATTCCTCATTTTTTGTCCCCTCTTCATCGCCGCAAATTTCGATATCGTCGCTTAAGACGACATCCTTTAGCCCCGCGGCATAAAATCCATGTTCTTTCATAATCTATCCTAAATTGATAATTAGGCGGGTTTTACTCTTATTTTCTAAACAGCTTTTAAATTCTGCACTTAAAGTAAATCGAATTTAAATTAATAATTTTATAGATAAAGCAAAATCAAAGCTTTAAATGATAAAATCGCCTAAATTTTAAGGCATCGGGGTCGCAATGCAACGAATCAAACTACCAAAAATCGACAAAATCGCAAACGCGCGAGAGTTTCAGAACTGCCTCCGCCCGCAAATCATCAAAATCGCGCAAGAGCTTATCGGGCAGGAGCGCGAAAAGGCGCTGCAAGGAGGCGCGGTCGCAAGCGAAAGCGAGATCATCGCGCGCATCAAATCGCGCTACGAAAAATTTCAAAACTTAAGCCTTAAGCCGCTCATTAACGCAACCGGCGTCGTGCTACACACAAACCTCGGCCGCAGCGTCATCAGCGCCGAAATTTTAGCCCGCGCGCAAAAGATCATCACCTCGTATTCAAATTTAGAATACGACCTATCCGAGGGCGCACGCGGCAACAGATACGACTACATAGCGCTTTTGTGCAGCGAACTCTTCGGCGCGCAGGACGCACTCGTGGTAAATAACAACGCTGCGGCGGTATTTTTGGTGCTAAATACCTTCGCGCGCGGACGCGAAGTCGTGGTAAGCCGCGGCGAGCTAGTCGAGATCGGCGGGAGCTTTCGGGTGAGCGAAGTGATGGCAAACTCGGGCGCAAAGCTAGTAGAGATCGGCACCACGAACAAAACCAAGCTGGACGATTACGAAGAAGCGATCAATGAAAACACGGCGATCTTGATGAAGGTGCACCGCTCAAATTTTAAAATTTCAGGCTTCAGCTCTAGCGTAAGCGCTGCGGAAGTTGCAGCTTTGGCACGCCGTGCCTCACAGGCAAAGAGAGAATTTTTAGCGCTTAGAGCGGCGAATTTTAAAAATTTAGAAAATCTTTGCGGCGGGCGGGCGGATACGGCGAGCGAAATTCTAAATTCCGCGGCGAATGGTTTAAGCTTAGCGGCAGCTTCTGCGAATGCTCTAAATTTAAATAGCGGCGAGCCGTCCGAAAAGAGCGAGTGTTTTCATGAAGACGGAGAGAGCGAAATTTCCGCTCAAGCTTCTAAAATTTGCCCTGCAAAATTTAGCATGAAAAAAGCAGAAAACTTTAACGAGATCATCGATTATTACGATCTTGGAAGCGGCTACGCAAGCGAGCTGGGATTTGGGCTAGGCAAAAGCGAGCCATCCATTTTTGAGCTTTTAAAAAACGGCGTGCGGCTGCTTAGCTTTAGCGGCGACAAGCTTTTCGGCTCCGTGCAGTGCGGCATCATTCTAGGAGATCACGAGCTCATCGCGCGCCTGCGTAAAAACCAGCTACTGCGAATGCTGCGCGTGGACAAGATCACGCTAAGCCTGCTTGCCGAGACCATCAAGGCGTATATAAATAAAGAATTTCACCTCATCACGACGATAGATCAGATCCATCTGAGCCTGGACGAGCTGCGTGAGCGAGCGGAGCTAGTGCAATCTCGCATCAGCGCAAAATCGCAAATCGTGCCTACTACCACCTTCGTAGGCGGCGGTACGATGCCCGGCGCCTCATACCCTAGCGTCGCGCTTGCGATACTTGACGGCGCAGATCCACAGAGCACGCAGGCAAAATTTCGCGCTGCGGGCATAATCGGGCGGATCGAGGATGATAAATTTTTGCTCGATTTCAGATCGATTTTAAAAAGCGACTTACAAGATTTAATAAAAAAGATCGGAGAAATTTATGAATAGCGTAATCATCGGCACCGCAGGCCATATCGATCACGGAAAGACCGCATTAATCAAGGCGCTAAACGGCTTTGAAGGAGACCGAATGTCGAGCGAAAAAGAACGTGGCATCACGATCGATCTTAGCTTTTCGCATCTGCGCTCTGGGAACACCAACGTCGCTTTCATCGACGTTCCGGGGCATGAAAATCTAGTAAAGACGATGATTAGCGGCGCGTATGCCTTCGACGCTGCGATGCTAGTAGTCGCCGCGGACGACGGGCTGATGCCGCAAAGCCGCGAGCATATTCAAATTTTATCGCTGCTCGGGGTAAAAAGCGTGATCTTGTGTATCAGCAAGTGCGATCTGGTGGGCGACGCGCGCAAGGCGGAGGTTGCGGCGCAGTGCAGGGAATACATCGGCAAATTTAAGGATTTGCAAATTTTAAACACCTTTTTTATCAGCATAAAAGATCCCGCAAGCATCGCCGAGCTGAAAAACTATCTCTTTAATATCAAGCCCGCGCAGCGCCAAGGAGGCGGCGTCGTGCACTACTACATCGACCGCGTCTTTTCGCTTAAGGGGCTTGGCACCATCGTAACGGGCAGCCTAATTAACGGCGCTATTTCAAAGGGCGAGAAGCTTTATAACTGCGATCTGGGTAAAATTTTTAATGTCAAAAGCGTGCAGATCCATGACGAGGACACGCCGCTAGCGCAGGCTCCAAACCGCGTCGCGCTAAGTCTGGACGCCAAAACGAGCGAGCTGCAAAAGGGGCAAATCCTAAGCAAAAAGGGCTTTTTCCGCGGCTTTAATGAAGCGGACTGCACCTTTAGCGGCGAAATTTCGCATAATCAAGACGTGCTGTTTTGCGTCGGAAGCAAGCAAAGCGCGGCAAAAGCGCTCATTTTAAAAGAACTTCCAAGCGGCGAGAAGCTCGTAAGCTTTAAATTTGACAAAACGATGTTTTTGAAATTCGGCGAGCCATTCGTCTGCTTGGCAAACTCGCGCGTAATCGGCGGCGGGCGCGTGCTAAACGCCGTAGTCGAGCCGCTAAAAAAGCAGAGCAAAGCCGTACTTCTCACCGCGCTTTTGAAGCGAAATTTCACCGAAGCATTTAAAATTCTAAGCGGCTTTCACAAGCACGGATTCGGGCTATTTTCGGCGTATCAGCGCTTCGGAATGGAGTACGACGAAGCGGTAAAGATCGCGCGCGGCATAGAAGGGACATATTTTGACGAAGCAAATTTATGCGTTTACGATCTAAGCGCGATCGAGGACGTAAAAAACTTCATAAAATTTATCATCTCAAAAAACGACTACGCGATCTTTTCGCCCGCCTCGATCGCCCTAAAGCTCTCGTGGGCCAGCGAAGATCTTGCTGCGCGCGCGCTTAGCGAGCTTGAGCGGAGCGGTATCGTCTCCAAAAAGGGCGGAGTTTACGTAAAATCGGGAGTGGATTTTGACGCGCTTAAGCAGAGCCTGGAGAGTAAAATTTTTGATCTCATCAAAAAGGGCGGAATCGCGCCTCTCGCGCCTTATAACGTCTATGACGAGCTGGAGATCGACCGCAGTAGCGGCGATGACGCGCTAAAGAAGCTGACCTACGCCAAAAAGGTCGTCCGTCTCGCGCACAATCTCTTCGTCGAGGCCGAAAATTTAGCCCTAGCGATCAAGCGCCTCTACGCAATCATCGAAAAAGAGGGTTTCGTAAACATCACGAACGCCAAAGAGGAGCTTGGGCTTAGCAGGAAATTCGTTATCTGCTACCTCGAATACCTAGATAAAATGGGAAATATCGTGACGATCGACAATAAACGCTATTTGAAAAAGTAAAAATTTAAAATTTTGCACTACAATGCGCGGAATTTTTTGCAAAGGAAAAAAATGAAAAAAGCTATTTTAACTTCAGTTGCGCTCGCAGCGAGCCTGAACGCGGCTCTAAGCGACAGCGAAATTCTATCTATCTACGGCGGCGTACCGCAAGGCATCGACATAAAGATCGCCGAGCGCATCCCACTTAGCGAGCCAAAGGGCGTTGAAGCGGTCGTTTTAAAAATCTCTCAAGGCAATATGTCGCAAGAGGAGATCATCTTCACTCAAGGCGATCTGATCTTTACCGATATCATCGATCCTAAAAAACGCGTAGTCTATAAGGAGCAGATCAAACAAGACCGCATCGCAGGACAGCTAAGTAAGGTCTTCAAAGCAGAGAGCAAAGACAATATCATCAAGCTAGGAAACGATCCAAAAAAACCTACGATTTTGATGCTGACGGACGCTTTGTGCCCATTCTGCCGCAAAGAGATGGCAAGGATCGAAGAAACGTTAAAAAATAACAATGTCGATATAATCATGACCTCCGTTCACGGCGATGACGGCCACGCAAAATCCGCACTCATCTACAAAGAGATCAAAAATGCTAAAACTGACGAGCAAAAGATAGCGGTTTTTAGAAAATACTACGCCGAAGATAACAAAGCAGGTGCCAAAGACGTAAGCGCTGCCGAGCTAAATGCTGCAAAAGCCCTAGCTGCCAAATATTTCGGTGCGGGGGTAAACTCAGTGCCTTACATCATCGAACTAGACAAGCTAAAATAATCTCTTTTAAATTTTGCGGAGCGATCCGCAAAATTCTACCTCATCGTCTTAGGCTTAGCGATTTTAATTAATCCGGATTTTATAAAATTTTACGAGTAATTGCTTTAGAATTTTTATAATCCCGCTGCTTAGCAAAATCTTTTTATCGAACCAGATTTAAAATTTTAAAATTTCTTTGCATATGGAATTTTAAAATTTAATAATCACGGAATTTAAAGCAGACACAGATCTTTAAAATTTCAGACCACTTTTAAAAGACACGTGCAAAATTCTACTGCAAAATCCGCATTATTCTTTATATTGAAAGTAGCATAAAAGCGATAAGTGCATGAAATTTAAAAGCGAGAAAATATATAAACGAAATCCGCAGCCGGAATTTTAAAATTTCGCAGCAAAGCCCAGGTAAAATTTAGCCGCAAATTTCATAAAATTTTCGCTTTGCGGCAAAGAGGAATTTACAGTCGTGCTTCAGGCTGCCTATCTTGGGCTACGTCCGATTAAAATCAAAACTCAACGTCAAAAGCGGCTCTTGCCAGGCTATTTTTGCTCTCGCTTAGCTCGTACGATGCACTGAGTGCGATGCTTTGAAGGATCTTATATTTCAATCCGATCGCGCCGTTAAACACGCCGTTAGAATAATCAAGCCCCTCCACGTCGTATCTATCCGAATATTTTCTGCTCGCGTGATACGAATCGCCGCTAAATCGATGCTCGTACTCCGCATTTGCGAATATCTGCAGATCGCCGAAAGCCTTGATCGCGTAAATTCCCGCGGTGCCGTTTGGCGCAGTTTTTGAAGCGGAGCTAAACCTAAGCCTAGAGATCGCATCCTCGTTCACCCTAATCGCTCCAAGCCCCAAATACGGCTTTATATAGCCGTTTTCAAATAAGAATTTATACCCGGCTCTGGTGCTGAAGTCCCAAATTTGCGACTTGTATTTTGCGCCATGGATAGCGCCGAATCCGTTGTTGGTTTCAAATTTATGATCGTTCGTCGAATATGTTAAATTGACCGCCAGATCCACATTCTTGCTAAAATCGTATCTGCCCGCCAGACCGAGCTCGTAGGATTTGATGTTTTCTTTGACACCGTCGAATTTACCCTCGTACCAAGCGTCCGATTTTTGGTAACCAAAGATCACGCCCAGCGTAAGATCATCTACTCTCTTGGAGGCTCCGAGTAAAATTCCGTCGCTCTTGTGATCGTATTTGACGCCGCCCGAGCGGTCTTTGTAATCCCCGCCGTAGTTTCCGATCGCGCTTACGTTTACGTTAAACTCCTGCCCGTCGGTGTCAGCTAAATTTTTATAAGCGGAATTTCTTGCTAGCTTGGTAAGGTCCAGATCGACCTTCGAGCGCGGCATCTCGATGCCTACCCGATTGCCTCTTCTTACGACCTGCGAAAATAGGCTGCCGTTTTTAGGCGTGAAGTTATTGATCGCCAGCATCAGCGCTTCAAAATAGGTAGGCAGATCGTCATATCCGCCAGGATAGGCATTCGTGTCGGAGGTGATAAATAGATTTGCCGCGTTGCGCTCGCGAGATAGCCTTATGATCTCGTCGTATTGATCGGGCCTGGCGCCATATATGACGTGCAAAATTTTAGAGGAATTTGCCGGGTCTTTTTCAAACTCCGAAGTTCTAGTACGATAGCGGTTTATATAATCTTCTGGTTTATCTGAGTTAAGCGCATGAACTTCTTGCAGCATCCAAACGTCCGCATAAGGAGCTATGGCATCGCGCACGCCCCAGCCGTTATTCGCCAAAACTAGCATTTCAGGGTATTTGGTCTTGATATAATTGTAGATATTAGCCATATAGGCGATATTTGCGGGGTTATCTCTGGTATCAACCTCGTCGATAAAGTATCCCGCGATGTTTTCTCTGCCGTAGAAATTTACAAAATTATCGATATCGGCATATACTAGGCTTAAATTTCTACTTGAACCAATGGCAGTAGGACGACCGTCAGGACCGATAGGACCGGTAGTGCCCGTATAAGTATAGGCGAGATTTTTGATACCCGCGGCTTTATTGCGCTGCATTTGAGCCAAATCCTCGTCTCTTCGCACCAAATATTGTGAGTGAGAATCTCCTCCTGGGCGCTTTTCGTATGAGCCGAAAGCCACATAAGGAACCAGCGCGCCGCCTATATTGGTAATACCGTTCCAAAACTCGGCATTTACGCCGCTATTGCCCGTCCAGCGAAATGCAGGCATCATAACGCGCTGATTATTAAGCCTGCCCGAATATGAGCCCTTTTTAGCAAAGCCCCTTGCGTACTCGAGCTTGATACGAAATGAGTTTTCATACTCGTCGCTCGCGGAGTTATCGCTAGCCGCGTCGCGCCTGCTTAATTTCGCGCCCAAGCTGTCCGCAGCGCTCATTACGTCGGAACGGGAAGTGTTGTTGGAAGGAGATTTTTGCGCGTCTGCATAGCTCCAGGAATTCTGCTCGCTCGCATAGCCGAACCCTGCTGCACCGATAAGCGCAAGAGATACGATTTTTTTCAAAGACTTTAGCATTCTGCACCGCCTCAAATAAAATTACCCAAATTCTTAAATTTCAACAAATTTGCAGACATGCTTTTATAATTAAAAGCTTTGTCGAAATTTAAAAATTTAGCCGCCTTAAGACGGCTAAATTTTAAAGCTTATTTTAATGCCGCTTTTGCCTTCTTCGCGACGGTTGCGAAAGCTTCGGCGTCGTTCATAGCCATATTTGCTAAAATTTTTCTATCAAGCTCGATGCCCGCTTTTCTAAGTCCGTTTATAAATTTAGAATAGCTGATGTCGTTTAGCCTGCAAGCTGCATTGATGCGCACTATCCAAAGTCTGCGGAAATCGCGTTTTTTCGCGCGTCTGTCACGGAAGGCGTAAACGAGGCTTCTCTCCAGCTGCTCTTTAGCCTTTCTGAAATGTTTGCGTCTTGCGCTATAAAATCCGCGCGCAAGCTTTAGCACCTTGTTGTGACGGCGGCGTCTAACGATACCCGTTTTTACTCTTGCCATATTAATCCTTTCTTAATCGGCGTCCCTTGGGGATCTTGCCCTAAAATCCATGAATTTAGGGGAGTTTGAATGACTTTCGTCAAAAACTAACTTCGCACTATTTGCAAAGCATTTTTTTAACCGCAGATACGTTCGTAGAATCGACGTATTGGGCCTCGCGCAAATTCCTCTTGCGTTTTTGAGACATCTTCGTCAAAATATGGCTGCGAAACGCCGAGCCTCTTTTGATCTTGTTTTTGCCCGCTTTAAAACGCTTGACGGCACCGCGCACGCTTTTCATCTTTGGCATGGTCGTCCTTTTTTTAAAGTGAATGGGAAGTATATAATAAAGTTTCTTTGAAAAATTTGAATTTAAGGAATTTTATAGCTTAAATTGACGCAAGATAAATTTAAAGTTAAATTCTGCCACTCGCTTAAGATTCGGTTTGGCTGGATACAAAAAATTTTATACAAATTTAAAGGTCTAAATTTAGAGATAAACTTAGCCCACATTAAATTTTAAAATTTACGCTATTTAGCTTAAATTCACGCGCTGTACCGCGAAGAAACAGCGCGAAATTTTAAAATTTTGCCGCATGCAGCGCAAATACCGCTAAATTTACTCTACGCCTTTTTCGGCGTGATCAGCATATTTACGTAGCGGCCCTCCAGCGCAGGCGCCTTATCGCGGTCGGCAACTTCTGCAAAAAATTCGTCCCAAATTTTATTGAGCAAATTTACGCCGATTTCCGGGCTTGACATCTCGCGCCCTTTTAAAAATACGCGAAGCTTGACGTGTTTGCCGCTACTAAGGAATTCTTTCGCGTGTTTTACTTTGTAATTAATGTCGTTTTGAGCGATTTTGGCGGACAGCTTGATCTCTTTGACCTCGATGATTTTTTGCTTTTTTTTCGCCTCTTTGAGCTTTTTTTCCTGCTGATAGCGAAATTTGCTGTAGTTCATGACCTTGCAAACGGGCGGCTTTGCATCGGGCGCTATCAAAACCAGATCCACACCCTCTCGCTCGGCGATCTGCAGCGCCTGCGCCTTTGAAATTATGCCGTAAACCTCGCCGTTGTCGCCTATGCACCTGACTTCGCTAGCCGGGATGTCCTCGTTTAGAAAAACCTCTTTCTCTCTGCTCAAAAATTCACCTCGTTTAATTTAGCTTTTACGAAATTTAAAAACTCATCCAGCCCTAAATTTCGCTGTTCGCGCGCCCTGCGATCGCGCAGAGCCACGCTACGAGCCGAAACTTCATTATCGCCTAGGACGATGATGAGCGGCACCTTCTGCTTTTCAGCCGTTCTAATTCGTTTATTTAACGTCTCGTTTCTATCTAAAATTTCGCCGTCAATGTCTGCTTCGCGCAGCAAATTTAAAATTTCTTTCGCGTAGTCTGCGTGCGCCTCGCCGATCGGCACGATCGATACCTGCGTAGGACAGATCCAAAACGGAAGCTCGCCCGCGGTGTGCTCGAGCAAAATCCCCACGAAGCGCTCGAAGCTTCCCAAAATCGCGCGATGCAGCATCACGGGCTGTTTTTTTTCATTATTTTCGTCGATATAGCCAAGCTCGAAGCGCGCAGGCAGGTTAAAATCGACCTGCACCGTGCCGCACTGCCATTTTCGACCGAGCGCGTCGGTGATTTTGATGTCGATCTTAGGCCCGTAAAATGCGCCGCCGCCCTCGTCTAAGCCGTATTTTAAGCCCTTTTCGTCAAGCGCGTCTTTTAAGGCCTTCGTCGCGATCTCCCAAACCTCGTCGTCGCCGACCGCCTTTTGCGGCTTAGTCGAAATTTCAAGCTCGTATTCAAAGCCGAAAGCCTTCATCAAAAGCTCCACGAAATCCAAAATTTCATAGACGTTTTCTTTGATCTGGCTCGGCATCACAAACAGATGCGCGTCGTCCTGCGTAAACTCGCGCACGCGGAAAAGCCCGTGCAAGACGCCGCTTTTTTCATGGCGGTGCACGACGCCGTACTCGCAAAATTTAAGCGGCAGATCGCGATATGAGCGGATTTCGCTTTGATAAACCTTGATATGACCGACGCAGTTCATCGGCTTGATACCGTATTCTTGATCCTCGATCGTCGTAAAATACATATTTTCTTTGTAATTGCTGTAGTGTCCGCTGATCTTCCACGCGTCGGATTTTAAAATTTCAGGACCTCGCACCGGCTCGTAGCCGCGCTTGCGAAGCTGCCTATAAAGGCGCCCCTCGAGCTTTATACGCATCCTCGTGCCGGCAGGAAGCCAGATCGGAAGTCCTGCGCCGATCTGCTCGTCGAAGGTGAAAAATTTCATCTCAGCTCCTAGCTTTCGGTGATCGCGCTTCTTGGCTTCTTCGAGCATCGTAAGGTGCTTTTTAAGGCTATCTTTATCGGCAAATACGACGCCGTAGATGCGAGTTAGCATCTCGCGCTTCTCGTCACCGCCGAGATACGCTCCCGCGATGCGAGTAAGGGCGAAATTTTTCAAAAATTTCGTATTTTGCACGTGCGGGCCGCGGCAGATGTCCTCAAACTCGCCCTGCGCGTATAAGCTGACTGGGCCTTCGGGGATACGTTTTAAAACTTCCTGTTTAAGATCGTCGTTTGCATATTTTTTCGCGACCGCCTCTTTAGTGGAGGCTATCTTTTTAATCTCTAAATTTGCCTCGGCAAGCGCGCGCATCTTTTTTTCGATCGCCCCCAAATCCTCTTCACCGAGCTTCTCGCCGTTATCTTTGCTAACGCGCATATCATAGTAAAACCCATCTTCGATCGCGGGCCCTACGAAAAATTTTGCACCTGGGTATAGCTCGCGCACCGCCTGCGCCAAAAGGTGCGCACAGGAGTGGCGGATCACCTTTAGCGCGTCCTCGGAGTTATCGAAATATATCGGCTGCGCCTCGCTTGCGTGCTCGCCGATGCTTTGAGTATCATAAATTTCACCGTTAAATTTATACGCGATAATATCGCTCATTGGCTTGTTTCCTCTTTTTACCGAATTGTCTTTCTTACGCTGAAAGAACGAGTGTTAATTTTAGCCAATCAATCCTTAACGATAAATTTAAAAAATATTAAAATTAAAATTTTTGATTCTTTTCTCGCAATAAAAAATACACAGCGTTCGCACAAAGAGCACAAATCGCCATCACACTTGCGAGCAAAAACGGCCTATTCGCTTCCACTGCACCCACGATAAACGAAATAGCCCCGGCAATAGCAAACTGCGCAGTCCCTAGTACCGCCGAAGCTGCGCCAGAGTTGCCGTCCTTATACAGCGTCATCGCAAGCGTCGTGGCGTTAGGCGCGACAAAGCCGAGCGATGAAAGCAATACGAAAAGCGAAGCCTCAAAGCAGATGAAAGGAAGGTCAAGCATAGAGCATGCGAACAAAATCAAGCTAGTCACAAGCATCGCTATTAGGCCGAAATTTAATAAAGCGGCGGGTTCGCGATTTTGCACGAGTTTGGCATTTAGTGCCGAAACAAGGGTCATTCCAAGAGCGTTGATGCCAAATATTACGCCGAAGGCATGCTCGCCTAGCCCATAATAGCCCAAAAATATGAAGCTAGAGCCCGTGATATAAGCGAAAAGCGCGCTCATCGCAACTGCAAATCCTAGCGTATAGCGCATAAATTCTTTATTTCGCAAGATTATGCCGTATTCGCCAAGCACGCCTTTTACGCTAAGTGTAGCAGTCCCGTCTATCTGCGCGCTCTCGTCGAGCCCGAAAAATATGAATACGAAAAGCAAAATTCCAAGTGCGAACAAAATCGCAAAAATCGCTTGCCACGAGAAAAAATCTAGCACAAATCCGCCTAGAGTTGGTGCTAGCATCGGCGCTAGCGAGCCCACGACCATCATCAGCGCAAACATCGCCGCAGCCTCGTGCAGCTCGAATTTGTCATTAATAACAGCTCGCGCAAGTACCACTCCAGCGCACCCACCCAAAGCTTGCAAAAATCTAAAAAATATAAACGCGTAAACGCTATCAAAGCTCACGCAAGCAAGCGACGCACATATAAAAAGCAAAATGCCCGCGTATAGCGGCTTTTTACGGCCGAATTTATCGCTTAGCGGCCCATAAACGAGCTGTCCTAGCGCAAAAGCGATGAAAAAGCTCGCAACCGATAGCTGAGCGTAAAACTCGCTCGTGGAAAAGCTTGCCTTTACCTTTTCCAGCGCAGGCAGATACATATCGGTAGACAAGGGCGCCAGAGCCGACATATAGGCGAGTATAATCACCAGCTTAAATTTAGCGAATTTACTTTGTTTGACCATCATTTTTCTCAATTATTTTTAGGCAGAGCTCAAACGTGCGTACGAGCGCGTTTAGATCCTTAAATTTTTGCGGCAAGAGCCTGGCGATAAAATATATTGGACGCAGCGCAAGTACCGTAGCCCACGCACTTTGCACTACGTCCTGCCCGCCGCTTGAGGCGTAGGCGTGGATGCCTGCGCGCACCAAACCTTCGCTTAGCCTTTCGCGACACAGATCATAGACAAACAGCAAAAAATCTCGCATTTTGGCTTTTTGCAGATTACCGCGCTCGCCACGATTTTCAAAATCTATAAATTTCATCTCGCCGTTTTTTACTAAAACGTCGCGCAGCGCGGGTCTGCCGTGTATGAAGCCGCGCGAATGCAGCTGTGCTAACGCTGCAGCGTAGTCCTCAATAAGCGCCACGCAAGTTGCCTCATCCGAGCTTTTTAGCACCTCGTCCACCGGCGTGCCGCCGTCTTTGAGTACGAAAAAGTTCTCGTCTCGCAGCACCAGCTGCGGCACAGGCGCGCCGGCTGCGTACAGGCTCTCGCATTTTAGCGCTTCGTAATCGAAAGCGGCTTTCGGATTTGCTTTAAATATTTTCGTAAGCAATCCACCGCGGATGCGCAGTTCCGGCTGCTTTAGCCAGTATTTCTCACCCTCGAAACTAAAGCTCGTGACGCGCTCGCCAGGATGATTTTTTAGAATTTCATTTACATATTCTTTAAAATTTTGCATTCAATAAATTTAGCGAATTTTTTTTAGAAAGAGCTAAATTTGCGAGTTTTATTTTATTAAGTTTCATATGTCCGCATAAAATTTATTACGTAAATTCGGCGGGGATAAATTTTAAAATTATCAGGTAGAATTTTTATTGCAGTCTTGGAATTTTGTAGCGCAGGAAGCAGCAAAAGCGCATAATTTTAGAATTTAGTAGTTAGATAAAATTTCAGAATTTTACAAAAATTAAAATTTGCGTCAAAAAATTTTAAAACTAGAAGTGGCGACCCCTACGAGATTCGAACTCGTTTTACCGCCGTGAAAGGGCGATGTCCTAACCGTTAGACGAAGGGGCCACTTAATCTGGTATTAAGATTAAAGGCGGTATTCTACTCAAGACGCACTTAAACCTAACTTAAATTAAGGATTATTTATGAAATGCTCTTTTCTGGCGCCGCTTGCACTTTCGCTTCTGCTCGCAGGTTGCGCTACCACTGCACTCAAGCCCGCTTCTACGCAAGCCGTAAATTTCACCGTCATTTCGCCGCTTACTCGCACCAGCGACGCGGGCTTTATGCGTAAATTTAAGAACCAAACCGAGGTTCAAATTTATGCAAGCGGCATCAGCGTGCTGAGCCTGGTTTTAAAGGGCGATAAAATTTGCATGAACGGTGCATGCGACGACGAGCTTGTTTTCAATAAAAAATTCTTCGGCACCGAGCACTACCGCGGGCTTCTGGGCGAAATCCTAGACGGCAAGCCGATCTTTGGCGGCAGCGACGCAGGCGAGCGCCGTTGCCTCGCGCAAAGCCTGCAAGATGGCTCTATCGATTATAAAGTTTGCCGCGGCAAGGACGGCGGCGGAAGATCTATAAGCTTCGCCGACGTAAAGCGCGGCGTAAAGATCAGAATCCGCGAGTTGCAGTAAAATTTTACGCGGCGGGTGTTTGTAGCACGTGAGATGCGATTCCGCGGGCGGCGCGAGCAAATCGCGAACGAGTAAAATTCGCGCGGCGAGACGCCTTGTAAACGCGCGGGAATAATGCGCTCTAGCAGCCGCACAAAACACAGCGCGAGCGGTCAAAATTCCATTACTCGGCGGGTAGCCGCCTAAGCTGCGCAAACGGCGCGGTTTTATTGACGCTCTGCGCCTACTCTTTGCGATGAAATTTAACCAAGCAGCGCGTATGTGCGAAAGAAAAGCGCGCATTTAAATTTAAAAATCCGCGCGCGGCTCGGGTTTATGAAATTTGCCGCACGCGGTACAAAATAAAAATTTAGGAGGCAGAATGAAGCGAATCGGAGCGCACGTGAGTGCTAGCGGTGGGGTTTTTAACGCGCCGTTAAACGCCGCAAGGATCGGGGCGGACGCGTTTGCGATGTTTGTCAAAAATCAGCGCAAATGGGACGCGCCGCCGCTTAGCGCGGAGGAGATCATCGCGTTTAAGGACGCGCTGAAGCAAAGCGGCATCCGCGCGGAGCATGTCTTGGTGCACGACAGCTACCTCATAAACTTGGGCCATCCGCGCGAGGCGGAGCGCGAGAAGTCCCTAAACGCCTTCGTGGACGAGATCCGCCGCTGCGAGGCGCTCGGACTTAGGCTTTTGAACTTTCATCCGGGCTCGCATCTAAATGAAATTTCAGTTCAGCAGTGCCTGGATAATATCGCAGAGTCGCTAAATTTCGCCATCGCAAATACCGCAGGCGTCAAGCTCGTGCTCGAAAACACCGCCGGCCAGGGTTCCAATCTCGGCTATGATTTCGCTCAGCTCGCTTACGTGATCGGCAAAATTTCAAATAAAGATCGCATCGGCGTCTGCATCGACACCTGTCACGCGTTCGCCGCAGGATACGATCTGCGCAGCCCGCAGGCCTACGAGCGCACGATGAGCGAGTTTGACCGCGCGATCGGGTATAAATTTTTAAGCGGCATGCACCTAAACGACACGAAAAACGAGCTCGGCGTGCGCAAAGATCGGCATGAGAGCCTCGGACGCGGATTTTTGGGGCTCGCGGCGTTTGAAAACATCATGAACGACCCGAACATCGACGAGATCCCGCTGATTTTAGAGACGATCGACGATAGCCTCTGGGCGGAGGAGATCGCGCTTTTGCGCAGTATGCAAGGACACCGCAAGGCCTAATCGGACGCCTTTTGCGCCACGTAGAATTTTATCTCATTTCGCTTCAAAGTGGCGCCTAGAGATAAGAGCCTTTATGCCCTGCGTTTACATCGTGGGATTTATCACTTAAATTTTAACAAGCAAAATAATGAGGATCGCGCATTAAGAATGCCGCGTCAAAAAAGGCACGAAATTTTACGACGAAAAATACATCGTCATAGCAAAAAAGCAAAATTTTTATAGAAAAACGCAGCGTCGCGGCAGAAATGAAAAATTTTACGCTGCGTAATTAAAATTTTCAAGCAAAATTTTTAAAGCGATGCGGCGGTAAATTTTAAAATTCTATCGCTACGATATTTCAAGGCTCGGCGCCAAATTCGAAGCTCTAGGAATTTTAAAATTTTAAATTCCACATCAAAAAATTCGCGCGAAGCTTTATACGTGCGACTGCGTAAATTCCGATCTTGCAATTCTACTTTCGTCCGATCCGTGCAGAGGCGAAGCGCATAAGATTTCATAAATTCTAACTTAAAATTTTGCTGCGTGCCAATCTATGCTTTTAGCACGCATTTGCTTATGACAAATCCGCCTCTTTATTTTAGCGCTTTGCTTGCGCCAAAATCTATGCAGGATCCGTGTAAATTTACGTTAAATTCTGCCGCATATCGCCCGATCAATTTAAAATTTTATCGTTGAGCTTAGTAGCCTACCGCCGCGATTTAAATTTAAACGCCGCGGGATTTTAAGCCGCAGCCGACGCGCATTGTATCGGCCGCAGCTCGGCGAGCTATTTTAGTAGCTCATACATATCGCAGGATTTTTGCCAAATATCGGTAATTTCGGCAATCGGATCATCTTTGCCCATATCGCAAGCTTTTTTGTAGTATTGCACCGCTTTTTTTGTATTGTTCATAATGTGTTGGTTATAAATGGCAAATTTATAGCAAGAGTCAAAGCTACCCAAGGCATTTCCTAAATCGCAACCCTTTCTGTAATAAATCGCCGCTTTTTCCATATCGTCTGCGCCATATATATTAACGGCTAAACTCATGCAGCCCATATAATATCCGCCGTCGCAAGCTTTCTCAAAATAAAATTTTGCTTTTTCTATATCTTTTTCTAAAATTCCTTTTCCTATATACTCGCTTCCCAAAATCCAGCAACTACTCATATCTCCTTTATCGCAAGTTTCTTTAAGTAATTTGACCCCCTTATTGGGATTGTCGCTATAAAGATATAACGCACCGGCTTGAGTGCAAGATTCCATATTGCCGCTTTGGCACTCTTTTTCTGCAGTCGCGAGATTAGGCACTCCGAACGTAAAGCAAGCGGCGAGCGCCAACGCAAATAGCGATTTTTTCATTTAGTATCCTTTCCGGGTAAAATTTGGCTAATTCTACCCCCCCCCCCCC
>NZ_CAKZTI010000043.1 GCF_937921625.1 uncultured Campylobacter sp. | reverse complement strand
CGTTGTGCGGCACGATGGTAACCTTGTCGTAGTCAAGCGCCTGCGCCCACGTTATCGCCATCGCATTGACGTCGCCATCGTATTTGGTCGATACGAGCGTGGTCGCGCCCGGATTTAGGATACGGTATGATTTTTGTAGATCGACTTTTATGATCGCCATTTTTGCTCCTTTGATTAAATTTTATCGGCGGCAGATGCCGCAAATAACCGAATGCTTGGTATTAGCTTACCCTAAATTTAAGCCTTAGGCTCTACTAGATCGGCTAAACCTTGGCGCGCTTGGATTAAATTTCTCCGCAGCGCGCGAAATTTGGCTGACTTAAAATTTCACCTGCTATTTTCTGCGGATCTTATAGCTATTGCCGCTTTTTAGCAGCGAAATTTTGCCGTCCTTCGAGACATAACCGCTTCCCTTTGCGCGCAAGATCACGCTCTCAGGAAGGCTCGACCAAAAAATTTCTACCTTGCTTTTATCCGCGGAGAATATCCCGTAGATCGCAAGCGCGGCGTTATCCGGATCGTCCAGCCTCACATCCGCGACGTCAAAGACCTGCACGCAGCCATTCTTGATCTTTGAAAAGCTCTGCCCCACGGCAACCAAGCAGCCGTGCTCATCCGTGCCGCTGCCTATCATCGGCCCCTGCACCGCGGGTACCTTGCAGACGCCCTCACTAGCGCCGCAGTCCGCAGCCGCGCTTTCGCCCCTCTTATCCATTGCGCTTATTTCCTCGCCTGGCTTTGTATCGTGCGCCGCGCAGCCGCACAAAAACGCCGCCGCAAAGGCCGCAATTAAAATTTTACTTCTCATCTTTACTCCTTTAAATAAATTTTATCTGCACTCAAAGCTACTCGCGTTATTTTCGTCGCCGCCTACGTAGGTAGCCACTTTTGGGTACGCGCAGATAGGGATCTGTTTGCCCGCGCGGCTCGTGCTTTTGCCTAGCAGGCTAGATGGAGCCGTTCTCTGCTCGCGCCACGCTTCAAGCGCGCTTAGCGGATCGACATCATCGATGCCGTTACCGCCGCCGCAGTGATTCATCCCAGGCAATGCAAAAAATCGCGCAAATTCGTCCGCGTCCGCGTTCGTTTCCACTAGCTTTTTAAACCAATCGCGCTGATCCATCGCCGAAAACACGGGATCGGAAACGCCCGTTACGATGATGAGTTTACCGCCGTTAGCGCGGAAGCTATCTAGCTTGGTCGAAATCGCATCGTTTATCGCCGCGGTTTCGAATGTTCGCTCTACGTCCTTATCGAAATCAAATTTCATCAGATCAAACTCCGGTTGCGGCGGCGTCAAGAAATAATAATTCATCGAGCCCTTCGAGAGCACGATATTTCTAGCATTTGGCTCGGCGCTTTGCGAGTCGCCAAGCTTCCACATGCGCCAGCCGGGCTGATTTACCCCGGCATCGTAAAACCAGCCGCTGTAAATTTGCTCGCCCCTGCTGTTTTTTGCGCCCTCAAATATCGCCTTTATCACAGAAATTTTTTCTTTGGGCAGATCAAGTCCGCTAGGATCAAATTTACAACTCTCCCAAGCGCAGATAATGCCGTCTTTTAGGCCGTCTAGCGCATCGCATTTATCCAGAACCGCTATGCTTAGCTTATCCAAATCCTCCTGCGTAAGGGCGTTTGCAAAAATTTTATCCCCCGCGGCGTTTTTAGGCGCGATCTTCATAAGCTGCCGGTTGTCCCACTGCTCCGCGATCGCCGCGCGCGAAAGCCTAAAACCCGGATTTGCCGCGATTACGCCGTCAAATTCCAGTGGATACCTCTGCGCCGCCATCAGAGCCGAGCGCCCGCCGTTTGAGCAGCCCATAAAATAGCTGTGCGCGGGCGCTTTTTTATATGCCGTGAAAACCAGCTGCTTTGAGACGCTCGTGACCTTGCCGATAGCCTGATAGGCATAGTCTAACCGCGCCTGCTGCTCAAGTCCAAACTCTGGCGTAGGCGTAGGATGTCCCGAATCGGTCGCAACTACCGCATAGCCCCTCATAAGCGCGGGCGTTGCAGTGCTAGTGCGGATAGGTACGGCGCCAAGAGCCGGCGCTACGAAGCCGTCCAAACCGCCTCCGCCCTGAAATAGCAGCTTGCCGTTCCAGTCGCCCGGCAAGCGCAGCTCAAATTTTATGCCGTAATGCTTGCCGTCCGAACCCGTACGCGAGGCTATCTCGCCGTGAATTATGCAGTGCGGCGCGGCTTTTAGCGTCTTTTTGGCTCCGCCAGTTAGCGCAGACATCTTATCGGCACCGATTTCGCCGCTTTGATTCCAGATCGCTTCGCTAATCTTTGTATCGTAAATTTTCGTGCCCTTTAGCGCCGCGCAAGCCCGCTCGTCAAAATCGCTCGTAAGCGCCCCCTGTAGGCCCAAAGCAGCCGTAAAGGTTGCAACTAAAATTTTATATTTCATTGCCGCTCCTTTTAAAATTTTATTAATCGTAATTCTAACATAAAAATTTATCGTGAATTTCAAGCGTATTTGAGAAATTATGGAATTCCTAGCGAAGTCATGTGGAATTTCAAATTTTAATTAAAGGGACGAAGCGCTTGGGCGGTCCGCGGGATCGGGCTCACCCGTTACGCGATTTCGTAGATCGCGGCGGAATACTTCGATCGCCCAAAACCAAACCGCGTGCCCGAAAAATTCCGAAACAAACTCATACCACGGAAGCTGAAAAAGCGGTGGTGTAAGTCCTAAAAGCGGCAGCGTGATGCAATGCACTGCGATATTTACGACGATACCGAATGCGACGCCCTGAAATAGCGTAATTTTAGGTAATTTCTCGACAGCGAAGTGTGCCTAATTTTAAATTTTGCTATTGTTGCGGAGCATTAAATTTCACGCGTGCCCTTAAAGTTCGCACGGTAAAAAATCAGCAGCGCGGCGGCTAACGCGGCAAAGCTGCAAAATAGCCCTTGGTAGCTTAAATATTCAAGCGCCTTGCCACCTACGGCAGTACCGATGCCGCCTCCGAAAAATATCGCCGTGCCTATGATCCCGGAGGATAGACCTTTGACGGAACTACAACGAAGTGCCGCGCTTGCTAGGACGGACTGCGCGCAAACATATCCGAATCCCAGCAAAAACGTCCCTACATATGCGGTAGCAGCGAAGCAACTCGCCAAAAGGCACAGCGCCGAAGCGGACGCCAAAAAGCCGAGGGATAGAATTTCTTTTGGCGGCAACTTCTCTTTTAAATATCTAGCAGCGTTTCCTGCCAAAAAGCAAGCGACGCCGTAAAGCATAAGGCAGACTCCGGCGAAATTTGAGCTCAAGCACAGTTTTTTAAGTAGATAAGCGCCTATGAATGAGTACGCCCCGAGCACAATTACGCCATTACATAAAGCCAAAAAATAGCTTCTCAAAAGCGCAGCATCGCCGCGCAAGCTGGCTAGGGATTTTACGAAGCTTTCGCCTTTGCTTTTCGGAGCGTCTTTGAAATTTAGCGTAAATAGTGATACGAAAGATACCGCAGACAGCGCAGAAAAGGCTAAAAATATCTCCCTCCAAGAAAATCTAGCCACCGCCCATCCACCTAAAGCCGCACTCAGCCCCTGCCCTAAAAATACCGAGCCCAGAAATATCGCTACGATTTTTTGTCTATTCTTCTCGTCATATGCATCGCCTATAACGCCGAGGCAGACGGCGATTATACCCGCCGCCGCGCATCCCGTGCAAAAACGAAATAAAACAAGCCACGCTAAACTTTTTGCAGTAGAGCAAAGAAGCGTAAATATCGCCAAAAAGAGCATTAGCGAGATTAAAATTTTACCTCTACCGTAGCGATCGCTAAGATGTCCGTATACCGGCTGAAGTAAGCCGTATGGAATCAGATATGCCGTCAAAACTGTGGAGGCGGCGCTTACCTGCACCCCAAACGTATCTGCGATGCTAGGCAGCAGTAGCGATGCGATCCAGTTATCTGCGGCAGAGATTATCCCTGAGGCGATGATTAAGAGTAGTAGTCCTTTTTTGCAGCGCATTTTAAATTCCTAAATTTACGTAATTTTAGCCATTATAACTCTTTTGCTAGAAAATTTGGAATTTTAGTAAGCTCAGCGAATATGAGACGACAGGCATAGATCGCTAAGTTCGCAGCGGGGACGCAATGCTGCGGCAAGTATAGCGCAATGGTCGGACATACAATGCGATGCATCTACTACCTTATAGGGGTGAAGGTAGGCAGCAACGTGAGCAGTGAGTGCATGACTAGTTTTATATTTCTAACTCTCTTTTTTCGCGCATAAAGCCTTATGAGAAATAACGCAAATTTAACAATGCCACGAAGCAGAGCTGTAGCATAAGGCAAATAAGAAAAGCCCTAACTTGCAACGCGAACCCTACAATAAAATTCAAAAATTCTTTAAAATTCTACGCGGATTATGATGCCTAAAAATCAACTAAAATTTTAAGCGCACTACTCCTGCAACACGCTTTTTAGCCGCGCAATCCCGCCGTTTATAACAAGCCGTGACGAGCCATTTGGACGATCTCGTGCCGCTAGATTAAATTTAATAGCAGCGGAATTTTGGAATTTTACGAATGCGGGGATTTCAACGAGCGCTTGAAATTTTAGTCTCGAGAGATGATTTTGATTTCGTTCGCGCAAGATCCGCCAAAGCCCGCGCCGAAGGGATCTTGGACCGTGAAATAATGATCTATCGCGCCGCATCCGTGCCCGATCTGTTCACCCCAACCCAGCGCCCTGCGCACGAAGCCCTTGGCATGGGCGACGGCTGCAGGCAGGCTAAGTCCCGCCGCCAGAGCGCATGCGATCGCACTTGAGAGCGTGCAGCCCGTGCCGTGGGTGTTGCGCGTAGCAATTTTAGGCGCGGAAAATTCGTAAAATTTGCCGTTTTCGTATAAAATATCGACCGCTAAATTTGTCAAATCCCCGCCCTCGCCGCTCGGTTCAGAACCTGCATCTAAAGGCGCTGCGGATAAATTTTGCTCAAAAGAGGGCTCCGCGCTCGCAGTTAAATTTTTGCATTCGCTAGTAAAATTTTCACTCGCGAAATTCGCACGCTCCGTCAAACCCGCAGAATTTTTTAGCGCCCCGTTTTCGCCCATCTCGCGCCCAAAAGCTTTAAAATTTCGCGCCGTATCCGCTTCCGTCGCGCCACAAGCCACGCTCGCATCCGCCAGATCGCCGCCTTTGATCAAAATCGCGCCGTCGAAAAACTGCGAAATTTTAACTGCTGCGGCGCGCATATCGGCTAAGCTTAAAATTTTCATCTCCGCCAAGACCTCAGCCTCGCGCACGTTAGGCGTGATGATCTCCGCGGCGGGGGCGAGCTTATATTTTAACGCATGCAGCGCGCTTTGTTTCATCAAAACTCCGCCGCTGGTAGCGACCATCACGGGATCTAAGACGACGTTTTTCGCGCCGTGCTTGCTCAGGCTCTTTGCAATGGCCTCGGCAACCCTTTCATTGGAGATCATTCCGATTTTAACGGCGTCCGGAAAGATATCGCTAAAAATCGCGTCCAGCTGCGCCTCCACAAAATCTGGCGGAACGTCCAGTACGCCGAATACGCCGCGCGAATTTTGCGCCGTAAGCGCCGTAATAGCGCTCATAGCAAACATCTTATGCGCGCTAATCGTCTTGATATCGGCTTGGATACCCGCACCGCCGCCGCTATCAGAACCCGCGATAGTAAGAATTCTTTTCATAAAAAGCCTTTAAAATTTTAGCGCGATTATATCGAAATTCCGCTATAATTCCCCAGATATATTATTTTACGGGCTAAATTTAAGTTTTATTTATATAGTTTTTATTATAATTTATAATTCATTCGTAATAACTATTACAAATACAAAATTTTAACCAAATAGAGGAATTTACATGAAAAAAGTCGCTAGTTTGATTTTCGCAGCGTTTTTGGTTTCGGGCTGCTCCTATTTTGAAAAAAAGGAGGAAAGCGGCGCGAAGCAAGGCGGCGAGACCCCCGCGCTGCCGGTAGGCGTATTTATCGCCAAATCCGCCGACGTGCCGATAATTTTGAAATTTAACGGACAGACCGTGAGCGAGCTTGAGATAATGCTAAAGCCGCAGGTTTCGGGCACCATCGAAAAGCAGCTTTTCGAGCCTGGCCACAGCGTCAAAAAGGGCGACGTGCTCTACGAGATCGACCGCTCGCGCTACCAGGCGGCGTTTGACAGCGCAAACGCTAATCTGCAAAACGCCTCGGCGGACTACAAAAGAGCTAAAGCGCTAAAAGCTAGCAACACGATCTCTCAAAAGGATTTCGATACCGCAAAAGCGGCATTTATGGTAGCCGAAGCAAATTTTAAAAGCGCCAAGATCGATTTTGATCACTCGCTCGTTACCGCGCCTTTTGACGGCATGGCGGGCGATACGCAAAAAGACGTAGGCGCATACGTAAACGTGGGCGAGGATCTGGTGCGTCTTAGCAAATTTGATCCGATCGACGTGGAATTCGGCATCGCAGACGTCGATAGGCTGGAGCTTGATGCAAATTTAAGAAATGGGCAGTGGAAGCAGCTGGGCCGTCAGGTAAGCATAAATCTCGGCGGTAAGGACTACAATGGCACGCTAAGTTTTATCGATAGCGTCATCAATACAAACACAGCGTCAGTCAGCGCTAAGGCTCAAATTCCAAATCCAAGCTTAGAAATTCGCCCGGGCGTTTTTACCAAAGTAAGCGTCGATGGTTTTTATCAGAAAAACGGCTTTAAAATTCCGCAAGTTGCGCTCAAGCAAGATCTTAGCAACACCATAGTCTATGTCGTACAAGACGGCAAGGTCGCTAAAAAGGTAGTCAAAATCGCAGCGCAAGATACCCGCACGGCGACGATCTCAAGCGGACTGCAAGACGGCGATCAGATCATTTTAGATAATTTTAAAAAGATCAACGTGGGCTCCAAGGTCACTCCGATACCCGCAAGCACCGATCCTTACGTAGCAGGGCAGCCTAACGAGCAACCGTCTCAGAGCAATGCGGAAAGCGGGAAATAATGTTTTCTAAATTTTTCATCAACCGCCCCGTTTTTGCCTGCGTCGTTTCGATCATCATCGTAATCGCGGGCGTTTTGGCTCTTAAAAATTCTTCCGTCGAGGAGTATCCACAACTCACGCCGCCGCAAATCGTAGTTAGCGCTACATATAGCGGCGCGGATGCGCAAACGATTGCCGACGTCGTCGCGGCTCCTCTTGAAAACGCAATCAATGGCGTTGAAAATATGATCTACATGGAAAGCTCAGCAAGTTCCTCCGGCGATGTTCGTATCAACGTATATTTTCAAATCGGCACAAATCCAGCAGATGCAAAAGTCAATGTAAACAACCGCGTCACGCCAGCTCTTACACTACTTCCCGATGAAGTGCGCCGCTACGGCGTAACCGTCACCGAGCGTAGCAGCACGATGCTGGAGGTGCTTGCGTTTTACGATCCTAGCGAGCAGATGGATGTCGTAGAGATGCAAAACTACGTAGCTATCAACGTCGTAGATGAGCTAAAGCGCGTGCCGGGCGTCGGCGAAGCTCAAGCGCTGGGCACAAAAGATTATGCTATGAGGATCTGGGTAAAACCCGAGCTACTTAAGAAATTTAACGTTACGACCGCCGAGATAATCGCCGCGATAAGCGAGCAAAACAGCCAATACGCCGCGGGTAAGATGGGCGAGCAGCCGATGAACTTAGGCAATCCATACGTATATGCGATCAAGCCTGAGGGTCGTTTAAAAACCGTCGAAGAGTTTGAAAATATCATCATACGCGCGCAGAAGGACGGAAATTTCTTGCGCGTAAAAGATGTCGCCGAAGTCAAACTCGGCGGCGCAAGCTACAATATTTCGGGTAAATATAACGGCAAGGCGATGGTGCCCGTGCTTATCTTTATGCAAAGCGGCGCCAACGCCCTAGCCGTAGTTGAAGCGGTAAATAAGCGCATAGACGAGCTTAAACCAAATTTCCCAGGCGAGCTGACCTACGACGTCGCCTACGATACGACTAGCTTCGTAAAAGTATCGATCGAAGAGGTCATTCATACTTTCATTGAAGCGTTAATCCTCGTCATCATCGTTATGTATATGTTCTTAGGGAACCTTAGAGCGACGATCATTCCGACGCTTGCTGCGCCTGTGTCAATCTGCGGCGCGTTTATCGGAATTTATGCCTTCGGATTTTCAATAAATTTAATCACTCTTTTCGCGCTTATTTTAGCTATCGGCATCGTCGTGGACGACGCCATTATCGTGATCGAAAACGTAGAGAGAATTTTACACGAAGAGCCGGATCTTAGCGTCAAAGAGGCCACCACGAAGGCGATGGGCGAGATCGTAGCGCCCGTCATCTCTATCGTGCTCGTGCTTTCGTCGGTTTTCGTGCCGGTTGCGTTTATGGAGGGCTTTACGGGGGTTATGCAGAGGCAATTTGCTTTAACGCTCGTGGCTTCGGTATGTTTTTCAGGCTTCGTAGCCCTTACACTAACGCCCGCACTTTGCGCTCTAATCTTGCAAAAAAAGGAGTCCGAGCCGTTTTTTTTCATAAGATGGTTTAATAATCTTTTTAGCATCTCAACTAAAATTTACGCCGCAGGCGTCGGCATGGTTTTGCGCCATGTGCTAATCAGCCTCGTTTTTGTGGGCATCATCATCTATGCAATGATAGAGCTTCTTAATCTTACTCCGAGCGGCCTAGTGCCTAACGAAGACAAAGGCTCGATTATGGCGATGACTACGCTTCCGTCTGCATCTACGCTGCCCAGGACGGAAGCCGATCAGGATTTCATCGCAAGCATCGCTAAAAAGTATCCAAACGTAAAAGATATAACCCAAATCACGGGATACGATATGCTAGCCGGAGCGCTTAGAGAAAATGCGGGAGCTTTTTTTATGAAGCTAAAAGACTGGAAAGATCGCCCGGGTGATGAAAATTCCAACTTCGCCTTAGCCGCCGCGCTAAACGGGCAGCTCTACGGCGCCGATCGCAACTCGATGACCTACGTCGTCACGCCGCCGCCTATTATGGGTCTTTCGCTTACGGGTGGATTTGAGCTCTACGCGCAAAGCACGACGGGCAAGAGCTACGATGAAATTCGCGCAGATATGGATCGCGTAACTGCCAAAGCCAATCAACACCCCGCTTTAAAGCTCGTGCGAACGACGCTGGATACCGATTTCCCGCAGTATAAGCTCTATCTCGATAAAGAGAAGATAAAGATGCTAGGCGTTAAAATAGCCGACATTTTCACCGTGCTAAATTCCACCATCGGGCAGTATTATATCAACGACTTTAACCTTATGGGGCGCACGTTTAAGGTCTATATCCGCGCTACGCAAAACTATAGAGATGATCCTAACGATCTAAAATCGCTCTACGTCCGCAGCGACAACGGCGATCTGATCGCGTTAAATTCTTTAGTGAGGCTTGAGCGCTCGCTGGGTCCTGATTCCGTTAATAGATTTAATGCCTTCCCGGCAGCGCAGATTATGGGTGAGCCAAACACGGGCTACACCTCGGGTCAGGCGATTGCAGCTATACAAGAGGTTATAAAAGAGGAACTTCCTAGCGGATATTCGATCGGCTGGGCCGGTTCTGCATATCAAGAGGTCAGCGAGACGGGCAAGGGCGCGCAGGCGTTTGTATTTGGAATGATCTTCGTGTTTCTGATCCTGGCGGCTCAATACGAAAGGTGGCTCATGCCGCTTGCCGTACTTACCGCCGTGCCGTTTTCGGTATTCGGCGCGCTCGTGTTTACATATTTCCGCGGGCTGAATAATGACATATATTTTCAGATCGGACTTTTACTTCTAATCGGTCTGGCGGCGAAAAATGCGATTTTGATCGTGGAATTTGCGATGAACGAGCATCTAAATAATCATCGCTCTATCGCTGATGCCGCCATAGAAGCCGCCAAGATGAGGTTCCGCCCTATCGTGATGACGAGCCTTGCGTTCGGCCTCGGCGTGCTTCCGATGGTTATCGCCACTGGCGCTGGCGCTGCTAGCCGACACGCATTAGGAACCGGCGTCGTAGGCGGAATGCTCGCGGCATCTACGATCGCGATCTTTTTCGTGCCGCTGTTTTTCTACCTGCTCGAAAGCTTCAACGCTTGGCTTGATAGACGCGGCAAAAAAGTCCAAACTAACGAGGTGAACGATGAAAATAAATAACGCTCTTTTAAGCGCCTTGACGCTTGGAATTTTACTTTGCGGCTGCAATTTCAAGCCCGTTACGCCGCAAAAACAGACCGGCTTTAAGGCAGATTACGCAAGCACTAACGTTAGCACGCAGTGGTGGAAAAGCTTTAACGATCCGCAGCTAAACGCCCTGATCCAAAGCGCGCTGGAGCAAAATTCCGACTTGCAAACCGCGCTAAATAACGTCGAGTATGCGCGCGTAAATTTAGGACTAAGCAAGCTTGAATACCTGCCGAACGTAAATTTAAGCGGCAGTGCGGTGCGCCAAAATAATTTCGGCAACCAGCCCGATCGCAACTCCCACGGCGCGTATCAGATCGGCGCCGTGCTAAGCTACGAAATCGATCTTTGGGGGCGCGTGCGCAACAGCGTGGATTCGGCGCGATCTCGATTTAATGCGACGAAATACGACTACGAAACCGCCAAAAATACGATTACTAGCACGGTTGCGACGACCTATTTTACGCTACTAGCATTAAAGCAACAGGAGAAAATTTTAAAAGACAGCCTAAAAAGCTATCAAGATACGCAAAACTACCGCAAAAAGCAGCTCGATGCGGGCGCGGTTAGCGAGATCGTATTTTATCAGGCCAAAGCCGCGGTCCAAAGCGCCGAGGCAAGCCTCATAAGCGTGCAAAATCAGCTCTCCGCGGCGCAGACCTCGCTAAATATCCTAACGGGCAAGAGCTACGATGAAATTTTACGTGGCACGGCGCAGACCGCCGCGAAAATGCCTAGCGCTCCGCAGATTCCAAGCGGAATCCCAAGCGACGTGATCCTACATCGCCCCGACGTTGCAAGCTCGCTCGAAAATCTGCGCGCAAGCAATTTCTTAGTGGGCGTCGCCAAGGCAGGCTACTTCCCTACTTTCTCGCTTACGGGCTCGGCGGGATACGCAAGCGGCGAGTTTGACAGGCTGTTTACCGCAAGTGCGAGCACATGGAGCATCGGCGGCTCGCTCGTAGGGCCGCTGCTTGACTTCGGCCGCCAGAAAAGGCGCGTAGAGCTTGCAAATTTAGAGCAAAACGCGAGCTTCATCGCATACGACAAAGCGCTTAAAACCGCTTTCGGCGACGTTCGCGACGCGCTTGTAGGCGTGCAAAACGCCAAACTAAGGCAGGCAAGCCTCGCCGATCTCGTCGCTTCGCAGAGCAAAATTTATTCAAACGCCTCAAGCAGGTATCAGGCGGGCTACAGCGATCATCTGGAGTTTTTGGATTCACAGCGGAACCTGCTTAGCGCGCAGCTAAATAAAGTGCAGGCAGATCTTGATGTGCTAAGCGCGACGGTAAACGCCTACAAGGCGCTCGGCGGCGGCTTTAGCATCGAGGATAGCGAAATAAAGGCGCTTTTAGGCGCAGAGAAGGACGTGCAGCCCGATATGTCCGCGTTCCCGAAAGATAGAATTTTTAATTAGCTTTAAATTTACGGGCGGCGCAAAATTTTAAAATACCCGTAAATTTAAAGCGTAGCTCAGCTTTTACGGCGCAAGCGGATGTATAAAAGAAAAATCTGCTTGCGCTCTTTAAATTTAGCCTCGCGGCGGGCGGCAAATCCAAATTTCAAAGATAATCTAAATTTTAAAATAGCCGCAGCAAGGTAAAATCGCCGCTCGGCTAGGAAGCGCAAAGCGGCTTGGCTTAGGGCGCGACAGAATTTCAAGCGGTACGGCGAAATTCTAATCGCTGCAGAAAAATTCCAAGCAGCGCGATAGAATTCCAAACGCTGCGGCGAAATTCCAAGCGCCGCGTTTTAAATTTAAAGGCAGAACAGGTTGCGCGCCGAAACGGAATTTGGCAAAATTTTAGATTTTCGCTATAATCGCGACTTTTAATTTAGATGGGTGTCCGAGCGGTTGAAGGAGCACGCCTGGAACGCGTGTAAAGTGCAAGCTTTCGAGGGTTCGAATCCCTTCCCATCTGCCACTACTTTAAAATTTCGTCCTCGCAAAACTCTAAAATTTCGCTTTTCAACTCGGCGAAAATTTTATAAATTTAAAGCCAAAATTCCACCCTTGCCGCAAATTTAACGATCAAAGATAAAAATTTCCTCCGCCGAAATCAAACCCGAAAGCCACCTAAATTCTATCTCTACGCCCGCCGTTTACCGATATTGCGCTAAAATTCCTTTTAAAATTTCACTTTGAAGGAGAAAAAAATGAGTGAAGAAAAAAGTTGCGCCTGTGCGCACGCAAAATCCCAAAACGTAACCGACGCGCCCGGCAATAACACCGTGTTTATGATCTGGCGCTTTAACGCGAACAAAGCCGCCTGCAAAAAGGCTTTCGAGGGCCTTTGCGCTCTGGTGATAAATTTAAACAAAACCGCCGTTACAAGATTCGGTGCGGCTAGCGAAACCAGCTGCGTGCTGGGCGTGGGCTTTGAGGCGTGGAAAATGCTCGGCTTGCCGAAGCCTTTGCCAAAGGAGCTAAAGAATTTCGAAGAGATTAAGGGCGATAAACACGCTGCGCCAGCCACCGGAGGCGATATCCATATCCACATCAGAGCGGGGAATCAAGCCGTTTGCTACGATATGGCAAGCGAGATCAGAGCCGTGCTAAAGGACGTCGCGACGTGCGAGGAGGAGATCTGCGGCTTTAAATACTACGACGGGCGCGCTATCATAGGCTTTGTGGACGGCACCGAAAACCCGCAAGGCGCAGATCGCGACTTTTTCGCCAAGGTGGGCGACGAGGACGCGGCGTACAAGGGCGGCAGCTATCTTTTTACGCAAAAATATATCCACGATATGAGCGCATGGAACGCCGCGGGCGTCGCCGAGCAGGAGCGTGTCATCGGGCGCAGCAAACAAAACGATATCGAGATGAGCGAGGATATAAAACCTAGCAACTCGCACTCCGCCGCAGCCAACGTAGGCGACGACAAAAAGGTCGTGCGCGACAATATGCCTTTTATGCAGGGCGGCGAGACGGGAACCTACTTCATCGCCTACGCAAGCACCTTTAGCACGCTGGAGTTAATGCTTGAGAGCATGTTTATCGGCCGCCCGCGAGGCAACTACGACCGCCTGCTAGATTTCAGCGTCGCAAAGACGGGCGCGCTCTTTTTCGCTCCCACCTTCGATATGCTACAGGCTTATAGCGCAGAGTAAATTTAGCTTTAAATTTAAAGGCGTGCGATGTTTTGCGATCTAAGCCCGTATCAGAGCAGGCGCTGTAAAGAGATCATAGAGGGCAAATCAAAAATAGTGAAAACGTCAGGGGTCTCATAGAGTTCATAGACGCTAAATTTAAAACTCGAGCGATCAGCGCGTTTTACGGCGCGGGTAGGGACTCGGCGTGGCTTAAGATCGTGCTTCGCTCCTAAAAAGATGCCGCAAAAATCACCGATAAAAAGTGCATCGAGCACTACCTTGCCCGCACGCCGCTTTTCGAGAAACTAAACGGACTTAAGAATTTTTATATCTCGGTCGAGTCCTTCGAGTCACAGATCCGCACCGATCTGATCCAAGGCGCGGTAGAGGAGCTGCTACGAAACCGAAGCGAGCTTTTAGCGCCGCTTAAAATTTGGTATATCGCAGCGGTGTCCGACGCACCCGTAGTTTTTTATTTCACGAGGCAAGATGCGGCGCGCCGCAAAGGGGGCGGAAAGATAGAGCGGCTGATAAGAAATTTTATAGAGAAAGCGCAGGACGCCAAATATCTGAGCCACATGGAATTTAAGCTGTTTTTTGACAGCAAGGAGTTCGTGGATCTTGAGTGCGGCGGAAATTTGTTCTATTATTTTAAATAAAATTTTACAAAGGAGCGAAAATGGATGCGAAGCTTTACAGAAGGTAACGCAGCTCTCGCGAGGGCTTGAGGATGGCGGCGTGCAGAGCCTAAAAGCGGCGCTAGAGGGCGAAGGCGACGAGGTTAGCAAGACGCAAGCTCGCGTGATCTTAGGCGAATACTACGTGATGAAAGGGGATTTCGCGCAGGCCAGGGAATATCTAGGACCTGTGGCGCGAGACGCCGAGCGACTGCGAGATCAATACGATGACCTACTGGACGATGAAATTTGCAGAGCCGATATGCTTTTGGATATGATCGAGCGCTTCGGGTTTTTGGCGGAATAAAACAGCTCGCGATATGCGGCGGCAGAGATAAAATTTTAAGATCGGAGCGAAATGCCGAAATATTCATTTCAAACCATAGAGCAAATGCTGCTAAAATGCGTAGCCGAGGGCGGCGAGCCGGAGCTTGGCTTTCGCCTGCGCGGCGCGCAATACATGATCATCGCCTATGCGGATCGCTACTCGTTTCAAAGATGCGCGGACGAGGCAGGCGCAAACGCAAGCGGCGAGCGGTATTTTGCCACGCTGCGGGAGCTCTACGGCGCGCCGCAGATAGACGGGCTCTCGCTAGAGGAGCTTTGGAGCGAGGCGGATGAGTTTTACTGCTTTGATTTTGAACTATAAGACCTCGAAATTTTATGCGGCGGTGCGGTAAGCGCACGCGGTACCGATACGTGGCGCTGATAAATTTTGAAAGGACGCAGACGGGCTCTGCTTAGGATTGTGTCGCTAAGGCGTACGGCGAGGACGGCAAATTTAGTGCGAGATTTGAAGGTCATGAGATGGCGATGGACGCGCCAAGCCTAGGCGGGCTGCGGCTTTATGCGAGCGCGTGGCTTTTGCAGGAGGGCATTAAATTTTTTCAGCAAGGAAGCCCGAGGCGGTAAAATGCGACTGAGCATCCGCCTGCTTGCCTACCGAGCAACACAACTTAAATTTAAACCTCAGTGCCGATCTTGGCAGGATAGGTCAAATTTTAGCAGTGATTGCGGCGATACTCGCGCCGCGACCTTACAACATCTGAGACTAGCGTGCATAAGTTTCATCTAATTGATGTAAGTTAGGCGCGGGCTTAAATTGAAGTAGATTCAATGGCGGCAGTGCGGACACAGAAATGTCGCCGCAAGGTTTAAATTTAAAATGCAAAAAAAGCGGCGGCGCGGACGAAAGCGCGCTGCGAGATCTAAAATTTAACCGAAGCGGCACTGAGAGCGAGTAAATTTTAATTAGCGAGCGCGCTACAGCGTGCTTTATGCCGGAGAGTTCGCGGTTTTTAGTGTTTGCCAAATGCACGTCTGATAAAATGCAGCTTGCAAAAATTGCAGCTGCGGTGTTATTTTCTAGCCTAGCGACAATAAATTCCGTAGTAATACAGCTCGCAAAGGTGCTGCGGCCGGCGGACATCGACCTTAAAACTTAGAGCCATCGGGCTGATCGTCCTTATCGGGCTTAGTTCCAGCCAGCGGGCATGAGTCTCGAAACCTGCGAGCGAGTGCAAGGAAGTCGTACAATTTCTATCTTCCAAATGCGACTTGCCCGCAATTTTGATCTTGTCAATTTTATGTAAAAAGCTTCTAGGCAGATGTCCGCGCGCTGTTTGACGATAAAATTTAAACGTAAAAGCAAAATTAATCTCCGCAAAACGCCCAAGCCGCTAGCGACGAATTTTAAAACGGGAGCAAAAAATTTAATGAAAAATTTTAACGATGAGCCGCAAAAGTCGCAAAAGCTGCAGCAGTCGCAGCCTAGGCAAGATGCCGAGCGCCGAAATCCGCCGCAATTTGACAATAAATCCCTCGTCGTCAAAGACTACAACATCGTGGTATTCTTTATTTATAACCTATTCTTCGCTCTCTTGGCGGTACCGGTGTTTCTGTATATAGGCGATATTTTTCCATACTATACGCCGTTTGCTCCTGTAGTATTCGCCGTCGTGTCCTATCTCAACAGCGCCCATACGCGCTTTGTTCATTTGACGAACAGGAGCATCAACTACGTCAATAAAGGCAAAATCACGAAATCTATAAAATTTGATGAGATATCGCTCATAAAGCTCACCGCCACGCCGCTATTCGGACATATCGTGCCCGCTAGAAATTCCATCGGCATTGTGCTTTCGTTCATCGTGATAGCCGTCGCGTTTGCCGGATTTTTACAAAGCCTTAGAGGATTTATAATTTTTATTATGAGCGCAGCGGCATTGATTTTACCGTTTTTCGCCTCTAAACTGATTTTTTCAAAGATCACGGAGGGGAAATTTAGCTTCCGTGCGATCGATACTTTGATCATCTATGACGGCAAGGGCGAATTTATCAGTTTTATGATGAGCGGGGAGGATTTTGAAAGGGTTTGCCGCTACATGCTAAAAGAGCGGCGGATCAGCCCGTCAAAATTTCAAAAGCAGTTTGTGATATTTCAATGAAAGGGGCGTTTCGATCAATATCATCGCCGAGGTTTGCCCGCGCACACCGCAAAGCTCGATGGAATTTCGCGGCAGCTCACACCACTTCGCACCTTGAAATTTACCGCGACCGCTTTAAATTTTAAGGCGCGGGGTTTGAATTTTAGTCCGAAACGACGCGCCGGGCGAATAAATTTTACTTAGCAAGTGAGCTACGGCGTGCTTTATACCAAAGAATTTGCGGTTTTTGGCATTTTCCGAATGGGCAAGAGATGGGATACGACTCGCAAGGGTGCTGCGGCTAGCGGACATGAGCCTCAAATAGGTAAATTTCATATCCAAAATGTTCGGAGCCTCAAGCCTTGCGGTTAAATTTAATCTACAACTACAAGCCGAATTTTAATCTGTCCAATTTAAATATCCGCGCAGACCGCATACATTGCAGCTCCGTCGTTTGCCACGGCGTAGAGGCGACCACCGCTAGCGAGCATGATCTGATCCGAGCCGAATTGAAACTCGCCGAATTCTATCTCCCTTGCGACCGAGCCGTCCTCGGTACTGATAAAAACGGGCTTATTACGGGGATCTGCGAGTAAAATTTTATCCTCGCACCACGCGAAATGCTCGGTTCCGCCGGTGTCAAGCTTAAAGATCACCTCGCCGCTTGCCGCGTCTACGGCATATAGATGCCCACCCTTGCCAGCGGTGCCGAAATACAGCGTCTTGAGACCCCGCCGCTTACCTTGCGCATCAAAATGCGACGTCGCTGTGCCGCGCAGGCAAACGGGCGTATATAGGTACGCGCCTAGTTTTAGCCGCCAAAGAGTTTTGCCTTTTGCGGCCGCTTTTTTGCGCGTTTGCTTGCCGCCGTTTGAAATTTTATCTTTCGCCTCGCTCGTTTCGTCGTGTGGATCGCTTTTGCTCGCTTTACAAACAGCCGCCGCGCCGCTATTTTCGGAGAAATTTTTTAAATTCTCGCCCGCCGCGCCGTTTAAATTTGACCCGCCTTGCGAGGCTCTGCACTCCATCATAAAGGGCGAACTCATCCGCACGGCAAAGCCGTCAAACTCATAGGTTTGCGCATCGTTGTAGACCTGCTTCACGGGCGTTGGAGCGTCGCCAAGCTCGGTTATTTCGCCGTCTTGTATTTTGATGAGCTTTGCGGGCGAATCGACGAAGCCCTCGTAATATCTCGTATTTAGCACGAAGTGGCCGTCCTGTGGGTAGCAGAGCGCGGAGGCGGCAGAGAAAATTTCGCGCTGTTCGTAGGCGAGCACCGATCTTTTGTGCTCGCTAAAATCGCGCGAAAACGTATCTAGCAGCACGTAGCTGGGCGTTAGCTTCGCGGCGATATTTTGCTCGCTGGGGGCTGCAAAGGCAAAATGGACGAAGGCAATCCGCTCGCCCATCTCATAAATGCCCGTCACGCCGTGTCCGCGAAACTCCACGCCCTGCATCGCAAGAGGATATGATTTTAGCATTTGCGGCTCCTTAAAATTTGAAGCGATTATAGCTTAAATTTGGGCGCGAATTTTAAAATTTTGTATGCACGTTGAAATTTTACGGCGCGCACGTTAAATCATACGATGCACACGCTAAAATTTTACGGCGTGCGGCATGGAATTTCAAATTTTGTGGAGCTTCCAAAATTTTACGCCCGGCACAATGAATGCTACGTCTTAAAAACTCATAACTAAATTTCGTTGCTAGGTTTTTCATTCACTTTTATACCAGACGAATGCCCAAAGTTTAATGCCATTATATTATTTCATCACCATTATGTACTACTTTGATTCGGACTGATCAACAGGCCACTATCGAAATCCTAGCTTTTTCGCTACGTATCTTTCTAGCATTCATTTACGAATATGCTACTCTAACTGCCTATTTACGCTGCATATCGTGAAGTAGAATTTAAACGCAAAGAGCATTAAATGAAAATTAGTATAAATAAAATGTGAAATTCTGAAGTTAAAATAGAGTTTTGGATTAGATTAAAATGGCCGGGAGATAGGGATTCGAACCCCAGGAGGCTTTCACCTCAACGGTTTTCAAGACCGCCGCTTTCGACCGCTCAGCCATCTCCCGATTAAGGGCGGGTAGACCCCGCCGAAAGTTCGCGCAGGTTGGGACCTACGCGTAAAATTTATTCGGTTTTTTCTCCGACCCACTCGGCGCCGTTGTGAACCTTTTCTTTGGTCCATTGAGCCGCATTGTGTGAGTCCTCTTTTACGCCGTGCCAAGTATTAGAGCACCCGCTAAAAACCATCAATGCCAAAAGAGCCGCTAGTATGTATCTCATAATAACTCCTTTTTAGGATCTGGAGGCGACACCCGGATTCGAACCGGGGATCAAAGCTTTGCAGGCTCATGCCTTACCACTTGGCTATGTCGCCTAAAAGTCAATGGTGCCCGAAACCGGACTTGAACCGGTACGGTAAAAAATACCGAGGGATTTTAAGTCCCTTGCGTCTACCAATTTCGCCATCCGGGCAACGCGGGCGGCATCATAGCGGCTGCCCGGGCAATGTCAAGCGGCCTCAGTCGGTGCGTTCGCGGTACACCTCGGCAAACGGCAGACGTTGGCGGTCGCCCCAGATGCCGTGTCCTTCCTTGCGGATACCGCAGGCGACGATCATGTTGATTTCTGCGCCACGCGTCAGGCCAAGGATTTTCTTAACACGGCCGCTGTCCAGCCCTTCCAGCGGGCAGGTGTCGTAGCCTGCCTCGCTCATTGCCAGCATGAATGTCTGCGCGGCGAGACCACAGCTTTTGTGGACAACCACGCGCATATCCGCCCCGCTGCAATCGCGGTACATCGGGCGGAAGAGTGCCACCGTGCCGAATAGTACTTTGCGCAGCGGTCCCAGCAGGCCGAAGCCGCGCGCGTAGAGAAATGGCAGGAACTTGCCGTAGTAGCCGGCGTTGGCTTTCAGCCGTTTTTCCAGTTTGTCCGGCGGGCTGTAGCGGCGCAGATTTTCGCTTTCCAGTGCAAACATCGCCTGAGTGCGCTGGCGGTATAAATCCTGACGGCAGACGAAAACCACCATTTGCGTCGCGGTTGTTGCCGCCTGCTGGCTGAGGCAGGCGGTGGAAAGGGCTTCAAGCGTCGCTTTTCCGGTAATGTGATAGAACTCGTAGAGTTGCAGATTGGAACTGCTGGGCGCGAGCTGCGCTTGTTTGAGGCAGTGGCGGACGGTGGTGCTGTCCAGCGGTTTGTCCGCGTCGAAATGGCGTACCGCGCGGCGGTGATTGAGTAGATCAAGCAGCATAAAAATCCTTAGTTTGCGTTGCCGTCATCTGTCGGTTGCGGCAGGGCGAGGGTCAAGAGGAGGGGGAGGAGGCGGCGGGTCATGCTTGTTCGATGTGGGCGTCGATGGTGACGGGGCAGTTCAATGTGTTGGCGATGTAGCAATCGCGGTGGGCGTCATGGTGCAGGGCGAGGGCAAGTGCCGGGTCGGACGCAGCGCTGATGGTAACGCGCGGTTTGAGGCGGATGGCGGTCATGCGGCCTGCAGCTTCGTTCATTTCGGCTTCGGCGTCGTCGCGGTAGGCGAGGACGGTGATGCCGTGGTCGGCGCAGTGGTGCAGGTACCAGAGTTTGTGGCAGGCGGAGGCGGCGGCGAGCAGCAGTTCTTCGGGGTTCCAGCGGGCGGGGTCACCACGGTAGGCGGGGTCGGCGGAACCGGGGATGTCCGCTTTGCCGGGGGCGCGATGGATATGGTCGCGGCTGTAGGCGGTGTAGTGCGCTGTGCCTACGCCGAGGTTGCCTGTCCATTCGGTACGGGTGTGGTAGTGGTGGGT
>NZ_CAKZTI010000042.1 GCF_937921625.1 uncultured Campylobacter sp. | reverse complement strand
CTACTATAAAATCGCCAAGAAATAGCGGCGGAATTGCGAGGTAGAATTTCGTTTCGTAATTTAATGGCAAAATTTTATCGAGATTTCGCAGGTGGAATTTTCGTCCAAATTTTTAATAGGTGAAATTTTACGTAAATAACTCGTGATGACGTGATGAAATAATAGGGCGCGTAATTTGGATTTAAAATTCTCCAAAAAATAAATTTAATTGGCGAAAATTCTAATGGCAAAAATTCCGATATCGAAAATTCGGGTGTGCAGAATTCCGGTGCGTAAAATTTAGCTCACATGATGAAAAATGAAGCTACGTTAAAATTTAAAAATTTCACCGCCCGCCCGCGCTTTTTTTGGGTTCGCACAAAGCTCGCGCGAACGGGAGCGGCTCTTTGTTGCGCACGTCCCGCCGAAGCTGTTTGTCTCGAAAGATCAAGCGCCGTCGCAAAACCGAGCGGAGTGGGTAAAAATTTAAAAAATCAAAATTTTAAAAACCAAAACGCTACGAGTACAAATTGCGAGGCAAATCGTTACATAGACTTTAGCGCGAATTACGACACGGATCGCAACATACGCCTTAAACATATTGTTGCAGCACATGCCAAAGCATAAACTTTAACGCAGATCGAGACTTAAATTTAAATATATGCCACGATATAAATTCTAGTGCGGATTATGACATAAATCTCGTCAAGGGTCACGGCATAAACCAAAGTATGACTTACTACGACATACGCCCTAGTGCAGATCGCGACATAATTTCTAACGCAGATTATGATATAAACTCCAATAGGAATCGCGCCGTGAATTTTAAAATTTCAAACGCAAATTTAAAAACGAATTTAGCAGTTTTAAAAGCAGATTTAAGGACGGATTTTAAATTATGAAATTTTTAAATTTAAAAGTTGCTGCCGCCGTGTTCGCGCTGCTACTTGCAGGCTGCGACGGATGGAAGCACCATCTAAGCAGCGACGGCGCCTCGCTCGCCTCCAAGTTCGACCCCTCCGAGCGCACACTAAAGATTGAGGGCAACGACAAGCCGCTCATGTTGTTTTTTTATACCAGCAGCCGAATTTAGAAATTCTGAAATTTTAAAATTTATACAAAATTCTACGATTTGGAATTTTGATAAAATTCCGTAACTACCAGCTTCCGCTAGCACCGCCTCCGCCGAAGCTTCCGCCGCCCCCACTGAAACCGCCTCCGCTAAAACCGCCACTTCCTTTAAATTCGCCAAAATCTCCGGATGAGCCGCCTCTCATGCGCGATGAGCGCGCAATTTCGCTTATGATGTCTGCACTCGAGATTATATCCTCGTCGCTTCTTCTGAGGCGCGTCACGCGGCGGCTCAGTATCGCAAAAAGCAAGACTGCAAAAAGCACCATGAAGATCGCAAAGTCCTTGTTGCTCGGATCCTGCTGCGCGTTGGCGTTAAGGGGATCAAATTTTATATCGCCGCCTTCGATCGTGCTGATGATCGCCGAAATCCCGCTAATGACGCCACTTTCATAATCTCCCTGCCTAAAATAGGGTAGAATTTTATTGTTGATGATACGCTTTGCGCGCATATCAGTTAGCACGCCCTCTAGCCCGTATCCGACCTCGATACGCACTTTATGCTCGTGCGGAGCGACGAGCAGCAGTACGCCGTTGTCGCGCCCTTTTTGCCCGATACCAAGAGCGCGCGCCTGCTCTACGCCGATTTCCTCGATAGAGTAGTCTCCGAGCGATTTTAGGCTTACGAGCATGATCTGGTTTGTGGAATTTTTATCGAAAGTCGTTAAAATTTCATTCAGACTCTCTCGCGCGGCTGGGCGTAAAATGCCAGCCTCATCAATTACGGCGGTGCCGTTTGGATGGGCTAGATACTCGCTAGGTGCGGCGACGCTTATTACAAATAGCGCCATTATGGCAAAAGCAAATCTCCAAGCCACTCTCATTGCAGCTCCACCAAGGTCTCTTCTATATCGTTATTTTCGCTATCTTTAGGCACTCGCATGGCTAGCTCGCACAGCGCGTCCATCGCCTTTAAAACAGCAGGCTCAAGACCTTGCGTGCCGGGGTTAAATTCTGTCGTGATACGTTCAAACTCAACCTTAGAGATAAACTCCGCCGCTTGCGCGCCGCAGATGATATGAGCGCAGCGCTCGCGGACGCAGACGCAAAACATTATCGCTTCTTTTACGCTGCCGTAGCGCTCGTAAAATTTTTGCATCGCAAACTCGCCCGAGAGCCGAAGTCTGCGAGATTTAGGCGTGATTATAGTTAAAAGCGTGGGGCATTTAGCTAGCAGAGCTTTAATCGCAATAAAGCTAAGCGCTACGATCTGCAGTAGCTCAGCTTTACTTATTTGCGGCACGAAGCACATAACGATGCCGATCGCAAACGCCGTCACTGCCGCCGCGCTATAGCTAGCTTCGCAGTCCTCGCTTGCTTCGCGCGCGACCACGCAGACGATCTGCGCACCGCTTGCGGCTTCGGCTTTCGTGATTAGCTCGTGGATTTTTTGCTTGCACTGCTCGCTTAGCATTTGCCGCCTTTAGCGTTATTTAAACGAGACGCTAGGGGCTTTTTGGCTTGAGCTATCAGCGCTAAAGCTAGGTTTGGCGCCGCCTAGTCCTACGATGCGCGCGATGATATTTGTAGGGAAGGTTCTAATTAGTTTGTTGTATTCCTGCACCGAGGCGATGTAATCCTTGCGCGCTACGGCGATACGGTTTTCCGTGCCTTCGAGCTGATTTTGCAGCTCGGCGAAATTTTGATTTGCCTTAAGATCCGGGTAGCGCTCGACTACCAGCATTAAGCGCGATAGGGCCGAGCTAAGCTCACCTTGGGCGCCGTTAAATTTCGCAAACGCTTCCGGATCTTGCGCTAAACTTTCTGCATTGATATTGACAGCGGTTGCCTTAGCGCGGGCATTTATAACGCCTTCTAAGGTATCTTTTTCATGGCTAGCGTAGCCCTTGACGGTTTCTACGAAATTTGGAATCAAATCGGCGCGGCGCTGATATTGGTTTTGTACCTGGCTCCACGCGGCCTTAACTTCTTCATCTTTGCTTATGAGTTTATTGTAAACGGGCACTGCAAATATCGCAAACGCAATCGCCGCAATCACTAAGACGATTAGAGCTTTGATTAAGATATGAAGCCCTCCTTTTTGGTGCGGATACTCTCCTCCGCCAAAGCTCTCGCCTCGCGCAGATAAGCCTTTATCGTCGTAACCTATACGCTCGTTATTTTCTCCTTGCAGCTCTTTCATTGAAATCTCCTTGGGATGTTGGAATTTAATTTGACTAAAATTTCATATTCGATCGTGCCAAAGTGTTTTGCCCAGGTTCGCGCGTCATTCAGCACGCAGATGCGCTCGCCGCCGAATTCCGCGCAGAAGCTATCCATCGACATTTTTCCGAGCATTCTTTGCCCGCTTGCAAGCGCTAGCTCGTCCTCGCCGTCGTAGCGAAATAGCCCGTCGGCATAGCCTAAATCGTAGGTGCCGATCCTCATATCGCGCGGCGCTTCAAATTTCGCGCCGTAGCCCACGCGCTCGCCTTTCTTTAACACGCGCGAGCTGATCAGATCGGCATAGAGCTTTAGCACGGGGCGTAAATTTAGGCTCTCGTCAAATTGCGGATAGCCGAACTGCGCCATGCCTACGCGCACGTATTCGTCCTCAAAACCCGCACTTCGCTCGATAGCTGCAGAATTGCTCGAATGAAATTTTAAATTTTCAAAGCCCGCGGCGGCGGCTTTTTGCCTCGCAAGGCGCTTAAATTCTATAAAATTTTGCCTCTGCGCGAAAAAATCTCCACTTAGCTCGTCGCTTGCGCGAAAGTGTGTGAAAAAGCCACGAAGCTTAAATCCGCCCGCCTTGCATAGCTTAAGCGCCTCATCTAACTCGCTCGCACCGATGCCGTTTCTGTGCATAGCAGTATCTGCAGCGATATAAATTTTAAGCCCTCGTTTAAGACGCGAGAAGTAGCTCAGATCATTTACCGCGTAGCAAAACCGCTCGTCCTCGTCCCCGCGCGGAATGTGCGAAAGCACTAAAATTTCATCAAATAAATCCGCTATCTGCGCAGCTTCCGCAGCACTTCGCGTTACGGCGCGTACGAAGCCTAGCTTTGCCGCTTCCTCGCAGCAAATCCTGCAGCCATGACCGTATGAATTATCCTTGGCTACTAAAAATACTCGCTCTGCTCCACCTACTTTGGCGGCGATTTGCGCTAGATTGTGCGCATAAGCGGCGCGATCTAAGATAATTTCAGACATCGAAATTTAGCCCATAAGTGCGGTATAAATATGGCAGTAGCTTGCGCGCAGCGTAGTCGTAGCCGTAGAATTTCGCATAAACTTCCTTCAGGCTCGCCGCGCCTGCGCGCTCGAAATCAAACACGTCGGTACCCGCGATTTTTGGCACGCGCTCATCTAAGAATTTAAAAAATTCTGCTCTCGCAGCCAAAAGCTCTTTTATATTTTTTTCAACCTCTTGCTTTTCAGATTCGTTCATCTCTGATCCTTTAAATTTTCTAGTTTACCTAAAAATACGCGCTGCATTTCGTCGCGAAACTCAGGGCTGCTGGCCTCGAAGCGGGTTACGATCACGGGCGTGGTGTTGCTTGCCCGTACGAGTGCCCAGCCGTTATCAAACCGCACTCTGATGCCGTCGATCTCGATAATATCGCGGATGGGCGGTAACTCCGCAATACCTGCGTGGATTTGAGCTTTAAGAGCCTCGATAATCTTAAATTTCGCCTCCTCGCTCGTATTAAATTTAATCTCGTCGGTGCTAAAAACCCGCGGTAGCTTGTCTAGTTCGGCGTCTAAATCATATCCTTTAGCTACGAGCTCAAGCACGCGCATCATCGCATATACGCCGTCATCAAAGCCGAAATATCGCTCCTTAAAATAGATATGCCCGCTAACCTCCGCGGCAAGGTCGATGCCTAGCTCCTTCATCGCCTTTTTGATATTGCTGTGGCCGGTCTTGCCCATGAAGCTTTTGCCGATCTTATCGATGGTATCGTACATCGCCTGCGAGCATTTGACTTCGCCTAGGATGCGCGGATGGTGCATATTTAAGGCAAGCAGGCAGGCTAGCTCGTCGCCTTTGATATTGCGGCGCGGAGTTAGCACGGCGATCCTATCGGCGTCTCCGTCAAAGCCGAAGCCCAAGCTCACGCCATCTTGCTTCATCGCAGCTTTGAGATCTGCTAAATTTTTCTCTTCGCTGGGGTCTGGGTGGTGGTTTGGAAAGTTGCCGTCTGGCTGCGGGAATAAAACTTTAGCGTTTAGCTCTAGCCTTTCGACGATTTTAGTAGCGGTAACGCCTGCCGCGCCGTTTGCGCAGTCAATGATAAAAGGCGCGGCAAAGCCCTTAAGAGCCGCAAATTCCTTCTCAAAATATGCTAGATACTCGCTTAAAATGTCGTACCTCTGGGTGCTTGTATCGGTTGGAATTTCAAAATTTGAACCGATCAGCTCCTGCACCTGCGCACCCAGACGTTTCAAATCCGAGCCAAAGAAGCTATCCGTGCCGATCGTTATTTTAAAGCCGTTGTAATTTTTGGGATTGTGCGAGCCGGTAATCATTACGTTTGCGTCAAATTTATGCGTAAATACGCTAAAATAGCCCACCGGCGTCGGCAGCAAGCCGATATTATAAACCCGCAACCCGGCGAAATTTAGCCCGCTTACGAAATAGCCAAAAAGCTCATCCGCGCTAAGACGGGCATCGTATCCTACGCTAACTCGCTCAAGCCCGAGATTTGCGATATGTTTGCCAAGCGCGAAGCCGATCGCCTTTACGCTGCGCTCGTTTAGCTCCTCGCCCACGATACCGCGAATATCGTATTCTCTAAAGATATCTTCGATCATAAAATTCCTTTAAATTTAAATCGCGGTATTTTATAAAAACTTGCTTAATATTTATATTATAAATGATAAAATCGCCGCTAAAATTCCAAAGGATGGTTATGAAAAAATTTATTCTAGTAGCGATTTTAGCGGCTTTTGCTTGCGCGGGCGATTACGAGCTCGTAGGTAGCGTAAATACTTCGTTTAGAATTTTTGGCAAAGACGATCGCATCGAAGTCATCGCGGTTAAAGATCCTAAGGTTGATGGAGTGACCTGCTACGTCTCTTATGCCAAAAAAGGCGGCGCCAAAGAGATCATCGGCGTGGAGGAGGACCGCTCCGAAGCCTCTGTGTCGTGCGTGCAGACAGCGCCTAAAATCATCATTAAAGAGGAGCTGAAAAAAGAGGATATTTTTGAAAAACGCAGCTCGTTGATCTTCAAAAAGACCCATGTAGTTAGGCTTTACGACGCGGTGCAGGGCTCGCTAATCTATTTGGTTTATTCAGACAAAGTGATCGATGGCTCGCCTAATAACTCGATCTCAGCGATCCCGTGCCACCAAGCCGTGGGCGACGTGTGCGAGCTCGCATATACCCAAGGCAAAAAATAATAATAAGGAATTCCGCAAAGATAAAATTTTATCGTAGCGGAATTCTAAATTAGAAATTACGCTATGAGATGGCGCATGAAATTTACATAGAATTTTGCCAAATTCTGCAGCATTTTACAAAATTTATCCGCGCCGTTAAATTCCTAAGCGAATGCCTAAGAAGAGAATTTGATCGCTTTGCCAGAGCATCTTAATGCATATTTGAGCTACGCTAGTAGGCGTGCGCTTGCAAGTCGTAAAATGAAAAATTAAGCAATTTTTGCTAAAATCTCGCGATTTTGAAAACCCTCGTAAATCTAAAGGAAATCAATGAAGACATTTTTTAGTATGGAGTGCGCGTCAGTGATGCTACTTATTTTGGCGCTAGCCTGTGCAATCGCTACTTTTGTAGAGACCGCTTACGGCACGGAAGTAGCTTGGGCGATGGTTTATTCTACTGCGTGGTTTGGCGCGCTGATGGTGTTTTTGGGAATAAATTTAACCTACAATATTTATCGCTACCGCATGATTAAGCTTCGCACGCTGCCCGCGCTAATCTTTCACGCAAGCTTTTTGTTTATGCTTGCTGGAGCGATTTTGACGAGATATTTCGGCTTTGAGGGCAATATCCATATAAGAGAGGGCGGCGAGAGCTCGATCGTAACGACTAAAGACGAGGTCGTTCAGCTTCTTACTTTAGGCAGTGACGGCGAGTTTATATCTGCTGACGAGAGCAAATTTTTAAACGGCGCAGGACGGATGAACTTCGATCTCAATCTAGACGTAGAGGGCAGGATCGCAAATTTAAAATTTAAAGAGCTAATAGAACACGGCGAGCTAAAATGGGTGCAAGATCCGACCGGACAGGCTCCTGCGCGCGTGGAGCTATTATTTTCAAACAATGTCGGCAGCCAAAATGTCTCCTTGCAATCAGGCGAAAGCATGGATATAGGCGAGCTTAGTATTACTTTTAATGCAGAGCCTAAAAGTAAGAATTTCATCTATATAAAATCCAAAGACGGCAAATTCTATCTAAACTCAAGTCTTGATATAAACGCCACTAAAATGGCTGATATGAGCACTGCGCCGCTTAAGAAAAACGAGGATAATCCGCTAGGCAATCTCTTGCTTTACAGCTTCGATGGGATAAATTTTGCCCCTGTTAGCCTGCTTAGCTCAGCGGTCGAGAAATTCGTCCCGGTCGATGCGAATTTACCGGGTGAGCCCGGCGTAGTAGCTACGCTAAGCTTTGCAGGGCAGAGTCGCGAAATCTACGTGCCTAGGGATTCGCATGGTGCTAGCTACAAGGTGGGTGATAAGAATTTCATCGTAGCCTTGGCGCCAAAGATGCTTCATTTGCCTTTTAAAATCGCGCTTCGCGACTTTGTGATGGATCGCTATCCAGGCACCAATTCGCCCTCCGGATATAAAAGCGAAATCACGTTAAAAGACGGCAATACGAGCTTTGATTATGATATTTTTATGAATCACGTGCTCGATTACGGCGGATACCGATTTTTCCAAAGTTCATACGACACGGATGAGCGTGGTACCGTGCTTTCGGTCAATAAAGACCCCGGCAAAGTTCCAACTTACATCGGCTATTTTTTGCTTTGCGTAGGGATGTTTTTTAACTTTTTTAATCGGGGCTCGCGCTTTTTCAAGCTCTCGCGCTTAATCAGCGAAAATACGCATCTTGCTCGAGAAAAAGATGTAAATTCTAAAAATTCCGCGTCTAGCTCGGTGCCCGTAAGCTCCGCAGAAAGCTCTGCATCAAAACGCGCCAAAAAATCGCGACGCGGTACTAAAGGCGCAGCATTGGCATTAGTAGGCGCGTTGGCTTTGAGTTTGGCTGCATTGTATCCTAGCGCAGCAAATGCCGAACAAAACTCTACGATTCAAAATTCTACTTCGCAAAGTTCCGCCTCAAATACAGCTACAGAAAATCCAGCGTCGCAAAGCCCGGCTAGCGTGCAAAATTCTACTTCGCAAAATTCCGCGCAAAATTCCGCCGCCGAAAATTCCAAGCAGAGCTCCGCTTCGCAAGAATCTGCAGCGGAACAAGACTCCATCCCACCGCATAATTTTTCTACTATGGGAGGCGAGCTAGCCGTGCCGAAATTTGATCCTAAATTTAGTGAGGATTTAGCAAGCCTCGTAATTCAGGGATTTGATGGGCGAATGGAGCCTTTTGATACCGTTTCTAGGGAGCTTTTAAATAAAATTTACCGCGCCGACGACTACAAGGCGCCAAATGGCGAAATTTTAAACCACAACGCCGCTGCGCTTTCGTTTATGCTAAATCAAAGCTACTGGAGGCGTGCGCCGATTATCAAGGTTAGCGAGCCGGAGCTTAAAAAAATTCTAGGTATGGATGAGAAGCAAAGCCACGCCAGTATGATGGATTTTTTTGAATTTAAAGGCGGCGAGAGCTACTACAAGCTCGATAAAATGGTCGAGGAGATCAACCGCAAGCCTTTGGGCAATCGCGGTGTGCTAGATAAAGAGATCATCAAGGTAAATGAGCGCGTAAACGTCTTTTACTCGGCGTTTATGGGGGATTATTTTAGAATTATTCCGGTTAAGAACGCTAAAAATAACGAGTGGCTTTCGCCGCTATATCTAGGCGATGCACTGGATCAAAACGAATCTGCTGAAGTTAAAAAGATGATGGGAATATTCGTTTCGTCCGTGGTCTATGCCCAAGAAAGCGGGGATTGGAGTGGCGCGGAAAAGATGCTGCAATATCTTAAAAAATACCAAGCACAAAACGGCGCAAACCTAATGCCTAGCGAAAGCGCAATAAAATATGAAATTTTATTTAATAAGGCTAAAATTTTTTCTCGCCTCTTTCCGATCTACACCATCTCGGGATTTTTGCTTCTGATCTTTATCTTTTTGCGGATGATGAAGCCCGCTCTTCGCTTAGACGGCGCGTTTAAGCTAGTTTACGTCGTAAATATCGTCGCTTTTATCGCGCATACCGCGGGTCTTGCGCTGCGCGGCTACGTCTCGGGGCACGCGCCGTGGAGTAACTCCTACGAATCGCTCATATACATCGCGTGGGCGCTGTCGCTAAGCGGCATTTTTTTCTCGCGCAAATCCGCTATTTCGCTGGCGCTAACATCAATAATGGCGGGCATAACGCTGATGGTGGCGCATCTTAGTGACATCGATCCGCAAATCACCAATCTCCAGCCGGTTCTAAAATCGCACTGGCTTACGATCCACGTCTCGGTAATCACCGCGAGCTACGGATTTTTGGGGCTTTGCATGCTGCTTGGAATTTTTACCCTCGTGATGTTTTTATTCGATAAGAAAAACCCGGAGATCGCTCGCAATATCGCAGAAGCCACGCATATCAACGAAATGTCGATGATCCTAGGTCTTTGCCTGCTGACGGTGGGCAACTTCCTAGGCGGCGTGTGGGCGAACGAAAGCTGGGGGCGCTACTGGGGCTGGGATCCGAAGGAGACCTGGGCGCTCATTACGATTTTCATCTACGCGGTGGTAGTGCATTTTAGGTTTATGCCTAAGCTCAATAATCAGTTCGCCTTTGCCATAGCCTCGATGTTTGCGTATTTTAGCGTCATAATGACCTATTTTGGTGTAAATTTCTACCTAAGCGGAATGCACTCATATGCTAGCGGCGAGCGCATTCCGGTGCCTGGCTGGGCGTACGTGATGGTCGCTTCGATGGTAGCTCTTGCGATCGTGGCGTATTTTCGCTCGGGCAAATCGGCTAGACTTTAGATAGGTGGGGCCCAAATTTCAGAATAATAATTTTGAAATTTCGCCCTGATTTCGTAGCTTGCTGAAGCTTTAAGGATTTATGAAATTTATCTTTAAATTTTGGCTAGGCTTTAGGATCCCGTAGAATTTTATAGAATTTTATGGCTCACGATTGCGCTAAATTTTGAAATTTTGCATCGCGACAGAATTTTTTGATGCTTGAAATTTTAAGACGTCGTAAAATTTTAATGATTTGGAATTTGCACCGCTATGGGATTTTAATGTTTTAAATTTTACTTCTAGTGGAATTTTTTCATACGACGGAAGTGCGACGTAATTTAGAATTTTAAAATTTCAGCTAGCGCGCTAGTGCAAAATTCGCCCCGCCACTACCATAGCCGAGCAGTGAAATTTTAAAATTTTAAATTCCGCGCCATGATAGAATATAATAGAATTTGAATTTATAAAATTTTAAACTGCGAAAACGTCGCCAGGCATTAAAATTATCTTAAAATATAATTTAGCTTGCAAGGTTAAGCTAAATTTCTGCTTATAATCATATTGATTTAATCTTTATTTGGCTAAAATTGACGCTTGTCAATTTCTTAATTTGAAAGGATAAAGATGTCTGATCTAAAACAGGATAGACGAGGCTTTATCGGGCTTACTTTCGGCGCGGTTGCCGCTGTGGGTGGCGTTTTCGCACTCGTGGGGATGAAGAAATCGTGGGATCCACTTCCTAGCGTGCGCGCCGCTGGCGTCACTACGGTAGATTTAAGTCCGATCAAAGAGGGCGAGCTTTATCAAACGCAGTGGCGCAAAAAGCCGATTTTCGTGCTTAAAAAGACCGCCGATATGCCTAAAAACGATGCCCGTGATGTCGTCGTAGGAGATGCTAGATATACGCTTTGCATCGGCCTTTGCACCCATTTAGGCTGTATTCCTAGCTACAAGCCATCGACGCAACAATTCATCTGTGCATGTCATGGTGGGATTTTCGATGCTAACGGCGTAAACGTATTCGGTCCGCCGCCGCGTCCTATGGATATACCGCCCTTTAAAATCGACGGAACGAAACTCGTTTTAGGCGAAGAGGGCCCCGAATACCAAGCCCTAAAGCAGAAAGCATAGGAGGCGCAGATGGCACATATAAGAAAAGCTACGGGAGTTTGGGATTGGTTCGACCAAAGGCTCGCCGTAACGAAATTTTTCAAGGTGATGGTAAGCGAGTATTGGATTCCTAAAAATATCAGCTTCCTTTGGGCGATGGGCGTTATTTTGATGACGCTATTTATAGTTTTGTTCGTTAGTGGACTAATGCTCGTGATGTATTATAAGCCGGATGTAAATCTTGCATTTGATAGCGTAAATTTTACGATTATGAAAGAGGTCGAATACGGCTGGCTATGGCGACATATCCACGCGGTATCGGCATCAGTCGTATTTTTGATCTTATACATTCATACTTTAGTAGCTATTTATTACCGCTCGTATAAGCAAGGGCGAGAGATGATTTGGGTAAGCGGAATGCTGCTTTTCATCATCTTTTCGGCGGAGGCTTTCAGCGGATATATGCTTCCTTGGGGGCAGATGAGCTACTGGGCAGCGATGGTTATTACTAATCTTTTTGGAGGAATTCCAGTAGTTGGCGATGCAATAGTCGAATGGATTCGCGGCGATTATGCTGTTAGTGATCCGACGCTGACGCGATTTTTTATGCTTCACGTCTGTTTGCTGCCTATTGTGGTGGTTGCGGTGCTGGCGGTGCATTTTTATTCGCTTAGATTTCCGCATGTAAATAACCTAGACGGCGAGGAGATTGACTTTGAGCTCGAGGGTGAGAAGTATTTGGAAGGAAAAACTAGCGAAAGCAAGGTAATTCCATTTTGGCCAGGCTTTTTGGCGAAGGATTTTTTCTACGTCAGTATCTTTATGATATTTTTCTTTTATCTGGTCGGCTTTCACTTCGATTTTGCGATGGATCCGATAAATTTCGAGCCTGCAAACAGCCTCAAAACCCCAACGCATATCTATCCGGAGTGGTACTTCCTCTGGGAGTATGAAATTCTGCGCGGATTTTACTTTGACGTAGGGCCGCTTAAGGCCGCCGACATCGGGCTTATCGCCTTTGCATTTGCCGGAGTTTCGCTGTTTTTTATCCCGTTATTTGATCGCAGCAGCGTAGTAGCGCCTGCGCACAAAAACAAAGCGTTTTTCATTTGGTTTTGGGTTTTGGTAATCGACATGATTCTGCTTAGCCTTTTCGGCAAGCTTCCCGCAGACGGCATGGAGCTTGGTATTGAAAATAAATACTGGGGCTTTGCCTTATCGATCATCTATATCGGATTGCTTGTCGTAGTGCTTCCGCTAATTACAATTGCAGAAAGAAAGAGGGTCTAGCCATGAAAGAGATAAGAACCCTAATCTTAGTGCTTTTTTGTGTGGGAATTTTATACTGGTTTATCGAGCCTTATGCTCATACTAAGCTTAGTCCGCACACCGATCCGGTAAATTATGACTTTGCAGCAGGCGATACGGCTTTAGCCGCGCATAACGTAGCCGCAGCAGAAAGCGCTTTGGCCGCAGCAGAAAAGGGCGGAGATGAGACGATGATAAAAAATTCTAAAAAAGCCCTTGCCAGCGCGAAAGAGCAACAAGACAAAACCGTGCTTTTTTGGGATGAGATAAATAAAATAGATCTTAGCAAAGGCGATGCCGTGCGCGGCGCCGAGACCTTTACAAATGCAGGCTGCACCGCATGTCATGGAGTAAAAAGTGCAAATATCCCCGCTCCTATGGACGCGGCAAGCGCTAGTGCCGCATACGGCGTCAATCCTCCGGATCTTAGTAGCGCAGGCTATCTATACACCGATAAATTCTTAGCTGCACTCATCAAAGATCCGATCATGGCTCTTAAGCTAGATCAGAAATTTGGCGATGAAAAGCCTTTTCCGATGCCCGGGTTTTTCGGTGCAGGCGGTGATCTAAATCAAGAGATCGCTGATATCGTAGCCTATCTAAAATCGCTCACTCCTAGCGAGGATAAGCTAATCGCCTCTGAGGCTGCTGCTAGCGGCATCAAGCAAGGCACCGAACTAAATGAAGCGCAGAAAAAATTCCTTTTAAGCAAGGCGGTTTTTGAGGATGCTTGTCTAAGATGCCACGACGTCAAATATGATAAGCTCTTTGCATCCAGCGATAAGGCTAGCTTGGCTGCGTATATGGGCTCGACGCCTCCTGATCTTTCGATGATGATCCGTTCCAAGGGCGCCAACTATCTACACGAGTTTATCAATGATACGCAAAAGAAGCTTCCAGGCACTTCGATGCCGCGCGTAGGCTTGAACGAAAACGCTGAAGCCAAGGTCGTGGAGTATCTGGCTGACGTAGGCGACAGCAAAAAAGCTGAGCGTGAAGCTACAACCATAAATATTATGATCTATTTCTTGATCCTTTCTGTTTTTGCAGGTCTTTGGAAAAGCAAAATTTGGTCGAAACTTCATTAAAATTTTAGCAGTCGGAGTAAAATCCGACTGCCATTTAAAATTCCGCCATATCCTAAATTCTATTAAATTCCATCTATCAAAAAGCTCTTGCAATTGAGAATTTAGCCGCTTTCGTGCTTTATGATAACCGCTTTTTTTATTACTTTTTAAGATTTTTCTACATATAATTGCTACTTAATTTTGAAATTTAATGTATAAATTTAACTTAAGAAGGTTCAGATGAAATTTTTTAAATTTGCGATTTTGGCTCTTATTTTTCCATTTTGCATGTTGCTGGCGCAGACCGATTATCGCGCCGAAGCGGCGGCGATTAAAGAAAAATTTGCCCAGGCGGTTAAATTTTATGTAGACGGCAATAACTCGGAGGCCAGAAAGATAACCCAAGAGGCGTATTTCGGGCATTTTGAAAATTTAGAAGCCGGCATTCGCATAAATTTAAGTCAGAAAAAATCCTACGATATGGAGAAGCAATTCGGTGATATCCGTAAAGCGATCAAAGCTGAAAAGCCTCTAAATGAGATCCAAGCAATGATCGATAATCTAAATCGCGAGATTGACGAGGTTCTGCCTGTGATTGAATCTGGTCATCGTCTCGTAGCCGAGTATCAAGACGGAGGCGATGGCAGCACTTCTGCGCCAGCCTCAGGCGGGAATTCCGCAGCATCCGGTACAACTTCGCCGTGGATGAGCGTCTATACGGAATTTAAGACTGAGCTGGATAACGCTAAAGCTGCGTTTGATAAGAAAGACACTGCTGCGCTAAAAGCTGCGCTAAATCGCGCTAAATTTGATATCTACCGCAACGAACACCTAGAAGAGGCGGTACGAAAATATGTCTCATCTCAGACCGATCAATCAATCCAGCAGATCATCGGAAATCTATTACGCGAGGATGCGGATACGGACAAATCAAAATTTGACGAAGCGATAAACGCCCTAGATAATCTAGCATTAAAAGCCGTAAATGATTTGCCGCAAGAAAGCTACTCCATAGCACCGCAGACTGCGTTAGCACAAAGCGATACTAGCGAGGATGAGGGCAAGGATTTTACGCCGATTGTGCAAAATATCAAAGACAAAATGGCTAAGGTTTTGCAGCTCTACGAGAGTGGCAAGGTTGATGATGCGATCGACGAAAGCGGCAATATCTACTTTGATGAATACGAAGAGAGCGGTATGGAAAATATCGTCGGTGCTAAAAATACTCAGCTTAAGCTAGATACAGAAGCAAGTTTTAATAAAATTTCGGCTCTTATGCGCGCGGGCGCTTCCAAAGAGCAGATCGTAGCGGCGCAAAATAAGCTATTTGATCAGCTTACCCAAAGTATAGAGCTAACGAAGAAATCAAGCAACTGGGATCTATTCTTATACGCGTTTATCATTATCTTGCGTGAAGGATTTGAAGCGCTCATCATCGTAGCCGCAGTCATCGCCCTACTTATAAAATCCGGCAACTCAAAGCACCTAAATATCGTTTACAGCGCTCTTGGCGTCGCGGTTGTGCTAAGTATCGCTACGGCTTACGGGCTGAATTATATCTTCGGTAGTGAAAATGCAGGACAAACGCGCGAAGTGATGGAGGGCGCGGTGATGTTAATCGCCGTAGTTCTGCTATTTTACGTGGGCTTTTGGCTTCTTTCAAATGCAAGCTCCAAAAAGTGGAGCGCCTATATCCAAGGTCAAATTTCAAACAGCCTAAGCTCGGGCGATAGCAAGATGCTTTGGTGGACGGTGTTTTTAGCGGTTTATCGCGAGGGCGCAGAGACGGTACTATTTTATCTGGCACTACTTTTCGATGCCAAAAGTCCGGCAGCTACCAGCATGGTAGCAGCAGGCTTCGTAGCGGGTCTGGCGGCTCTTATCATAGTTTATATCGTCATCAAAGAATTCTCGCTTAAAATCGCTATCAAGCCATTTTTCATCGCTACGTCAGTCATTATCTTTTATATGTCCGTCGTATTTGTGGGTAAGGGCGTGATGGAGCTAGTCGAGGGCAAGGTATTCGTGCCTACGGTGATAGACGGGCTTCCTACGATTACGTGGATCGGATTTTATCCTTATGTCCAGAGCCTAGTGCCGCAAGCGGTGATGATCGTGCTTCTAATCGCAGGAATTTTGATCTTAAAAAATAAGCAAAAAAACAAATCTTAATAAGGAGAGAAAAGATGAAAAAGATTTTTTCAGGTATGTTGGCGCTAAGCTTAGCCTCTGTTATAGCAATGGCAGGAGAGCATCCGATCGGCGAGCCGATTGAGCAAAATGGAATGGAGATCGCTGCTGTGTATCTTCAGCCTATCGATATGGAGCCTAAAGGCATCGATCTAGCTCCTAGCAAGGCGGACATCCACCTTGAGGCGGATATCCACGCTATCAAAGGCAACGCAAACGGATTTGGCGAGGGCGAGTGGATCCCTTACCTAAAGATCGCTTACGTGCTTAAAAACCTAGACACAGGTAAGATTCAAAAGGGAAATTTCATGCCGATGGTAGCTAGCGACGGCCCTCACTACGGTGCTAATATCAAGATGGTAAACGGTGTAGGCAACTACGAGCTAACCTATAACATCGAAAATCCAAGCGCCAACGGATTTGGCCGCCACGCAGACAAAGCGACCGGCGTAGGCAAATGGTGGGAGCCGTTCTCGGTTAAATACACCTTCCAATACACAGGCGCTCCTAAAGAGTAATCATAGATGGCTCCGCCGAGTCCGTTTTGGCGGAGCTCTAGCGGTATTGGGTTTAGCCGCACGCTTTAAATTTAAGGCAGTTACTTTAGCCCGTTTAAATTTGCCATTACGCCGCAGCCAAAGCGCATCGTTTTTGCTTTAATGCGTTTAAGCTTACGAATCTTTTAGTTGCGGCAAAATTTTAAAATTTAGCACGTCGCGAGGGTGAGACAAAACCAAAGCAATAGCGAGGCGAAATTTCTCTTTGCGGGCGGCTCTATTGCTGCGAACTTTTTGCGGGCTGATTTGAAATTTTAAAATTTACAAAATGGCGTAGGTTTTAAAATTTTAAAATTTAAGCAATTATAGGCGATTTACGCGCATTAGGCTCGATGAGGATTTTTAATGACGATATTTTTTTATCACGTTAGCTTGGCTCTGTTTCCGCTCGCGTTTTTAAGCGCGTATCTGGGCGGCAGGCGCTTTATCAGCGCATCGTTTTTGCCCGCGCTTTTGGGGGCTACATTTGGGGCGCTGTGCTTTAGCGCATTTGCGCGCTCGGCAAACGCTGATGCAGGCAAGATCGTATTTGATGCGCTCGCACTTTTAGCGCTGCTGGCGCTGCTGTTTGCGCTTAAGCTTAAGCGCTTCTATCTTACCGCTATAGTTATTTTTGCTCTTGGCTGCGCGTATGGATTTGAATACCGCTTCATAGGGATGAATTTTAAAATTTTCTCCGGCGAGCTGCTTGACAGCTTCAGCCTAACCAACCTCTTTATGGCTGTTTTAGGTGCGCTGGCGCTCATTTTATTCTATTTTATTTATCGCTCAGCTCTAGCGCGCGCGAGCAGAGGCGCAAAGCTAGCGTCATTCGCTCTTGCATGGGCGTTTGCCTTTATTGCTAAAATCGGCTTTTTGGGTCTTGATCTGCGCCAGGCAGACGCGCCCAAAGCTCTAGCCGCGAAGGGTTTTGAAGGGCTTTCAAACGCGATCGGCTCATCCGAGTTTCTAAGCGTCATCGCTAAAATCATCCACTACAACAACTCCTATCTGACGCTAGCTCTTTGCCTTATAGCTACGCTAATTGCGCTACTTACGGCATTTCGTGCGCCAAGTCGAGTGCCTCGCGAAGCGGACATTATAAAATTTAGAGAGGTTAAAGCGGGCAGATTCGCCATTTTTAGAGATTTTAACCTGATCTTATCGCTTGGGATTTTAATCAGCTTTTTGGGGCTTTATTATATCTTGGTCGCCTCAAAACCGCCTACGATCGATGAGCCTAAGATCATCGAGCCGCAAGGTGCGGAATTCATAATTGATGCAAACATCGTAAAGGACGGCAAACTGCACCGCTTTGCCTACGTCACCGACGACGGGCACAAGGTCAGGTTTTTTCTACTAAACCGCTTCACGGACAAATTTGCCCCGGTCGCGGTTTTTGACGCGTGCTCGATCTGCGGCGATATGGGCTACATTAAAAAAGGCGACGAGCTCATCTGCATCGCTTGCAACGTGCGTATATTTTTGCCGAGCGTCGGCAAGCTGGGCGGCTGCAATCCGATCCCGCTGGATTATAAGCTAGAGGGGCAAAATATCGTCATTGCGCTTAAGACGATCGAAGATGGCGCGTCCTATTTCTCGGAGATCGTGGATAAAAAGGTGATCGATCCGGTCAGTAGAAAAGAAATTTTAAACACTTCTAAATTTAGCTATCTTTACTACGGACGCACCTACTTTTTTGAAAGCGAAGCGAATGCAAACGCCTTCACCGCGCACCCCGAGCGATATGTAGATGAAAACGGCACGCTAAAGGAGCTTAAATAATGTTTTTACGCATAATCAAATCCTCCATTTTAAACTCCAGGGATAGCAAAATTTTAGCGTTTTTGACCATATTTTTATCGGTCTCGCTGATCGCTTGCATGCTAAATATCACGCTAAAAATCGGCGATGAGGTCGCTAAGGAGCTGCGCAGCTACGGATCTAATATCGTCGTGCTACCGCGCTCGCAAAGCCTAAGTATCGAGATCGGTGGGCGCGAATATTCTCCGCTTAAAAACGATGATTTCTTAAAAGAGAGTGAGCTGCATAAGATCAAAGAAATTTTTTGGCGCAACAATATCACCGCCTTTGCGCCCTTTTTAACTACACACGTGGGAAATTACGACGTTGTGGGAACCTACTTTGAAAAGGACGTGGGCGTTAGCGACGAGCCTGATTTCAGATCGGGCGTGCGCTCGCTCTATCCGTTTTGGAGCGTAGAGGGGCAGTGGGTAAAGGACGGCGCCGAGAATGAGGTGCTTGCAGGCGACGGCCTTGGGCTTAAGATCGGCGATACGGTTAAGCTTGGAGATTATGAGGTTAAAGTCGTTGGGATTTTGCACGGCGCGGAGGATGAAGCCAAAAAGCTGATAGCAAATTTATCGCTAGTGCAAAAGCTAACGCACAAAGAGGGTCTCATCGCCAAGGCAGAAGTTAGCGCCATGACGATCCCCGAAGACGATCTGTCCGTAAAGGCAAGAAGAAGCCTCGATAACCTAGACGCCACAGAATACGACACCTGGTATTGCTCAGCATACGTTAGCTCCATCGCATATCAGATCACCGAGGAGTATCCAAACGCAAGCGCTAAGGCGGTGCTTAGCGTCAGCGAAGCTCAAAGCGGCATTACGAAAAAAATTCAAAATTTAATGGGTGTCGTAAGCATCCTATCGCTGCTGATTTCAAGCATCTGCATCACGAGCCTACTAAGCAGCGAAATTTACAAGCGCAAAAAGGAGATCGGCTTGCTTAAGGCGCTGGGAGCGAGCAACTTTATGATCTATATCCAGTTCGCCGCCGAAATTTTCGTTATCTGCGTAGTAAGCTCACTTGTGGGCGCAGTCGTGGGTTACGTGCTTAGCTGGGCGATCGCGTATCAAATTTTTGGCTCCTTTATCGGCGTGTCGCTGATGGTCTTTCCGCTTAGCATCGTCTTTGGACTTCTTATTTGCATTATCGGCTCGATTCTACCGCTACGCGGAGTGATCAAGCTACTGCCTGCGGAGGTGCTTTATGGTAGGAAATAACGGAGCGTTTTTTAGAGGCGCGATCTTTAAAAGTATCATCAACAGCGGCATCCGCAGCTTCGTGATTTTCGTCGCGATCATGCTAGGCAGCGCGGTTTGCGCCGCGTTCGTAAATATCTACGCCGACATCGATAAAAAGGTCGCCAGCGAGCTAAACAGCTACGGCGCAAATTTAATCGTAAGCCCTGCGAATTTAGAAAACTCCCATATGGACGAAGCGGCGCTCGATGCGAAGTTCGCTAAAATCCCCGCACTGAAAAGCGCGAATAAATACCTTTTCGGCAGCGCAAATTTAGGCGTCAATTCAGGCATCATCATGGGAGTAAATTTCTCCTCTCTGCGCGATACTATGCCGTTTTTGGATCTTAAAGAGGGCTCGTTTATCGGCGTGGATTTCGACGATAAAAACGCGCTCATCGGGCAGGATCTCGCCAAACTTTTGGGCGCGAAGCTCGGCGACAGTATCGAGATCACGCCGATCGGCTCAAACGAAACGAGCAAGGTAAAGATAAAAGGCATCGTCTATGACGGGCAGAAAGAGGACGGTATGCTGCTAATATCGCTGCCGCTGGCGCAAAAAATTTTAAATCAGCCTGCGCAGGTAAATTACGCCGAAGCGATCGTAAGCGGCGATTTTAAGCAGCTTAGCGAAATTTCAAAAAATCTAAGCGATGCGCAGATGAGCTTCGCGCCGATCGGCAAGGTATCCAAGACCCAGGGCATTATCTTAAACAAAATCAAGCTTTTGATGCTTCTTATCGGCATTACGATCCTTCTGATCACCTCGGTCTGCATCAACACGAGCCTTAGCTCGATCCTGCTTTCGCGCATCAAAGAGTTCGCGCTCATCCGCGCAATCGGCGCGAGCAAACAAAATTTGCTCCACCTGATCCTGAGCGAAATTTTAACCGTCTGCGTCGCAGGCTCGCTAGCAGGGGTCTTCGTGGGATACCTGCTAGCGATCTTGCTCGGGCATCTGATATTTTCAAGCAGCGTGGATTTTAGGCTGATTAGCCTCTTTGCGGCGGTCGCGCTGAGCCTGATTTTTGCGCTCGCGGCAAGCTACTATCCGATCAAAAAGGCGCTGAATCCAAATTTAGCGAATCTATTAAGGGAATGACATGGAAATTTTAAAATTTGAAGGCATCTGCAAATACTTCGGCGAGGTCAAGGCTCTCGATAATATCAGCTTCGACGTTTTAAGCGGCGAGTGGGTCAGCATAATGGGCCCAAGCGGCAGCGGCAAGAGCACGCTCGTAAATATCCTAAGCCTGATGGACACCCCCACTGCGGGCAGATATATCCTAGGCGGAGCCGACGCGAGCGCGCTAAACGACGAGCAAATTTTAGAATTTCGCCGCAAAAAGATCGGCCTCGTGTTTCAGCAGTTTCACCTAATCCCCTACCTAACGGCCGTCGAAAACGTCATGCTAAATCAATACTACCACAGCTGCGTGGACGAGGACAGCGCCAAGGCGGCACTTGATAAAGTAGGGCTCGAGCACCGCATCACGCACCGCCCTAGCGAGCTTAGCGGCGGCGAGCAGCAGCGTGTCTGCATCGCGCGCGCACTCATCAATGACCCCGACATCATCATCGCGGATGAGCCTACGGGCAACCTCGACGAAGCCAACGAGCGCGTGGTTTTGCAGCTCTTTCAGACGCTTCGCAGCGAGGGCAAGACGCTGCTTTTGGTCACGCACAACGAAGAGCTCGGTAAATTTGCCGACAAAGTGGTGCGCCTAAGACACGGGAAACTCGATCGAATAGAACTTTTGGATCAAAGCACGATGAAGCACAATCTCGGCTCGCAAGATAAAATTTCAGATCGCGATTTAAGCCAAAGCGCTTCGCAAAGCTCTAACGCCGAAAATTTAAAAGCGAAGAACGGCGATAAAAATTCGAGCACGAGTGAGAAAAATTCCGCTTCGCAAAATTTAGGTGGCGAAGATCAGAGTGCCGAAAATTCTAACGGCGAAAATCAAGGTGCCAAAAATTCTAGCGCGCAAAATGATGGTGCGTAAAATTTAGCTCGCATGATAAAAAATAAAGCTACGTTAAAATTTAAAAATTTCACCGCCTACGCCGCGCGCTCTTTTTGGATCCGCACAAAGCTCGCGCGAGCAGGCGTGACTCTTTGCTGCGCGCGTCCCGTCGAAGCTATTTGCCTCGAAATATCAAGCGCCGTTGCAAAGCCGAGCGGAGTGAGGAAAAATTTAAAAAGTCTAAATTTAAAAAGTCTAAATTTTAAAAACCGAAACGCTACGGGCACAGATTTCGACGCGGATCGCAACATACGCCTAGGCGCGGATCGCGATATAAATTTCCGTCCAGATCGCGCCGTAAATTTTAAAATTTCAAACGCAAATTTAAAGGCTGATTTAGCGCGCCCGAAGGCGGGTTTTAGATGATAAAATTTTTAAATTTAAAAGTTGCTGCCGCCGTGTTCGCGCTGCTGCTCGCAGGCTGCGACGGATGGAAGCACCATCTAAGCAGCGACGGCGCCTCACTCGCCTCCAAGTTCGACCCCTCCGAGCGCACGCTAAAGATCGAGGGCAACGACAAGCCGTTCGTGCTGTTTTTCTACACTAGCAGCTGCGGTGCGTGCAAAGCCCAAGTACCGGTGCTAAACGAGCTACAAGCTAGCGGCGACGCGCTAGTTATCGGCGTTTTAGGCGACGGTAAAGGCTTAGAAGCCGACGCCGCGGTCGTGCGCGAAAAGGGGATAAAATTCCCAAGTATCAGCGGCGCAAGCTCGGTGAAATACTTTGAAACCATCGTAGGTGGCATTTTCGGCACCCCCACGTCGGTAATCTACGATAAAAACGGCAAAGCGGTCAAAAAGCTCATCGGCCTCTACCCCAAATCCGCCTTCGAAACGCAGCTCAAGCTTATGAATTAACGAGCGGAATTTAATGCAGCCGGATTTACGGCGGCGGATCGCAAATGCCCACTAAAATAACACTTCGAGTTTAAAATTCCTTTCAACTTGCAGATGCCTTTGCGTTTAAATTTCAAAATTTAGGCGCGCAGCGGATTTAAGTATTCGCTGAGTTTTGCTAAAATTAGCTTTGTCACTAAGCTGCTTAAAGGGCTAAAAAGCGGCAATATTAAAATATAAAGGATACTTCAATGAGTAAGAAATCCCTTGCTTTAGGCGCTGCCGCGATACTTTGCGGCGCGCTAAGCCTAAACGCCGAGGCTTCGACGACGCAGAGCGCGCAAATAGATCTGAAATTTAACGCCGCAAATTTCACGCAAGAAAGCGTAACCGTAGGCGGCAAAAAGATAAAATTTCGCGCCTACAAAAATATAATCTACGTCGCAAAACCCGTAAGTACGCACTATCAGAGCATGAACATCTTCATCCCGCAGCAATATTTCGAGGGGCGCAAGAGCGGCAAATTTGACGCCGCGAGCGCGCCGATATTTTTACCAAACGGCGTGGGCGGCTACATGCCGGGCGAAGCGGGCGAGGTCAAAATAGACGAAAGCGGCAAACCAAACGCGATCGCTACGGCGCTTTCGCGCGGTTACGTCGTAGCCGCTCCCGCAGCGCGCGGACGCACGCTAAAGAGCGCAACCGGCGATTATATCGGCAAGGCGCCCGCAGCGATCGTCGATCTAAAGGCAGCCGTGCGGTATCTGAAATTTAACGACGCGGCGATGCCCGGGGACGCGAACAAGATCATCTCAAACGGCACGAGTGCGGGCGGAGCGCTCTCGGCGCTTTTAGGCACGAGCGGGGATGAGGCCGCGTACGAGCCGTATCTGCAGGAGCTGGGCGCTGCGAAGGCGAGCGATAAAATTTACGCGGCGTCGCTATACTGCCCGATCACCAATCTAAAGCACGCGGACGCGGCGTATGAGTGGATGTTCGGCGCGCAGAGCGAATATGAAAAGATGGATTTTAGCGGCTTTGATGCCGCGGGATTTAACGAGCGTGGCGAAAATTCTAGCGGCGGAGATCTAAAAGCAAATTCCAAAAAAGGCGCAAATCAAAGCGCCGCAAAGCCCGCGCGCAAGATGATAAGCGGCAAACTAAGCGCAGCGCAGATTAAAATTTCAGACGAGCTAAAGGCGCAATTCCCCGCCTATATAAACTCGCTAAGCTTGAAGAATGGGGGCGACCGCGCGCTAAGCCTGGATAAAAACGGCGACGGCAGCTTCAAAGATTACATAAACGGGCTCATATCGGCCTCGTTTGCTAATTTTGCGGCGAAAAATCCGCGCGCGAAGGCGCCCCTATACCTCGCTGCAAAGATCAAGGACGACGCGTCGCAATCGCATATGCTCTTTTGGGGCTACGCGACCTCCGAGCCGCGCGCCAAGACCCCGCCCGCATTCGACGGCTTCGCGCTTGAAAATCCCGAAAACGAGCTGTTCGGCGACGCGAAATTTAACGCGGCGCATTTTACGGATTTTAGCGCGATGAATGACCTCGCCAAAGGGGTGCTAATCGCAGATGCACAGCTCGTGGAGATGATGGATGCGATGAGCTTCGTGCGCAACGAAAACGGCGCGAAGCATTACCGCATCCGACACGGCGCGAGCGATCGCGACACGGCGCTTGCGATCCCTGCGATTTTGGCGCTTAGCTTGCAAAATGCGGGCAAGAACGTCGATTTCGCGGTGCCTTGGGAACAAGGACACGCCGGCGATTACGATCTTGAGGAGCTTTTTGACTGGATCGATAAAGTAGTCGCGCAGGAAATTTAACGGGCGAAATTTTACTTTGGATTTAGAATTTTGCCCGCAGCTCTGCCTAAAATTTTATCGCCCAAAGCTCGCCCTAGCAGATACGCAGGCGTGGCGTAAAATTCCGCTGCGAAATTCTATCGCGTCAAAATTTTAGCGCCTCCGCAAGACGCATAACGATTTGAAATTTTACAGCTAGCACTGGGAAAATTCCATAGAATTTTATCGCGGCGAAACGGCGCGAATTAAATTTTATCGGCTGCGACGATTTATGACGCGGGCCTTTAGCGCGATCTGCACCCAAAATTTCGGCGCAATCAAATTCTGCAGGCTAAATTTAAAAACCGAAGTATGCGATAAAATTTTACGGCGTTTATGGACTTCTGATCGCAGGTATTGAAGCACGCAAGTATCGTGCATGAGCGCGCATTCGGCACGCAGGCGATTAAAATCCGCCAAAATAAACGTAAAAACTCAAAGAAGCACGGTAAGCAGGCTAAATTTAAAGGCGCACATTTCGTGACCCCCCCTATTGATCCAAACCCGCTTTTGCTATCCATTCGGCCTGCTTCAATAATCCATCGGTACTAAAAAGCGCCGTTTAGGGTCTGTATCTTTGCGCCGTGTGTATAAATTTCATAATTTAGCGACGCTTTTGAGCGCAGCTTGGCCTATTTAAAGATCAGCACCCCGCGCAGCAGGATCGCTTCCCAAACCTGGTGCGCCGGTATCTTTGCGGCAGCGGCGCAACTAGGCGCTAAATTTAACGCTAGCCCTCCTTGCACCGCCTCTCTAGCTCGCGTACGGCGGGCGCCGCCTGCGACGACGCCTTCATGCAAGCCGCTTTTCGCTGCGCTGCGCCGCGAAAGAGCTTTTAAAATTTAACGCCCTAGCCTTTTGCGATCTCGTAAAAA
>NZ_CAKZTI010000041.1 GCF_937921625.1 uncultured Campylobacter sp. | reverse complement strand
ATTTAGATATAATACTAAAACTATACAGGAAAACCTATATCAGAAACTGTTGAAACCAATAAGAGAGAATCCGCTTAAGTTTAATTGAGCCAAGATTTATTTGAATTTATGTGTTTAAGCGATAAAATTTTGTAAAATTTTCAATGGTAGAAGTAGCAAAATTTTTAAAATTTTTATAAAATTTTTGCAATAGCTAGATTTAGGAAATATAAACGTATTGCGTATTTAGGATGTGCCACAAATCCGAAGTCGGACGGGTCCACGCGCCAAAGCCAAAGCAAGCCCGCGGCTTCAAAGCTTTGAAATTTTAAAAATTTAAGGATCATATAAATTTAATGAAAGTAAGATCGTCGATTTTTTACACCATCACGTTCATCTTCGCGCTCGCCGCCGTGGGCGTTTCGCTCGCGCTACTCTGGCTCATCGGCTACGATCAGCAAAACTACACTCGCGAGCTAAACTCCAAATACTCCATCGTTGCGCGCGCGAACCTATATCAGATGAGTAAGCTCATCAGCGATGTCGAATATGACCGCCAGGTCGCAAATTTCGAGTTTTCGACGATCCGCGATGAAGCTAGGCGCGATGAGATCATCAAAGGCGCTGAAATTTTAGATAGCATCTCCGCAGACATCGGCTCTGCGGACATCTTGCTTTTTAAACGTAAACATTATCTAAAGATCACCCACGCGGGCGAGACGCGGCTTTTAAACGACAAGGAGTATCAGCCCTACCGCTATGATATTTTCAAGGCGATCTACGGCGTCATTTTGGCGATTATTCTTCTTGCGTATATCTTTATAATCCGCAAAATTCGCCCTCTTCGAAAGCTCAAGCGCCAGATCGATAAATTTGCTAAAGGCGATCTTCAGATCAAGGACGTAAGCGCGGGAAACGACGAAATTTCCGAGGTTTCGCACGCATTTTATGAGGCGGTCACGCAGATAAATAAGCTTAACGAATCACGCCATCTGTTTTTGCGAAACATAATGCACGAGCTCAAAACCCCCATCACAAAGGGTCGCATTGCCGTCGAGATGATCGAGCGCGGTAAAAATCAGGAGCGCCTCATCTCGGTCTTTGAGCGGCTGGAGAGCCTAATCAACGAATTTGCGGCGGTAGAGCGCGCGACTGCGGGCACAGCGCTAGTCGAACGCGGAATTTTTTCAATGGATGAAATTTTAAAAGAAGCGCTTAGCATCGCAATGATCGAGCCCGGCTGCGTCACGCTGCAAAATCCGCTAGAGCTAAGCTTAAACGTAGATCTGAAGCTCTTTTGCGTCGCGGTGAAAAATTTAATCGACAACGCCGTCAAATACGCCGCAGACGGTAAAATTTTAATCCGACTAGACGCAGAAACGATGGACTTCATAACGCTCGGCGAGCCGCTACAGAAGGATTTTAGCTACTACAAAGAGGCCTTCGTCAAGGGCACGAACGCCAAGCAAAGCTTCGGCCTGGGGCTTTACATCGTCGATAACATCGCCAAGGCGCACGGGCTAAAATTTGCGTACTATCACAAGGATGGTAAAAATATTTTTAGCTTTTTAAATTTAGAAAAGGTTATCGCGATGTAAGCCAGTCTTCACGAAATTATCACTTTCTACAAAGAATTTCGCCTCTCATAAGAATTCTTGTTTACATGGAATAATCTGTTTCGCTTTAAAATTTCACTTCTTGCTCTTAAAATCATGTTGCTAACTCACACCACGGAATTTATCCATATTACAGAAGTCGCCATGCTAAATTTATAGACATAAAAAATTCTATTTTTTTAAGCATTCCCAAAAATTAATAGAAAATCTTGTTCATTTGCTATACTAAGCGCTAACAATGAAATTCATTTTTTCTAAATTTAAGCTTATTTATAGCGAATATAAGGAACATCGCGAACCCATAAGATTTAATGTTAAAGAAAACTAGCCAGGTCAATACGCAAATGCAACGGTAAGATCCAGTGTAGTGGGCCTAAATACTGAAGTCGAGATAGAACGATAGCTTTTTAATCGGACAAAGTGTTATTAAACTCAAATACGTGATAGTCGTGATCAGTTATTGCGCCGTAAGCGATAAAGTAAATTCGAACACAATCAATAATATGGGCGGCAGTGGATAAAACATACAGTCTACAACAAGGATGGCACGATTCGTGGCGGATTCAGTGAAGGTGGTAGCGTGAGGCTATAGTAAAATATCATTGGTGGCATAGTTTATGCGAACGCCGCTGGCAATGCCGCAAGCGGCTTGGTTAAAAATGCCATAAAATTATACCTGGAAGTGGAAGGTATCGGTGAGAGAGATGGCAACTATACTATCATAGGTGGTATTATACTCATAATTTAAGTGTAAGCGTAGATGGGAAACACTTTCCGTTTAATACAATGAGTGGTATTATGGGAATGTTTATTTGCGAGATGCAAATTTCGTTGTGAGATAATCAAATTGGTAGCAATTTTACGTCTATGGAGGTATCGTCGTAAGCAAATACACACATCATCATAAACTTTATTTCGGGTGAGGCAAACTATAACGAGGTCTTTTAATGGTAGCGCGATTACGATTTTTTTCAGCAGGCAAGCAGGTGCGGATTAAATATACTCAACTGTAATAAAATTTCCATTAATACGGGCTTTGTTGTTAGAGTATACGGCACACTTATGGATAAATTATATACTATACGAGTGCTATGTAATATAAGATTAACGCGGCTAAAATTTACGTCGATACCACAAGTGATTCATATGGTCTACTAATAAAAAGAAACAGGATCGCTAATATTATTTGGCGACAATTACCTTGATAGCACAGAGCTAACCAAGAATCAAGCTAATAATGCTGCCCAAGCAGGTGCTCATAAGCTATTCGGCAATAAAAATAACACCGTAAACGTATCTCAAAGCGCAGGAGATCTAGACGGTAAGAATATAAGCTCCGGTAGAGCGGATGCTAGCGATACCGTAACCCCAAATACCGTCTATAACAATAAAACCATAGTTAAGGGCGGAACAAATTTCGGTAACGTAAATGCAGGCTATGGCGATAGCGGAACCCAAGAGGTTCACCACAACGAGCTAAGCTT
>NZ_CAKZTI010000040.1 GCF_937921625.1 uncultured Campylobacter sp. | reverse complement strand
AAGCGACCGAGGGCAAGGGCATCAATATCTACACCCACTCCGAGATGCTTCCTGCGCACGGCTATCCGCAGCTTCGCAAGTATCCGCACCTAAAGGGCAACGTCGGTAAGGCGTGGTTCGATCAGACCAAGCTTTTCAACGAATTTAAAGGCGCGATTTTGATGACCACCAACTGTATCGTGCCGCTTCGCTCGTCCTGTAGCTACGCAGACAGGCTGTTTGGCTACTCTATCGCGGGCACAGACGGCATCAAACATATCCAAAACGACGATTTTACGCCGCTCATCGAGTGCGCACTTGCGTGCGGCGACGTGAGTATGGACAGCGACGAGAGCTTGGTGACGGGCGGACACTATAAGACGATTTTGAGCCTCGCGCCGCAAATTTTAGACGCGATCAAATCGGGCAAAATCCGCCGCTTTTTCGTCATCGCAGGCTGCGACGCGCCGGGCAAGGGACGCGAGTATTACCGCGAGCTAGCGCTTAGCCTACCGAAAGACTGCGTGATTTTGACCTCCAGCTGCGGCAAATTCCGCTTCAACGACGTGGATTTCGGAAACGTGCCCGGCACCGAGATTCCGCGCTATATCGACCTTGGTCAGTGCAACGACAGCAACGGCGCGGTCAAGATCGCCCTAGCGCTTAGCGAGGCTACGGGCATCGCCGTAAACGACCTGCCGGTCTCGATCGTGCTGATGTGGATGGAGCAAAAGGCGGTCATCATCCTGCTTGCGCTATTTAGCCTAGGCGTTAAGAATATCAACGTAGGTCCTACGGTGCCTGAGTTTTTCAACGACGAAATTTTGGGCTTTTTGGTGCAAAATTTCGGCCTTCGCCTAATCAGCGGCGACGCGCAGGCGGATCTGAAATACTTCCTCGGCGAATAAATTTCATAGCGAGGCAAATCGGGTAAATTTTGAATTCGGCAAAGCTCCGTTTTAAATTTACCCTTTATATAGCGCTTTTAGCGGAGCTAGCCGATCTGCGGCATTTTGCGCCCGACGCTCATATTTAAATTTCACGATTATGTCGTCCTTCTTAATTTAAATTTTAAAATCATATAATCTCGCCAAATGCTTCGAAAAATTTAATTAAGTGCTTTTTTTACACATTCAAATTCCAATCGTCTTTGCTATTACAATCCCTCTTTTTCTGTGCAAGTATTTATATCTTATCCGCATCGCTTCCGCTTATAGTAATCCTATGGTGTGCCTCATTGATGCTTGATATTGCATAAAATTTTCCGTATTATCTCATTTTTCGCTATCAGATATTGCAATTTAGTGCCGTTAAAATTTTAAATAAATATAGTATTTTCACAGGATTTTTAATCGGGATTTAAATACGGATTTTAATCTAAATTTTACTCATAAATTTTGAAATTATTTTATGAGTGCATGGCGTACGGCTTGTGGGAATAAAATTTTAAGCAGATTTTGTACGAAATTTCAAAATGCAGCTCAAACTCGCAAGCAGATAAATTCGCTGTAGCCTTGCGTTTATAATTCCGTGCTAACGACAAATTTCGCATCTTTACGTCGGTGCAAATTTTAAAATTTTATGCAAGAGATAAAATTATAAGCCCGTGCAATGCATGAATTCTAAAATTACACGTCGCCTATAGAATTCCATGCCCCACACGACACATAAATTTTGAAAATTTTAAAATTTCACGCCGCAGATAAAATTTAGGAATTTCCTTTTGCAGTAAAATTTTAAAGCTCTGCCACAAATCCTCTGTCCGCGCGGCGAGTTCCAAATCCGTCTAGAACTTAGATTTTCCTCACCAGCTCAGGGATTATCGCTTCGAAATCTACCCCCTCGTATCCGTTGCGCTCCTCGTCGCTCATCGTCTCTTTGATCGTGCTGACGACGAAGTCCGCAGCGATACGAACCGCCGTTTCCAGCGACTTGCCGCGCATTATTGCGCCAAAGGCTACGGCGGCGAAAATATCGCCGGTGCCGTTAAATTTAACCGGCAGCAGCTCGTGGAAATACTCGTTCGTCCTGCCCGTGCGCGCATCGTAGCTGAAAACCCCGCACTGATCGGCGATGTAGCCGATGCCCTTTAAAATAACCTGTCTGGCGCCCAGTTCTCGAAGCCTTGCAAGCAGATCCATGATAAAATCCCTATCCGCATCCTCTCGGTACGGCACACCTGTAATCGCGCAGGCCTCGGTGATATTGGGCGTGATGACGTCGGCCTTGGCGCACAGAAGCGCCATCATACGAGCAAAATCCTCGTTAAAGCCCGGATAAAATACGCCGTTATCGCCCATACAAGGATCGACCAAAATAGTTTTGCCCGCGCCGCCGAAGCTCGCAAATAGCTCGCCCATAATCTCGATCTGCGCTGCCGAACCCAAAAAGCCCGTGTAGATGCCGTCAAACACCACTCCGCGGTCTTTCCAGTGCGCCATGATCGCGCGTATCTGCGAGCTTAGATCACAAAAGGTGTAGCCCGAAAAGCCCGTATGCATCGATAAAACCGCCGTAGGGATCACGCTCGTGCTCATCCCCATCGCGCTAAGTATCGGCAAGGCGACGGTTAGCGAAACCTTGCCCACGCAGGATATATCTTGAACGGTAAGAACTTTTTTCATCACAATTCCTAAAATTTTTGGCTCTATTTTACCGCTATTTATATTAAAAAGGCGAATTTAAATAAAATTTACTCTACGAATAGTCTAAATTTATAATATTTTTGGCGTTTTTCCGCTAAATTTTATCTCGGGTTCGCCGTAAATTCGGCGTATAAATTTAAAAACAAAAGGCAAAAAAATGATAACCGCAAAAGCTCTTTACGCATCCGCGCGCCTTAGATCGCTGCCACTTAGCGTCTCGGGCGTATTGCTCGGCAGCGGCGCGGCATACGGTGTGGGCGCGTTTAGGGCCGACATTTTTGCGCTGGCGCTACTTACGACGCTACTGTTTCAAGCGTTAAGCGACTACGCCAACGACTATGGCGACGCGGTAAAAGGCACCGACGACGGGGGCAGACTGGGGCCGCGCCGCGCGATCCAAACGGGACAGATGAGCGCAGAGCAGATGAAGCGCGTCATCGTCGCTACGTCGCTGCTTTCGGCATTTTCGAGCCTCGCGCTAAGCGTTTTGGCATTCGGCGGGCGGTTTTATCTCGTGGCTCTATTTTTGGCGCTGGGAGGCGCGTCGATATATGCCGCGATCCGCTACACCGTGGGAGCCGGCGCATACGGCTACAAGGGGCTCGGCGACGTTTTCGTATTTTTGTTTTTTGGACTTTTGAGCGTGCTGGGCTCGTACTTTTTATACGCGCACTCGCTAGATGCGGCGTTGCTGCTGCCGGCATGCGCGTGCGGGATGCTAAGCACCGCCGTGCTAAATCTAAACAACATGCGCGACATCCAAAACGACGCGCTCAAGGGCAAGCGCACGATCCCCGTGCGTATCGGACTGCGCGCAGCCAAACGCTACCACGTCGCCCTGATTACGGGCGCGATGTGTGCGATGCTAGCTTACTCGCTTTTGCGCGGCGACTCGGGCATAAGATTACTCTACATAGCGAGCTTTGCACCGCTTATTTGGCATCTCTTTTTCGTCTTAAAAGTGCTGGAGTGCCGCGACTTCGACGGGCAGCTCAAGGTCGTCGCGCTGTGTACGTTTGCTATGTCGGCGCTATTTTTCGTCGGGGAGATTTTGGGCTAAATTTGAATTAAATTTAAAATCAAGCGCGCCTCTCGGCCCGTTTCGAGGCGCTTAACCGAGATAAAATTGAAAACACACGCACATTAAACCTACGCCCGATCACTTAGTACTCCAAATTTGATTGAGTTTTGAGCGAATTTGCGCGAGGCAACCCCTAAGAATCATGCGACAAAGCGCCGCGCCACCCGAGCTTTCAATGTATCAAATTTCAGCGATCTCGCGTCAAAATTCGCGCACGTTTATGCTGCTTTGACCGCATTTTGCTCTGCGCGAGTTTGCGCCGCCTCGCTTTGTGATAGCTCCCGCCATTCATCGAAGCGGCGCTTAAGGATTGTGAGCGCGTAGAATACTTGCCAATAGAATCGCTTGCTAAGCGTATTGTTACCAGCCGCCATTTCTATTATCGGCTTTTCCGTGCTTTAGTACTCCGGTTTCCAGATACAGTTTTTGACCGTTTTTTCCACGTCATCCGTTGCAACGCGGTTTAATTTTTGACGGACGGCACAAGAGGCGACTGCGACGGCAACCGCTTCGGAAAATTCCGTCAGCCGCGCTACCGGCGGTAAAACCGCTTCTCCGGGTTTTCCGGTTTCAAGAAAGGCTCCAAGCGAATGTGCAGCTGCCGAGATCATTTCATCCGTCACGAGCTTTGAATTTACCGCGATACTGCCTAATCCCAATCCCGGATAAATCAGCGCGTTATTTGCCTGCCCAATTGTGTACGTGACGCCCTTGTATTCCACCGGATCGGCAGGAATTCCCGTTGCCACCATTGCGCGGCCATCCGACCAATGAATTAAGTCTGAAGCCGTAGCTTCAGCCAGCTCTGTAGGATTACTGAGCGGAAAAATAATCGGGTGCTCGCACCATGACGCCATAGCGCGAACGATCTCTTCCGTAAAGGTTTTCGGCGCCGTCGATGTTCCTACAAGAATCGTCGGACGTATCGCCATAACCGCTTTTGTAAGAGAGACGGGCTCTCTCACATTACCAAATTCGCTACGTTTTCGCGCAAACGGTTTTTGTTCGGGCGTCAGGTCGTCCATGTCGTCAAACAGCAGCCCCTGCTTATCCACCATATAAAAACGGCTGCGGGCTTCGTCTTCGGAAAGACCTTGCGCGACCATTTCTCTGAATATGCGATCCGTGATTCCCGCTCCTGCCGTTCCCGCGCCGAAGCACAGATATACCTGCTCCGTAAGCTTTTGCCCGTTGATTTTCATAGCGCCGAGAATTCCCGCAAGTGTAATAATTCCGGTTCCTTGACAGTCGTCGTTGAATACAGGCAAAGTTTTCTGATATGTTTGTAAAACCTTTGCGGCATTCGATCTGCCGAAGTCTTCAAAGTGAAGGTATAAGTCGGGGAAAAGTTTTTCCGCCGTCGTTACAAATTGATCGATGAAGCGGTAATATCTATCGCCGTATATTCTCTTGTGGCGATTTCCGAGATAGAGCGGATCATTCAGCAGCGCCTCTCTATTTGTTCCGCAATCCAGCACGACCGGCAGTACCGATTTCGGGTCAATTCCAGCGGCGGCAGTATAGACCATCAGTTTTCCTACGGAGATATCAACGCCGTTCGTTCCCCAGTCGCCGATACCGAGAATTTCTTCCGCGTCGGTCGCAACGATAAGTCTGATGTGTCTGTCACCGGCGGCATGACGGAGCGCATCTTCAATTTGCTCAGGAGCATCGATTGACAAAAATGCCGCACCCTGCGTATCGACAAACTGCTCACTATATTGCTCGATACTTTCCGCGATAACCGGATCATAAACAATCGGCATCAACTCTACAATATGTTCATGGAATACGTGATAGAAAAGCGTTCGGTTGTGATTGAAAACATCCATGAGGAATCTTCTTTTTTCTATTTTGGAAGTTTTCCGTTCCATCTGGCGGTAAATTCTATCGGCTTGCGTTTCAATATCGTCAATACACGGAGGAAGCAGTCCTTCCAGATGATACTTTTTCCTTTCTTCGGCGGAGAATGTCGTTCCCTTGTTCAAAAACGCATCATTGATGCGGTTATAGCCATACTTTTCCATACGCGCTCCTTTGTTTTATTTGAGTCTTGCTTTTCGACTTGAATAAATTATACTGCTTCAGTCTAAATTTATATACAATCAAAATTTTACCGCGCGAAGGTGTTTTGTATGGATAAATTCAATCAATCGAGCGAAATTTTACCATAAGCAGAGATGATGAAAATGCAGCAACAGGCAATGCAAATTTACAAGCGGCTCTGCCAAACAGAGCCGCTCAATTTAAATTTTACTTCTCAAACGCCTTTTCTAGGCTAAACGGAAACGCCTGATAACCCATCGCGTTGGTCATTTTGATTTCGATTGACGGCTCTTTTGCGCCCCATTCAAACTCGTTGATATGCGGGCTAGGCACGCCGACCGGACGGCCTTTGACGATGTCAAACTGCATGCCGGCAACCGCTGAGTAAACCATCACGCTATCAAGGTCGTCTTGATACTGCGCGAGCGATGTGACCGAGCTGTACCACTCGCTGCCGCGCTGTTTGCCGTACTCCCAGACCTGCTCGACGGTTTTAGCTTTTTCGTCGATTTTATAAACGACCGCGCGGGAGTATTTCATACCCGCCATCGCAGGCT
>NZ_CAKZTI010000039.1 GCF_937921625.1 uncultured Campylobacter sp. | reverse complement strand
GCAAGCAGGTCTACCGCCCAAACCCCGCCTAGATCACTACGCGTTAGAAGCGGCGAGATTTTATTTTTAAACAAAGCTTTGCTGGTTAAATTTAATAAATTTTATTTCAAATTTGACCGCAAAATTCCAAAGCAAGTCCTCGTCGTGAAATTTTACCGAACGATAAGGCATAAAATTTTAAAATTTAGGCCTTAGCGGCTCAATCGAAATTTTAAAATTTAGGCGGGTCGTATTTAAGGGCGCATTTATTGGATAGCGCTTTTAAATTTTAAAATTTTGACGAGCAAGCGGCGTTAAATTTAAATCGGGGCGGTAAAATTTTACGCTAAAATACGGCGCGGCGATATTTTGAAATTTCAAAATGCACGCTAAGCTTTAAAATTTAAACTCAGATGATTCTGCAAATTTTGCGACTATTTGAGAAAGTGCTAAGTTTTAAAATTTAAGCCCAAATGGCTATTTTAAGGCATATCGCAGGGCTTAAATTTTACGCTCTGAAATTAGGAGAAAAGATTGGAAAATAGAACTTCATACACGATAGTAGGCGCATTTGTTATGATCTGCGTCGCGGCTCTTACGGCATTTATGTGGTGGATGCTTACAAAGACTGATCGCAGCGAGAGCTACCGCTCCTACTATATCCACACAAAAGAGCTTCCCGTAGGCATTAAGGAGAATTCCGAAGTTAAATTTATCGGCGTAAATGCGGGCATCATCAAAAGCATCGACTTTGCCGATATCGAAAATGCGATTATTGAGATTGAAATTTCGGTAAAAAGCAAACTGCCGATCTCGCAAGATAGTGTCGCTAAGGTAGAATCTCAAGGCATAAGCGGAATCGCGTTTATAAATATCACGAAAGGAAGCGGTAAGCTTTTTCCGCCGAATGATAAAAAGCCGATAATTGCGCTGGATAAAACGCTTCTTGATAAAATCGGCTCCAAAGCCGAAGTTATCACCGATAGCGTGAGTGAGATGATCTTTAAGATTAACGGGCTGTTGTCTAAACAAAATACCGATAAAGTGGATAGAATTCTATCTTCGATGGATAAATTTAGCGCTGAGCTAAGTGATGAGAAAAAATTCCAAAGCTTAGACGCGCTTCTTGCTAACGTAAATACTCTCATAGCAAATTTAAACGAGCGCGAGAAGGAGCTAGACGCGCTGCTAGATAATCTAAACGCCTTTGCCGTGAGTGCTGCCAATCTATCGAATTCACTGGATAAAACCGCAGGTATCATCACTAAGCGTATCGATCGCGGCGAGTACAATCTAAAAGCGATCTTGGATCCTACACTTGAGGAGGCAAAAAACACTCTTGGTGAGCTAAAAAAATCGCTTAGAGAATTCCAAGGCGCGATGTTTAGGCTAGAGGACAATCCTTATGATTTCTTTTTCAAAGACACTTCTAAAGGCGCGGATCGCGACGATAAAAAGGAATAAAGATGAAAAATTTTATAAAGTTTACGCTTGCTGCGACGCTGGCGGCGATATTTTTAGGAGGCTGCTTAGCCAAGCAGGCTAAGCCATACACCTACTACGAGCTGCGTTATGATCAAAAGCGTTGCGTAAATCCTAGCGGTACGCGCAAAAATATCTTTATCGACACCATCACGGCGACCGATCTTGTAGATAGGCGGGATATTTTAATAGTGGATTTTAGAAACCGAACGCGGTTCGCAAGCGACGCCAAATTTATCACGATGCCTAGCGAAATGGTATATAAAGCGCTGCTAGATGCGGCATTTTCCACCTGCTCGCTAAATCCGATCTTCGTGCCAAAAGAGCGGGATTTGCGCCTAAAAACCAGTATCGTAGCGCTTCAGGTCAATAACGATCAAGCAACCGTCACGATGGGATATGAAATTTTAAATTCTTTAGAAAGCATAAAATCCGGTATCGTCACTAAGCGCGTTTTCGTGCCTGATCCTAGCTCGCAAAGCATTTATAATGCCCTAAATTTAGCGCTTAATGAGAGCATAAACGAAATTTTAAAGGCTCTTAGATGATAGCGGCGATCGAAGGAATTATCACGCGCAAAGAGCCCACTGCTTGCGTCATTAAATGCGCTAGCGGCGTAAGCTACGCTCTTTCATTGTCATTAAATACCTCCGCGAAGCTCACGCAGGGCAAGCTGACCGAGCTTGCGTGCGTGCAAATTCTGCGCGAGGATGCCGATTCGCTGTATGGGTTTTTAGACGAGAGTGAAAAAAGGATGTTTGAAACTCTAATCAAGCTTAGCGGTGTAGGTGCAAGCACGGCGATGGCGGTTTGTTCGACGCTCGCTCCGCAGGATTTCGCGCGTTGCGTAGCTACGGGGGATGCTGCGACGCTAACTTCAGTTCCGGGCATCGGCCCAAAGACCGCTAGACGGATCATTGCCGAACTAGGCGATGCGAAGCTAATGGAATTCGGTCCTAGCGAGACTTATAAAAATGAAGCGGCGTCCGCACTACAAAGCCTTGGATTTAAGCGCGATAAGATCAATCAAATCTTAGCGGGATGCAGCAGCACAAATACGTCAGATCTTGTCAAAGAGGCGTTAAAAAAATTAGCGTAGAAAATAAAATTTGAAGGAAAGCAATGAAATTTGGCTTAGTTTTTGGAGCTCAAAGCTACGAGCACGAAGTAAGTATCATCTCGGCAATTGCCGTCAAAAATGCCCTAAAAGGCTGGGACTTGGAGTTTGTATTTTGCGATAAAAATCGTAAATTTTACCGCATCGAGGATAAAAATATGCGCGCGGCGTATTTTAAACAAGGTGGCTATGCTAAAGCAAAAGAGCTTAGCATCGGTGCAGGCGGATTTTTTGAGAGCGGAATGTTTAGCAAAAGCATGCTAGAAGTCGGCACATATATCAATCTAATCCATGGCTGCGACGGCGAGGATGGCAAAATGGCAGCGCTATTTGAGTTTTTTGGCATCCCTTATATCGGACCTCGCATAGAAGCTAGCGTTCTAAGTTATAATAAAATTTTAACCAAGCACCTAGCCGCAATCGCAAATGTAAAAACCCTGCCGTATGAGATCGTAAATCGTACTAGCCTGCCTAATTTTAATTTTCCGATCATCGTTAAGCCTGCTCATTTGGGCTCTAGCATCGGAATTTCGATAGCCAAGAACGAAAGCGAGTTTAGCTACGCGCTGGATCAGGCTTTTGAGCTAGACGACAGCGCGATCGTAGAGCCGTACTGGGAAAACGTAAAGGAATTTAATCTCGCAGGCGCTAAAATAGACGGCAAAATCGTATTTTCAAACATCGAAGAGCCAAAAAAAGAGGGCTATTTAAATTTCGATCGTAAGTATTTGGATTTTTCGCGTAGTGGCGCGATCGAGCCCGCTCGTCCTGGCGCTTTGCTAGAGGGCAAGATGAAAGACGCCTTTACGCGGCTTTATAACGCAGGATCATTCGATGGCGCGCTCATTCGCTGCGATTTTTTTGAAAAAGAGGGCGAAATTTATTTAAACGAGATAAATCCGAACCCGGGTAGTCTCGCAAACTACCTATTTGATGATTTCTCCGAGGTCTTAGCAGCTCTTGCTTCGTCGCTGCCGCCGATGAGGCAGATCCCTGTAAGCTACGAGCTGATCACCAAAATCACCGCTAATAAATAGCCAATCGTTTAAAATTTTACGCTAAATTTTGCGTAAAATTTTACCCCAAAGGTCAAGTCATGATAAATCAAGACGAAATTTACACCGCTACCGAGATCGTGCGCAACTTCAGCACTGTTTTAAACAAGATCAAAAATCAAGAGATTAAAAAAGCCCTGATCGTCAAAAATAACAAATTCGAAGCCGTGATGATCAGTATGAGCGAGTTTGAGCGGCTCGAAAAAGCAGTCGAGCTACTCAAGGCCGTTTACGCCAAAAGGAGCGGCGGTGGCGAGTAAGGAGCTCGTCTGCGGCGGCGAGAGCTACAAAATCAGCTACGAAATTTCAAACCTGCAGTGCGAGCAATACATCCTGATCCTGCACGGCTGGGGCGCAAACAAGGCGCTTATGTCTCGGGCTTTTACGGATAAATTCCGCCGTTACGCGTTAGTGTGCGTCGATCTGCCGGGATTCGGCGCAAGCTCGCAGCCCGCGCGCGCCCTTGGCAGCGAGGATTACGCGGAGATTATGCGCGCCTTTATCGCGGCTTTGGGCAGGCAGCCTGCAGCGATCATGGGGCACAGCTTCGGCGGCAAGATCGCTGCATTGCTAGCTCCGCGCAATCTCATACTGCTAAGCAGCGCCGGTATCATCGAACCCAAGCCCTTTGTCGTGCGCGCTAAAATCGCGATTTTTAAAATTTTAAAAAGACTTGGACTGGCGGGGCTTTGGCGCGCGTTTGCGAGCAAGGATGCCGCAGGTATGAGCAAGACGATGTATGAGACGCTAAAAAACGTCGTAAATGAGGACTTCCGCGACATTTTTTCCGCGCTAAGCCCGCAAAATGCGCTCATCTTTTGGGGCAAGGACGATCGCGCCACTAGCCTAAAAAGCGGCGAGCTGATCCACTCGCTCGTCAAAAACAGCAAATTTTATCCGCTGGCGGGGGATCACTTTTTCTTTTTGCAAAGCGCAGATTTTATCGGCGAGCAGATCGAAAAGGAGCTTGGCGGCAGCTAAATTTAACGATTTGCGCCGCGCTAAATTTAAAACAAGACGCGATTTTGTATAAAATTTTAAAATTTAGCCATGAAATTTTAGCGCCGCTAAAAATCGCGCTTTAGTTGCAAAAACAGATCGCGCGAATGTAAGAGCGAGGTATAGTTTTAAAACGTTTTATTGCGGCGGCTTTAGTCCGGCTTATCTTGCGGCGCGCGTTTTAAAATTTTGCAATCTGTTTGCGCCAAAGATCGCAAACCGAAGCGTAAATTTAAATTATAAAGCCGCGCACGTGCGCCACATATTTAAAATTTAGCGGCGCAAAATCCGCTCTTTGGGCGCGCAGTTCAAAACGCAAAGCTCAAATTGCGGCGTGCCGCGTTAAATTTTAAAATTTTACGCCGTAGCGGATTGTTTCTGCTATGCGCTCGCGATTGCGGCAGCCGTACATGATGCGGCGAAACCGCGTGTACACTGCAAAGCGGACAATTAAATTTAGTTGCAGGTCGCATAATCGCGTCATGTATTTACCGCGACACAAGGTCTATGCGCCGTAAATGATGCAAATCATCGCGCGAGATAGGGCTCGATGTCGCAAGATACGCAGCGTGCGAAAATTTCAGGTCGCGAAAGATAGATACGGCGCGGTATCGAAAACGCAGGCACAGCGCGGCGGTAAATTTATCTAGCGCGGCTCGTGCAGCCAACGCGAGCGCGAGAATTTATGAGAGCGCAAGTTTGCAAAAATAGAATTTGCAAAGCGAGAATTCGTAAAATTTACAAATGAAGCCGAATGCCGGTTGGCCCGAGCTCGCCGCGTTTTTGCCCGCACAGCCTCGCAAGGCGAGCGCGTAAATTTATAAAAAGGAATTTCAAAAGATGAATATAATATTTTTGATCGCGCACGCGGCATTCGTCCTACTGCTGGGCTTTTATCTGATCACCTGCCTACAGTGGTTTTCGTACAAGCCCGCGCGCATCATCTTTCACTTCACCAAACCCGCGTGGCACCTCTATTTTTTGATTTTGCCGTTAGCGGCGTATTTTGGCTGCGAGATCGCGGCGAGCCTCTGCGCGGCTAAATTCGGCGCCGCGCCCCTCTATGCCTTGCACGTCGCTAAAATTCTAATCGTCGCAGCCTACACACTCGCGCTGTGGCTTTGGCAAAAAGGTCTAGATAAAAAGCTCGTCTTTACGCCGCGCGTGAAGCGATTTTTTGCGATTTTGGCGGTTTGTGTGTTTAGCTTTAACGCCGCATTTTATGCCGCGGGGGGGCCGATTTTGCCGATCTTTTTACCGCTTGGCGCCGCTCTTGCGGCGAGCTTTACTTACGAGCGGGCGCAGGCTGCGAGATTTAAGACCGCCGCGCGCAAAAAACTAGCCCAGGTGCCCTCCCTTACGATCATTCAGATTACCGCGAGCTACGGCAAGACGAGCATTAAAAACTTCTTGTATCAAATTTTAAAAAGCGACTTTCGCTGCTACAAGACGCCGCGCTCGGTAAACACGCTGGCAGGGCTCGTGCGCGACATAAACGAGGCACTACCCGCAGATACGCAGATATATATCGCCGAAGCAGGCGCCAGGCTAAGCGGCGACATCGCCGAGATTACCGAGTTTTTGGCGCCGCAGATCGTCGTCGTGGGCGAGATCGGCGCGCAACACATCGAGTATTTCAAAAGCATCGAAAACATCCGCAAAACCAAGCTCGAAGCGCTCACAAGCGCGCGGCTAAAGCATGCATTTTTGCACAGCTCCACGCAAAAAAGCGCGGACGAGCGCGTCACGATCTACGACGAGGGGCTGGAAATTTGCGGCGCGGATCTGGACGGTATAAAATTTAGTCTTAGCTTGAGCGAGAATGAAAGCGGTGCTAGCGGTGATATTTCCACGCTGCATGCAGACACATCCGCCGCAAGCGAGGAAAATTCCATATCGGGCGCGGAAACATACGTCGTAGAGGGCGCGGGGCGGGGTAGCTTGGACTTAGATGGTGTGTCTGAAGGGCAAAGCGGCTTGGACTTTAGTGCGGATAGTGCATCCAAAGAACAGGGCGCAGAGCAAAAAGAGTGCGGTACGGAGCAAGAAAAGCAGAAAGATCAAAAGGGGCAGGGAACGCAAGAGGGGCGAACTGGCGAGAGATATGAGTTTTTCGCGCCGATTTTGGGCAAATTTAACGCTGCAAATCTCGCCGCGTGTATAAAGATCGCGCGATTTTTGGGGCTTAGCGCAGATAAGATCAAAAGTCGCGTCGCGCACATCGGCGCCGTCGAGCACCGCCTCGCGCGGCTCGATGCGGGCGGCAAGATCATCATCGACGATAGCTTCAACGGTAATCTAAGCGGCATGCTGCAAAGCTACGAGCTGATGCGAAGCTACGGCGGTCGCAAGGTCATCATCACGCCGGGCATCGTCGAGAGCACGCGCGAGGACAACGAGACGCTCGCTGCCAAAATCGATGAAATTTTTGATCTCGCGATCATCACGGGCGAGCTAAATTCCGAGGTGCTGCAAAGCAAGATCGACCCCGCAAAGACTATCGTTTTGAAAGATAAGCGCGATCTGCAGCGGGTTTTGAGCGAAAATACGCACGGCGGCGATCTGATTTTGTTTTCAAACGACGCGCCGAGCTTCATTTAAGCGGCTTTGGCGGCACGACTTGCTCTGCCCTGAGGCATACTGCGCGATTTAGCAGTCGCGTTTTTTAGGCAAAAGACTTTGAGCGGGTGCGGCGAGCGACTTAAACGCGATCTATCGGGCGATTAGTTTGAGCGTGCGGCGCGATCTGTTTAAATAGATAGCCTGTGCGGCTAAATTCGGCGCGCCGTTATAAAATCGTAATCTCGCGCGCGATTAAATTTACGATCAAATTTAAAGGAAAGCCATGGATTTACGAGAAAAGATGCTAGGGCAGCTGCGAGCGCTGAGCGAGGAGAAATTTGCGAAATTTTCGCAGCGCCTAATGCCCGCGCCGCAGATTTTGGGCGTGCGCACTCCCGCACTGCGCGCACTTGCTCGCAAAAGCTTCGCCGCTTTGGGCGGCACGGACGAGCTGCAAAATTACGAGCCCGTTTTTCACGAGGAGTTCGTGCTAAAGGGCTTTTTCATAATGCTTTTGAAGCGGGATGAAGCGAAATTTGCGCTTGCGAGTGATTTTATCAAAACGATGCCTAATTGGGCGGTTTGCGATATGTTCGCTCCGAAATTCAGGGGCGCCGCTTTCGCGGACGCGCTGCTAAAGCAGGCTAAGGGCGGCGCGGACGAGTTTGAGAGGCGATTTTTCTACGTTTATTTTATGCGAAATATGGGCGCGATCTCGCCTAAGGAGTTTTTTGAAATTTGCGCCGCCGAAAGCGACGAGCGGTACTACGTGCAGATGGGTGCGGCGTGGGCGATAGCGGAGATGTTTATCAAGCAGCGCGAGATCACGCTTGCGTTTTTGGCGAGCAAGCGGGCGGCTAAATTTACCCAAAACAAGGCGATATCGAAGATCCGCGATAGCTTCCGCGTAAGCAAAGCCGAAAAAGACGCGCTTTTGAAGTATAAAATTTAACCGCGGCGGAAAGTGGCGGAGGTAGTTAAAATTTCAGTTGCGCGCGGGGCTTGTCAGCCAAAATCGCGAGCTTTAAAATGTAAATTTAAGGAGAGAAAATGTTTAGCAAGGAATTTTTGGAGATTTTGAATTATGAATGCGCCGTGGGTATCGCTACCTGCGCGCAGGGCGAGGCTCATATCAGCAATACGTGGAACAGATATCTCGTCATTAAGGGTGATCGCATCCTCATCCCCGCTGCGGGTATGAAAAAGACGCAAAGCAACGTGGAGGCTAATCCGAACGTCGAGCTTAGCGTCGCAACGAAGGAGCTAGCAGGCAGGTTCGGAGCGGGGCGTGGCTTTGTAGTGAAGGGCACAGCGCGTTTTATTGATAGCGGTGCGGAGTTTGAAGAAACGAAGGCGAAATTTCCGTTTGCTACGAGGCTACTTGAAATCACGGCTAGTAGTGTAAAACAGGTGCTGTAAGCCGAGCAGGCATGGTTTGGGTGGAATTTGCGGATGAAATTCCCGATGAAATTCCGCTGCGAGCTTTACGATGGAATTTTGCCGTGAAATTTTATCGATGGAATTTTAAAATTAGTAAAATTTTATCGACGAAACTTCGCTTCGCCGCGAAATTTTAAAGCGAGCGAAATTTTAAAGCCTGCAAAATTTCGAAGTTTGCGAGATCCGTAAGTCTCGCTCAAATTTTTAGAACGTAAATTTACGCATTGAAAGGAAAAGTATGAAACGATTAGAGGGCAAAACCGCCGTAATTACGGGCGGAAGCGACGGAATAGGGCTTGGCATCGCAAAGTGTTTCGCCAAAGAGGGCGCAAATTTGATCCTGCTCGGCAGAAGCGAGGAGAAATTAAAAATCGCGCAGGAGGCATTGGGCGGTTACGGCGTGAAAGCTTACGCGATAGAGGCGGATTTGGCGCAAAGCAAAACGATAAAAGGCCTTTGCGAGCGCATTTTAGCGCTACCCCTTAAGATAGATATCCTTGTAAATAACGCCGGACTGGGAAAATTCGTACCCTTTGAGGCGACCGACGAAGCGCTACTGGACGCTCATCTAAACCTAAACGTCAAAGCGCCCTATCTGCTTACTCAGGGGCTTTTGGGCGCGCTTGCGGATAGCAAGGGCTGCGTGATCAATATCTCGTCGTATTTTGCGAACCGAATGCTCGTGGGGCGCACCACGACGGCGTATTCGATTACCAAAGGCGCGCTAAATTCTTTCACCAAATCGCTTGCCTTTGAGGTCGGCAAACTCGGCATTCGCGTCAATGCCATAGCGCCCGGAAGCGTGCTGACGCCGCAGTTTGAGCGAAATTTAAGCGCGCTTAGCCCGCAGGGGCGCGAGGCGTTTGAACAGATGGTAAAAAATATCTATCCGCTTGGCAAAATCGGCAGCGCGCAGGACATCGGCGATGCGGCGGTGTTTTTGGCGTCGGATGCGGCGAAGTGGGTCAGCGGCGCGATATTTGCGATAGACGGCGGGCTTACGACGAATTAGCCGCGGGCGGGCGAAATTTTGGGCGCGGGTTTTGAAATATAAAATTTTACAGAAGCGAATTCCGCCTCGAGAAATTTTACTTCGTAGAATTCGCAGCGGCAAATTTGCAATGAAAATTTAGCCGCGTAGAATTTTAAGGCGACGAATACTGCTCGCGAAATTCCGCCGTGGCGAAAGCGCAAAATTCTGCAAGCCGTGCGAATTACAACGTAAATTTTAAAATTTATATTGTAAAATTTTGCGGCGCGCGGTTTGGGCGGAATTTTACGGAGCAAGATTTTGCGCTGCGGCAAAATGGCGCCTGCAGGGCTAAATTTAAAAAGTGAAGCTAACGGCTGGCCTGAGATAAGTAGAAATTAAACGAGATTGGAGAGGGCTTGAGGGTTTTGTTTCTAGCGATTTTAGCAGTGTTTTTGAGCGCGAGTGCGGTGCTTTTTAGCTCGTGCGCAGCTCCGCTGGCGCCCGCGGGCAACGCGCTTAGCGTATACGACATCTACTCCGTAGCGCGCGACCGCCGCAGCGTGAGCGAGGTCGCTAGCGACAAGCTCATCCAGACTAAAATCCAAAGCAAAATTCTATTTACCAAAGGCCTTAGTAGCTGGGATCTGGAGGTCGAGTGCTTCTACGGCGAGGTCTATCTCATCGGACTGCTCGATAGCGAAGCGATGCGCGAGCCGCTGCTTGCTTTAGCTAGACAAACAGAAGGCGTGCGGCGCGTGCATACCTATCTGCGCGTTAAAAAGCCCGAATATCCGTGCAATTCGTTTGAAATTTTTACAAATTTAAAGAAAAATCTCTTTTCCGATACCGACGTTTCGGGCACTGCAGTGCGCGTGGCGATCGTGGGCTGCGACGTGGTATTTAGCGGCGTGGTGAGCGACATCGAGCACGAAAAGCACGCGATCTGGTACGCGACGCACGCGCCCGGGGTGCAGGATGTGTATTCCTTTCTACGCGTAGTAAAGGAGTAGGGGGGGTTGCGGTTAAATTTTGATCTCTTCGGCACGGCAAATTTAACCGCTTGCGGCGGGCTAAATTTAAGGATATGCTCGATTTATTTTAGCTCGTTTGCGGGGCGATCGGCGTGCATGAAATTAAAATTTTATCGGCGTGCAAGACAGCTGGAATTTTAAAATTTGGCTCACAAGTGCGAGCATTAAGTAAATTTAAAGCCGCCTCAGACGATAATTTCGCAGATGAAATTTACGCCGCGAGCGCTCGCCGAAAAGTAGCGCTCGGTGCCTATAGAAAGCGCGCCCTGTTTAAATAGCGGCTAAATCAAAAGCGGCTCAAGCGAGCAAAATTTTAAAGCGTTGCGTTTTAAAAGCGCTAAATTTAAAGCGAGTCGCCGAGTTAAATTTAAACGTAACGCGCGCATTGTGAGCTAAAATGAGCTAAATTTAAAATCGCGTTGCCGTTATCGGCAAAATTTCAGCACCATGGTGCAAAAGCTCGCGCTAAAATATACGATCAAAATGCCCCAAAGGGCGCAAAATTCAGTAAATTTAAGGAGAGAAAATGAGCCAAAGCCAAAAATGTACGTACCAAACCGCGTGCGAGCTGCCTAACGTGAGGCTAATCAAGCACCCGCTGATCGAGCATAAGCTCACGATCCTGCGCGATCGAGAGACCGATCCGTTTCAGTTTCGCATGCTCGTCGATGAGATCAGCTACCTGATGATGTTTGAGGCGACGCGCGATCTGGCGCTGCGCGAGGTGAGCGTGCATACGCCCGTGGCGCAAACCAGCGCGTATAAGCTCGCTACAAAGATCATGATCTGCCCGATTTTGCGCGCCGCGCTGGGGATGCTAGATAGCGTTTTTAAGCTCATGCCCGACGCTAGCGTGGGGTTTTTAGGCTTTCAGCGCGATGAAAAGACCGCACAGGCGGAGTTTTTTTACGCCAAACTGCCCGCAGACGCCGCAGAGCGCACCGCAATCATCATCGATCCGATGTTTGCGACTGGCGGCACGGCGATCGATGCGGTGAAATTCCTGCTGAAAAACGGCGTCAAAAAGATCAAATTTATCTCCATCATCGCAGCGCCCGAGGGGCTTCATAGATTTAGCGAGATCTACCCGCAGGTCGAGGTTTTTACCGCGGCGATCGACGAGAGACTAAACGAGCAAAAATATATCGTGCCGGGCCTCGGAGACGCGGGAGATAGGGTATTTAATACGCTGTGAAATTTGCGCGACGAAGGACTTTGTGCTGCGCCAAATTTGCGCGACAGTATTTTATGCGGCGATAAATTAAATTTGCCAGCATGCAATTTGCGATGCGAAATCTATTTATCAAATATGCGGGTTGCCGCCGCTCGGAATTTCACGCTGCAATAGATTTGGCAGGGCACGTACTTTTTACGGCGCGCGCAATACGTAGTGAAATTTAAAATTTTGCGGCGCCGTAAATTTGGTGCGCTTTAAAATTTTAACTTGTCGTGGAATTTGTGGCATTTTAAAATTTGTTAAATAAAATTTGAGCTCCGTGATGTATAAAACACGGCGGCAGAGCGTAATCAAAAATTCAAATTTTAGCCCGCTGCAAAATATCTCACAACGTCCGCGCCGTAAAAATTTACAAATCGTAAAATTTACAAAAATCGCGCCGCAAAATTCTTACTTCAGCAATCCGTTAAAGAAGCAGGGCGGCGCACCAGGCGTACGCGAGGAGTAAAATTCTTACTCAAATGATCCGCCAGCGCTAAAATGAAATTTCAAAATTTAGCGAGCAAATTTCGCCTACTTTACCAGCCCCGCTTCCCTTAAAAAACAGCTCGGCTCGTAGCTAACTTTTCTGATCTTATCAAATTTAGCGTAGCTTAGCACCAGCTCGTCGCGCGCTCTGGTGACCGCCACGTAAAAAAGCCGCCGCTCCTCCTCCAGGCTGCCGCCCATCGCCATTAGCTTGAGGTTCGGGAAGCGGTTTTGCGCCAGATCGATGAGATAGACGCTGCAAAACTCAAGCCCCTTGCTTGCGTGCACGCTGAGCAGATTTACCCCCTCGCCCTCGCTCATCTCCTTTGCGCCCAGGGTTATGAAGTTATAAAAGCTCTGCGGATCCGCGTATTTGCCGGCGATCTGCTCTAAAATTCCGCATTTATCGTAGATGCGCGCGGTCTCGTCCTTTTTGCGATCCTCATCTATCTTGCCGTTTTTCAGCGTCGCGCGCTTTGTCGCGATGAAATCCGCCACGAGCGCGAAAAGGCGCGAGTTTTTGATATGCGAGATCAGCGTGACGGATCTCGCAGCGGAGCCGCTTTTTTTAAAAATTTTATAAATTTCGTGCAAAAATACGGCGCCGCCCTCGGTGATTTTATTGTGTTTTAGAACTGGGTGCGAGCGAAAAAACTCGTCAAATTCCAAAGCTTCAAAGCGCGATACCGAGCCGATTATATCGACATCGTCAAAAAGTCCGAGCTGATAGTTTTTCCTCTTTTTTTCAAAAATTTTAACGCTCTCGTCGGGGCGCAAAAGACCTGCGTGAATACTTCCGTGTCCAAGCGCGATTAGTGCGTCGAAAAGCTCCTTGCTCAGCGCGCTGCCGACGCCTCTTGCGTATTCGCATGTGCTCATAAATGCCATCATATCTTTTGGGTTTATTATCATCGCGAAGATGTCCGTAAAGGCCTTGATTTCGCGGCTTTCAAAAAAGCTCACGCCGCCTTTTCGCTTCGCGCCGATACCGAGCTCCTTAAGTGCTACTTCGACGCCGTCGGCGCTGGAGTTGTTGCGAAAGATGACGGCGATCTTTTCGCGCGGGGTGGTGCTTTGCGCGATCTGCGCGGCTACGTGGGCGTATTGCGCCGCCGTATCGTCGTAAACATGCAGCCTAGGCGCGCTAAATTTTCCCTCGCGGCCCACGATCAGCTTCTTTTCGTAAAGGCGCGGATTGTTCGCGATGACGCGATTTGCAAGCGCCAAAATCGCCGAGCTTGAGCGGTAATTGATATTCAGCGCGTAAATTTTAGCGTCCGCAAAGCGCTTGCCGAAGCTGCCGATGATGTCGATGTTTGCGCCGTTGAAAGCATAGATGCTCTGATCAAAATCGCCGACGCAAAAAAGGCTTTTCGTCGCGAAGGCATCTATGAGGCTTCCTTGCAGCGAGTTCGTGTCCTGATACTCATCCACTAAAATTTCATCAAACCGCAGCGGCGCGCCCTTTCGCAGCTCATGGCGCATTTTTAACAATACGTCGTTGAAATCCGCGTAGTTAAATTTCGCCTTTTCCTCTTCAAACTCGCGCAAAATGTCTGTGTAAATTTCGGCAAATTCCGCCTGATCCTCGTAGTTTTTGCTAAACCACGTCGCAAAATCCGCGCTCATCTCCTTGTTTTGATACAGCGAGTACACGTCGTACAAATATGCCCCGCCGTAGGGGCGCGCGTCGCTTACGTGATAAAATTTGCGCTTTTCTACGAGGCTTTTTAGCAGCGTCTTTAGCTCGGCAGGCTGCTTTAGGATCACGCCTTTGCCCAGCTCGCGAAGTAGGGCGTAGGATACGGCGTGAAAGGTGCCCGCAACGATTGCGGAGGTGATTTTTTTATCAAAATGCCGCTGCAGCCTCGCTATCATCTCGCTTGCGGCCTTGTTCGTAAAAGTAAGAAGCAAAATTTTTCTAGGGCTCGTGCCGAGATTTAGCAGATGAGCGATGCGCGCGACGATGGTGCTGGTTTTGCCCGTGCCTGCGCTTGCGATTACTAGATTGTGCCCCGCAGGAGCGGTTGCTGCGGCGTATTGTTCGGTGTTTAGCTTAGCTAGAGCGTCCAAGATTATTCCTTTGCAAAAAGGCGCCATTATAGCCTAAAATCATTAAAATTCTTTGATATAATTGCGCGATGAAATTTCTAAAATTTACGTTAAAAATCGCGTTATTTTGCGCATTTGCATTCGCTCTGTTTTTGATCCTAGACGCGCTTTATCCGCTAAATTTGGATATGCTAAACAAGCAGAAGAGTAGAATTTTATATGACCGAAACGGCGAAATTTTAAATATGCAGATCAGCGACGATCAAATTTGGCGCTTCTACGCGAGCGCGGACGAGATACCGCCGCGGCTGAAACAAAGCGCGATCTACTTCGAGGATCGATATTTTTACTACCATTTCGGCGTCAATCCAGCCTCGATCCTGCGCGCAGCTACGTATAATTTTACGCGAAATTTTACTAAAAAAAGCGAGGGTAACGTCGAGCGCGTCGGAGCCTCGACGATCACGATGCAGGTCGCGCGCATGATGCGCCCCAAACAGCGCAGCTACAAGAACAAAATCATCGAAATTTTCAACGCCTTTCAGCTGGAGTGGCACTTCAGTAAGGATGAAATTTTAGGAATGTATTTCAACCTCGCCCCATACGGCGGCAATATCGAGGGGGTCAAGACTGCGGCGTATTTTTACTTCAAAAAGGACCTGCGCGAGCTTAGCAACGCTCAAATCGCGCTTCTTAGCGTGATCCCAAAAAATCCGAACAAAAACCGCCTGGATCGCAAATCAAACATCAACGCGCTTAAAAACCGCCTAATTTCGCAGCTGCGAGACGGCGGCGTGATCTCGCAAAGCGAGTATGAGCGCGCTCTTGCGGAGCCGTTTTCGCCCAGACGCTACGCAGCGCCCAATTACGCGCCGCATTACGCGCTGTTAGCGTTTAACAATTATAAAATGCAAAATTTTACCGCCAAAGATGACGTAAATTTCACTCAAAATTTAGAGCAGGGAGGCACGCCCGGCGCGACGACAGGGCAAGCAAACTCGTCTACACGCCGAGCGGCGGCAGAGGTAGAGTCAAATTTTTCGGATGCGGCGAGTGCCGAATCAAGCTTTACGGCTGCGACAAGGGGCGAGCCAAATTTATCAAATGCCGCAAACGCGCAGGCAGGAGCGGATTCGAAAGAGGCGGATTTTAAAACGGATGCGCCAAAGAGTTTAAATTTGGGCGGACGAACGAGCCTAAATTTAAACGAGCGCGAAGGCGCAAAATCGCAGGCGGGCGTAAAACCGAATGAGCCGGAAAGCGCAGTAAAACCAAATGAACGAAAGAGCGCAAATTTAGATGAACGGCGAGATTTTATTGATGCCGCACATCCGTCGCAAAACTCGCAAAATCAGCAAAGTCTAAATTTAAACGAACAACGAGGCGCTGTGTATTCGCTGCAGAATTTTAGCGCAGATGCAAATTCAAATAAACGACAAACCGAGTATTCGCCGCAAAATCCAAGCGCAGATATAAATTTATACAAACGGCGTAATGCCGCCGACGCGCATCCGCATCAAAACTCGCAAAATCCGCAAAATCTAAATTTAAATAGTCGGCAAGATACCGCGCATCCGCCGCAAAATCCGCAGGCAGATGCAAACTCTAGCGAGCGGTCGAGCGTAAATTTTTGTGAACAGACAAATTCTACTTCAGGCGCTAGGGCGCAGACGGATTTCGCTTCGTCGGGCGCTAATGCTCAGACAGATTCTACTCCAGGCGCCAAAATACAGACAAATTCCATTTCAGGCGCCAAATCGCGAGTAAATTCCGCTTCGGACACTAAGGCGCAAATAAATTCCGATCTAAACGCCAAATCGCGGGGAAATTTCGTAAATTCCGAAGCGAAAACGCAGTCCAAGGAGCAAACTGCGCTAGAGCAGGAGCTTGCGCGTCTAAACGAGGGTAAAATTTATTCGAGCTTGGATCTTAAAACCCAGATCGCGCTTGAGGGCTTTTTGAGAAGCGAGATCCTCGCCCTGCGCGATAAGGGCGTTAGAAACGGCGCTGCGATGCTGATCGACAACGAAAGCATGAGCGTGATCGCCTATGTCGGCAGCCACGATTTTAGCGCTAATGAGGGGCAAAACGACGGCGTGTGCTCACAAAAAAACGTAGGCTCGACGCTCAAACCCTTCATCTACGCCAAGGCCCTTGAGCACGGGCTCATCACCCCTTCAAAGAAGCTGATCGACGCGCCGATAACCTTCGCGGGCTACGTTCCTCGCAACTACAATCAGGGCTTTTTGGGCGCGGTGAGTGCGACCGACGCGCTAAGTCTGAGCCTAAACATCCCTGCGGTGAAGCTAAATTTGATGCTGGGTGACGACGGGCTGTATGAAATGCTATCAAATGTGCATCTGGCGGAGTTTAGCAAGGATTATTACGGCGCAGGTATCGCGCTGGGCAGCATTTCGATGAGCCTAATGGATCTTGCTCGCCTTTACAGCGCGTTTGCAAACGGCGGAAAGCTACGAAAGCTCGAAATAGCGGGCGTAAAGATCGGCGACGATGCTAAAATTTTAACCCCGCAGAGCGCCTACATCGTAACGCAGATGCTAAGAAACGCGCCGCGCTCCTACCTAGGCTCGGTGTGGCAAAATACCCTAAACGCGCCGCCGCTGATGTTTAAAACGGGCACGAGCGCCGATGCGCGCGATCTCTATACCGTCGCTCTGACGCCGAAATTTACCCTCGGCGTCTGGCTGGGAAATTTCGATGGCTCCAAGACTAGGGATCTTAGCGGCGGCGTGAGTGCTGCAAAAGTGGCGTTTAATATGTTTGCCTTCCTCGATAAATCGGGCATGCTGGGCGAGGTGGAGTTTGCGCGCCCCGTGGGCGTGAGCTTGCGGCGGGTATGCACCGACGCGTACCGCGAAAAGGAGTGCGCGCAAAGCGCCGATGATCTTACTATAGATGGGGTTGAGCCCAACGAAGAGTGCGAAATTTACGGCACGAGCGAGCTTTTTTATCTGCTAAAACACGGACTACTCGATCCGCAAAAGGTGCGCGCAGGAAGGTGTGCGGCTAAATTTGCCGCCGTAAAGCCCGTGCTAAACGACATCAACGCCAAAACCTACGAGACCGGCGCGGACGGCACGCTGCGGCTAAAGGTGCAGTGCACGGCGGTTTTCGGCGAGCGCGTATATATCAGGCTAAGTGGCGGTTCGCGAGAGTTTATAGCGCTAAATTCCACCGCGTTTACGAGGGAGAATTCCACGGATTTGGATTTCGAGCATTCTAGCGCGGCGCAGCAAGATAATTTAAAGCAGAATTTAGCACAGCAAAATTTTGCAGAACAGAATTCTACAGCACAAAATTCTATGCGACAAAATTTAGCGCCGCAGAATTTAAAATCACAAAATCTTACGAAGCAAAATTCTGCGGGATTGAATTTTATAGCTGAAAATCCAGTCACACGGAATTTGGCGTCGCAAAATTCTATCTTGCAAAATTCCACAGAGCAAAATTCGGGGGCTCAAAATTTCACAGCGAAAAATTTCGCGGATCAAAATTCCTCGCAGCAAAATTTTGCGGCACGAGATTTCACCACGCAAAGCCTAGCGCCTGCAGATTCTAAAGTTAAAACGGGAGAATATTTTGCGCGCACTAACGGCGAAGCTTTTACGCTAAGTCTTGGCGCAGGGGATTTTGAGCTTGGCTGCTTGGATGAAAATGCAAATTTCGCTAAAGCAAATTTTAGAGTAAATGAAAGAAAATAAAAGGTTAATTTGTATATAATTTCGTAAAATTTTTGCAAAGGAATTTTATGAAGACAAAACTACTAAGCGCAGCGCTATTTTGCGCTTTGGCTAGCTTTGCCGCGGGCGTAGAGATCAAATACGTTAGCGGGGCTTACGAGATTAGCGGGGTGGACGGCAGTGGATTTAGCGTCACGCAAAAGCAGATCTTAAAATGCACTCCCAAAATCACGGGCACCTACGAAAGCGTGAGCGAGAGCTCAATCAGGCTCTATCCTAAGCCGATGCTTAGCGCCGGGGTTAATTATTCGTGCGAGGCGCGCGGGGTGCGCTTTGAGTTCGAGACAGAGCCTTTTAGCACCGAGCATATCGCGCTTCTGCGTCCGGGGCTAGTGGCAATTAAATTTAACGATGCGGTTAGCAAGGACGCGCTACAGCAAGCGACTAGAATTTACCGTGCGCAGAATTTAGCCCAAAACGATATATCCTACGAGCTTAGCTCGCACGATGATCGGAATTTTTTATTCAGCTTCGATCCTAAGGCGCAAAACGTCGTATTGCAAATAGAATCCCTCACCTCAAAAGCGGGCGCAAAGCTGCAAAATCCAGTGGAGCTGCGCACGGATGAGGAGCCTTTTAATGATAGCATTAACGCTTCAAATTTAAGCGGCGTGCAGATCCGCCCTGCGGCTCTAAAAGACGGCTCACTCGCAGCTAGAGTGTGTTTTCCTAACTATATGGACGAGCTGTCCGCCAAATACGTAAGAATCGCGGGTGTGAGTAAATTTAGCCTCACTCAGCCGCGATATTATTATTATGACGAAGATGAAGAGGATGGCGGAAGCGACGATCCTTCATGCTACTACTATGCAGATATAGTAAGCGACGAGTTTATGCCGAATAAAAGCTACGAGATTAGACTGCTAAAGGGCTTCGGAGATAGCTCATATATTTTGCGTGACGAGATCAAGCAAAGCGTAAAAATGGGCGACAGGCTGCCTTTCGTAGCCTTTAGCGACGAGAAAAATTTTATCCCAAAATCCGCTTCGTTAGCTTTTAAAAGCTCAAACGTAAATGAGGTTAAAATTTCGATTGCCAAAGTCCCTGAGCAAAATTTTAGGTATTTTTTAAACTTTGAAAGCAACGAAGATAGTGTAGGTGGGCTAGCTAGCGAGATCGCGGTTAAGAGCTTTGATATAGGAGGCGCTAAAAACGCCGTCGCGGAGCATAAAATCGCGATGGATTTTAAAGGCTATGAGGATGGAATTTATAAAATCACGGCGTTTTACAAAGTGGGCGAAAAGATGCAAGAGGTTTCGCGCGTAGCCTATCTTAGCGACATTACGGCTCAAGTGGTGCTACTTGAGCGCGGCGCGCTAATTTATACTTCTAGGCTTAGTAATGGCGAGGAGCTAAGTAGAGCGAAGGTTAAAATTTACAGCGATAAAAATGAGCTAATCGTAGAGGATAAAACGGACGGAGATGGAATTTTGCGATTAGAAAATATGGAAATTCTAGCCAAAAATCCGCGCTCTATCGAGATTAGTAAAGGCGATGAGCATGCGTTCGTGCTGTTTAATAACGCCGTAGCAAGCGTAGAGAAAACGATTACTGCAAAGCGTCCGTTCGTTTATCTTGCAAGCGAGCTGATAAGTCCGAACGAGCGGCTTTTAGGCACGATCGTGATGAAAAATCGCGATTTTAGCTCTTTAAAAAATACGCCGATTAAATTTAAAATTTACGATCCTAGCGGCACTGTGGTCATCACGCGCGCGCAAAACACCGATGAGTTCGGCAGCGTTAAAATCGACGAGCTGATAGGCGAGAAAAGCGGCACTTACCGCCTGGATCTCATCTATGAGGACAAAATCATCGCTTCTAAAAGCTTCAGCGTAGAAAATTTCCTCCCAAACCGCATTAAAAATGAAATTCTCACTGCCAAAGACGAATACGGCGCGGATGAGATCATAACTTTAAAGCTAAGCTCAAACTATCTTGCTGGCGCGCCGGCTGGAGATTTGAAAGGCTCGCTGGAAGCAAACGCCTATGAAAAAGAGCTAAAAATTAAAGGCTACGAGGGCTTTTCGTTTCTAAACGATCGCTTAAAGAAAAAGGGCGCTACGCAGCTTCGCAGGGCAGAATTTACGCTAAGCTCCGCCGGCAAAAAAGAGCTTGCACTCTCGCCGGCAGCAGCTGATCTAAATGTCTCTAACGCCATAAATATTCTACTAAATTTCAGCGTAACCGAGGAGGGCAAAAACGTAAGCGCATATCGCAACCTGAGCTATCTGCCTTATGATCGTATCGTAGGAATTCGCGCGAACAAAGATTTCATATCAAGCGGCGATAGCGTAAAATTCGGCTTTGCACTACTAGATTCCAAAACCAAAACCGACGTCAAAGGCAAGATCGACGTTGAAATTTACCGCGACGATTTTACTTACGTTTATGACGGCAACAGATACGTCGAGCAAGAAAGCTTTAATCTCGTAAGCGCCGTTAGCACCGATACGCGCGAGTTTGAGTACAAATTCCAAAACGGCGGCAATTATCTAATCGTCGCAAACGATTACTCAAGTGGCGCAAGTGCTGGCGTGCGCGTGGACGTAAGTGGCTGGGGATATTATGGACGGGTAAACGCTAAAGACGTGCAAAGCGCTAAAATCAAACTCGCAAGCAGCAAGGTTAAAGCTGGAGATAAAATTAAAGGCGTCATCAATTCGCCGGTAGAAAGCGGCGTGCTAAATATCTCGCTCGTAGGAGAGCAGGTTTACGACTATAAAATTCTATCCATAAAAGGCGGTAGCGCGGAATTTGAGCTTAGCGTGCCGGAGAATTTCGTCGGCGGACACATCAACGCTGTAATCGCGCGCGCCGCGACACCCGCTGCGATGCCGCTTAGAGCCTATGCAAACGTGCCGGTGGCGCTAGATGCGAGCTCGCACAAGGCTAACGTGCAAATCCTAGCCGAGAAAAACTACAAAAACGGGCAAAACGCGCAGATCAGCGTAAAAAGCGAGCCAAATTCCAAGGTCATACTCTATGCAGTCGATCTTGGAATTTTAGATATCGTCTCACAAGAGGAGCTCGATGCATTTAAGGCGTTTGACGTTAGCGCGTATTTTGCGTTGCGATACTTCGACATTTACGATGATCTTAGCGTGTATCAAACTACTGCAAAAGAGCTAAGTTTCGGCGGCGACGGCGTGATGGCGAAAGCTAAACGAAATTTAAGTCCGGTCGAAAATAAAAAGCAGAAAAAATTTATAAAAATGCTGATCGCAAAAGCGGACGCGAACGGCGAGGCGAAATTTGAGCTTGCGATGCCGAAAAATTTCAACTCCACGATTCGACTAAGTGCCATGGCTATCGGAGAGGCGGCTACGATCGGCTCGGCAAACGTCGAAGCTAAGGTTCGAGACGACGTGATCATAAAACCGGCAGATCTAACCTACATGGTACGCGGCGATGAAATTTCCGTGCCGCTAACGCTCATCAACACCACCGATAAGGAGCAAAAGGCGGTCTTGAAAATCAGCTCATCTCCTTCGGTCGCTATAAGCGGCGGTGAGGCAAATTTCACGCTCAAACCGCTTGAGGTCAAGCATACGAACTTCACCGCGAGCGCGCTTGATATTGCGGATGCAAATATTAAATTTGATCTTGACGCAAACGGGCAAAAATTTAGCAACGATGTGGAATTTGACATAATCAGCCAGTTCCCGCGCTCGAAGCTATTTCACGTAAGCTATGGTGATAAGCCGGTAACTCTAAAAATCGATCCGAGCTATAAAGAAATTTATACTCACATCAGCGCTACGCCTAATGCTTTTAGCCTAGCGGACGAGCTATATCTCTATCCTTACGGCTGCACCGAACAGCTTGCTTCAAGAATGATAGCGGTTGATTATGTCGCACGCAAAGACTCCAATAAAACCTTAACCAACCGCGTAAACGAGTATGCAAGTAGAATTCTATCTCGCCTCAAACCTAACGGCGATTTTGGATACTGGAGCGCTCACGGCGTTACTAACTACTATGCTTCGATTTACGCAAGCGACGTTTTGCTAGAGCTTGACGCGCGCTATAAATTCCTTAGCAACAAGCAAAGATCGCTGATATTTAGCGCCTTAAAATCAGACTACGAAGATCAAGCGACGCTTCGAATATACGCGGATTTCGTGCTAGATCAATACGGCAAGCTCGATGATGATGAGATAAATTTCATTTACGACAACGGCCTTTATGACAACTCGCCGATGGCTCGCATCGCTATGGCTGCGATACTTAAAAAGCACAATATGACGACCGAGTTTAACTTCATGCGTGAAAAAATAAACCAAATGGATTATGATTACGCCGAAGACGGAGCGGGCTTGACGTTTGCCAGCGACATAAGAGACGCCGCCTTTAAGCTCTACGCATTCGGCAAGGCGGGCATCAAAGACGATAGCACAAGCAAGGCGGCTATCGCGCTCGTGCGCAATCTAAAAGATGCGGACAATACGCAGGAGCGAGCGAGCGTCATACGCGGCTTTGATGCGTATTTTAAGGACACGAAAAAAGATATTAGCTTTGCTTTGAAATACGACGGCGAGACGAAAAATTTCAATTCGCCGCTGGATACTAAACTCGCGATTAAAGACGGCTCGATAGAATTTACGCCGATGAGCGGCAACGGCGAGCTGTTTTTTACGGTGCTGGGATTTGGATATGAAAGCGCTGCGGTCAAACATAGCCCGCTTAGCATAAATAGACCGTTTGATAACGACCGAGATAAGAAGGTTGAAATTTATCGCGAGTTTCTTGATGCTCGCGGCAACATCGTCGATCTAAACAAGCTCAAAGTAGGGCAGAAAATTTACTCTAAGATCAGTTGGCGAGCTAATCATTATCTATATAATTTCGCGATCGACGAGGCGATGCCTAGCTGCTTTGAGGCGGTCAATGAGCGCCTAGGCTCGGCCGCACAGGCTCGCCCGGAGGGCTTTGTAGATAGCGTAGCGATCGAGCATACGGAGTATCTGTACGACCGAGTGCTTCACTTCCCGAAAAGCGGTTATTTTTACTACGATCCGCAAGAGGGATATAATAGTACCGGCATCATCTACACGCCGATAAACGTGATTATGTCGGGCTCGTGCGCGCTTCCTGCGATCTCCATCGAGGATATGCAATACGAGCGAGTAAATAATTACGATCTACAAACGCTTAAATTTAAAGTCGCTCGCTAAGGCGTAGCGATTTTAAGGCTCGGCGCGGATTTTGCATTAATTGCAATTTTCGCGCCGAGTGCGCACAAGCATTTTGCAAACGAACGCCTGATAAAATTTTAAAATTTCAATCCCGCCCGTCCGCCGAATTTCAAAATTTTATATCAACGCCCATATTTCATAGCTTTTTACTATCTATTTATAACGTTATTCTATTTGACTTGCCTTTAAATTCGAGTTATCATTTCTTTTAAATATACACTTTCAATTAAAGGAGTTGCAAATGCAAGACGTATCAAGACGTAGTTTTTTAAAGATTAGCGCGGTTGGCGCCGGAGCACTTGCGCTGGGAGCTAGTAGCGCGTGCGCGGCACAAAACGCTAAGGACGTCAAATTTGACGAGGAATACGACATCGTCATCATCGGCACCGGTTTTGCGGGACTTGCCGCGGCGATTAAAGCCAGCGGACGCGGCAAAAAGGTGCTAGTGCTTGAAAAGATGGGTCGCGCGGGCGGAAATTCCGTCATCAACGGCGGAAACATGGCGGCTCCGATGAATAAATTTCAAGTAGCGCAGGGCATCAAAGATAGCAAGGAGCTTTTTATCGCCGATGCCGTAAAAGACGGGCTCGGGCTTAACCATACCGATCTTTTAGGCGTGATGTTTGATCGCAGCAACGATGCGGTGGATCTTTTAACTAGCTGCGGAGCGGAGTTTAGCGATAAGTTGATCTTTGAAAGCGGCCACAGCGTCGCAAGAAGCTTGCAATCAACCAACGGCTCGGGCTCTGGCTACATCCAACCGATGATGAACAAGCTTCAAAACGATCCTAACGTCACGATCAAGACCCGCACGAAATTTGACGATTTTATCGTGGACGACAGAGGCCGCGTTGTAGGCGTAGAAGCGCGCGAGGAGTATAAATTTGATCCGAAACTTTTTAGCGACGATTTGGAAAACAAAAGCGGCGAAAAAAAGAGCTACAAAGCCAAAGACGGCGTTTTGCTAGCCTCGGGCGGATACGGACGCGATCTATGGTACCGCCAGATCCAAGATCCGCGCGTAGTGCCTAGCATAGACAGCACCAACCATCCGGGAAGCTCGGCAGGAGCGATGCTAGCGGCAAACAGAATCGGCGCATTTACCCTTTTAACGTCGTGGATTCAGTTCCTTCCATATTGCTCGCCCGATGAAAAGGGCTTCGGCGCCGCAGTAAATTTCACCAACCACTGCTGCAACACCTACGGTCTAACCGTCGATCCAAAGACCGGCAAGCGCTTTATGGATGAGCACGCAGGGCGCAAGATCAAGGCGGACGCCTGCTTTAAGGTTATCGGCGAGAGCGAGAAAAACGACAACTATCCGGTAAACGTCTGCGACTCTCAAGCCGTCGCCGCGCGTAACCCGGTCTATACATCAAGACCGCTGGAAGCAGGCGTCGTGAAGAAATTTGACACGTTAGAGGAGCTTGCGAAGGCTTATAACTTGCCGCTGGAGCCGTTTTTAAAGACCGTCGCGGATTATAACTCTTACGTCAAAGCTGGCAAAGATCCGGAATTCGGCAAGGTTGTCGATAAACTGGACGGCATCGACGTTTCCAAACCGCCGTTTTACGCAAGCCGCACGATGCCGAAGGTGCACCACACGATGGGCGGACTTGAGATCAACACCAAAGCTCAGGTCATCTCGAGCCTTACTCACGAGCCGATCCCAGGGCTTTGGGCTGCGGGCGAGGTAACCGGCGGCGTGCACGGCGCGAGCAGGCTCGGAACCTACGCGATCCTTGATTGTATGGTTTTCGGAATGATCGCGGGCGAAACAATCGGGGCTTAAATTTAGCGCCTCAAAATTTCGGCACGGAGTAGCGGTGCGTGCTTTGCGCCGAAATACTATGTGCGTCTTTAAAATTTCAAGATAGAGCCGCAAAGCGTGCCGTAGCATTTCAAAGCGTTTTAAAATTTAAAGCACTTAAAATTCTACGGCGCGAGTTTTAAATTTGAATACCGCGCACTTTAAAATTTTATAGCGGCGGCAAAATTTCGCACAGGCGGCGAGCAAATCCGTGCGCCGTAAATTTTAAAATTTACGCCTAAATTTCGGCTAGCGGAGCGGAATTTATTCGCTTTAAATCTGCGCTTTTAAAATTCTTAAAATTCTACCTTTAAATCTTTTCGTTAAATTCTAAATTTCGCCGCTCTGATGTATAATTTTAAAAATTTCAATGCAAGGAGCAAAAAATGCAAGAAATTTCAAGACGAAATTTTATGAAAATCGGCGCGGTGGGAGCTCTGGCTTTAGCTGCAAGCAGTGCGAGTGCAACGCAAAACGCCAAAGACGTAAAATTTGACGAAGAATACGATGTTGTTGTTATCGGTAGCGGTTTTGCAGGCTCGATGGCGACACTTCAGGCTCTTAAGCGCGGCAAAAAAGTGCTTATGATCGAAAAGATGGGCCGTGCGGGCGGCAATTCCGTCATTAACGCCGGCAATATGGCGGTACCAAATAGCGAATTCCAAAAAACTGCGGGCATCACGGATAGCAAAGAGGCTTTCATCGCAGATTGCCTAAAAGACGGGCTAAATTTAAATCACGTAGATTTGCTAGGCGTCATCTACGATCGCGCAGGCGACGCTTTTGAATACCTAAAAAGCATCGGAGTGGAGTTTTCGGGCAAGGTGATATCTGCCAGTGGACACTCGCTAAAGCGCGCCGTACAGGCCAAAAACGCCAGCGGCTCGGGCTACATCCAGCCGATGCATAAGGCGATCGAGGAAAATGCAAATGCTGTAATCAAGAAGCGTACTAAATTTGATGATTTTGTCGTAGATGACAGCGGCCGTGTCGTAGGCGTGAAGTGTCGCGAAGAATATAAGTTCGATCCGCAGCTTGCTAGCGACGATAGGGAAAACAAAAGCGGCGAAGTAAAATTTTTTAAAGCCAAAGATGGTGTCATTTTGGCTGCGGGCGGATACAGTTCGGATAAATGGTTTCGCGCGCAGCAGGTGCCGTATCTAAAAGACAATATCGAAACCGTAAGCCAACCAGGCGCTACCGCAGGTGCGCTTATCGCGGCGATGAAGCTAGGTGCGAATCCTTTGCAACTCAGCTGGATTCAACTAAATCCTTATACTAATCCTAGCGAGAAGGGATTTGGTACTTCTGCGCTGTTTTCAAATCACTGCGCTAACGACTATGGTCTAACTGTCGATCCAAAGACGGGCAAACGCTTTATGAACGAGCACGCCGGGCGCAAGATCAAAACCGAAGCGATCTTTAAATGCATGGCGGAGAGCGAAAATAACGACAACTATCCCGTAAATATCTGCGATCAAGCCGCAGTTGATGCAAATAATCCGGTCTATACGTCAAAAGGCGTAGAAGCAGGCTCAATTAAAAAATTTAATACCTTGGAAGAGCTTGCAAAATTTTATAAAATTCCGCTGGAGCCGTTTTTAAAAACCGTCGCGGATTTTAACGGCTATGTCAAAGCAGGAAGTGACCCGGAGTTTGGCAAGCCTTTGACAAAAGCCGATGTAGGCGGTATCGACGTATCAAAAGCTCCATTTTATGCGTGCCAAACAAGCCCGAAAATTCTTTACTGCATGGGCGGCGTGCAGATCAATACCAAAGCTCAGGTTATCGACGCAGCTAGCGGCGAGCCGATCGCAGGGCTATATGCAGCGGGCGAAATCACCGGTGGCGTTCACGGCGCAAGTAGGCTCGGTACTATGAGCATGGCTGATTGTATGGTTTTTGGAATGGTAGCGGCAGAAAATATCTGAATTGATTTTGCTTTTTTAGGGTGCGACGGCATATTTAAATTTCGCCGTCACGTATAAATTTTAAAATTTTATGCAAAAGAAACGTAAAATTCTATTCGTTCGGTAAGGGTTAAATTTCACCGAAATTCGTATAGTCTGGGAGACGGGCATGATAGCGATCTATTTTAGCGCCACGGGCAACACGAAGCATTGCGCGAGTAATCTCATCGCTCATCTTGGCGGCGTCTGCGTCTCGATCGAGAGCGAGGCCTGCGGTGAGCTTTTAAAACACCACAACGACGTCATTTTGGCATATCCCGTCTATTTTAGCGACCTGCCGCGTATCGTGCGCGACTTCCTCTACGAAAATGGCGCGAGCTTTAGCGGCAAAAATGTATTCATCCTCGCTACGATGGAGATTTTCAGCGGCGACGGGGCAGGGTGCGCGGCTAGAGTTTTAAAGCGATTCGGCGCCAACATAACGGGCGGCGCTCATATCAAAATGCCCGCGTTCATCCTCGACGTGGCGATTTTTGGCTACTCGCAAGCAAAAAACGAGCGCATAATCAAAGAGGCGGACGCTAAAGTCGGGCGCGTTGCGGAGGCACTTAGCGCAAATCGTCCGCCGCAAGAGGGGCTGGGCGCGCTCTGTCGTATCGCAGGGTTTTTAGGGCAACGGCTTTGGATGAAAATTTGGGATAAAGGCCCTTTTGCTAAGCGCAAGCCGAGCCTCGATCCATCGCGATGCAGCGGATGCGGGGCTTGCGTCAAACCCTGCCCGATGCAAAACATAAAGCTCGCTTGCAAAAAGGCGCAATTCGGCGATGAGTGCACGCTTTGCTACAGGTGCGTAAATATATGTAAGCGCAGAGCGATTACGATCCTGGGCAGGGCGAAAAATTTAGAAAAGTCCATCGCCGCAGACTTATGAGGGCGAGCTCATACCTCGCAAGTTCGCAATCAAATGCATAAAAACGGGCGAGAAAATTTTACTTTTTAACAGCGCTTCGCACGGCTAAAGCGCGATGTCTTGCAACGAATATGGCGCAGAAAAAAGTAGCCCGTCACTATATAGTGAAATTTAACCTGCCGCCGTGCAAGACCCGCGTAAAATTTGGCTACAGCACCCGCTACGGATACGAGACAGGCGAGCGTGGTAGAGTCATACTGATAAACGACGGGGCTGCCTCATGGGGCGAGGTAAGGCCAAACGGCTTTGATTATATCGCCGTAAGCTGCAAGAGAGAGGTGGGCAAAAAGACAAAATTTCGCTTATGTAGGCGGCCTTAAATCTCAGTCCGTCTTTTTTGCTCCGTATTTAAATTTTACTCGGTCGCTAAATACTCCTAAATTTAAATTCTCTAGAACCGAATGTGGCGTCTTAGAATTTTAGCAAAGGTTTATTCTGTAATACTGCGCCGTAAAATTTCAGCGAAGGCTTATTTTACCGCATATCTCAAAATTCTTAAATTACCCGCGCCGGCCCACTTAAGCTATAAAGCGCTTGCCTTATCACTTCGCCTAATGGCAAAATGCCGCGCCTTGCCTTATTAATTCGCCGCAGAATTTCGCGGTAAAACTAAATTTTAAAATTTGACCCATTTAAATTTAAAAGCGCACGACTATCGCAAAAATCATCCGATATTATTGGCGACGCCGGCCTAATTTTAAAATTACACTATCGCCTCTATATACGGCTATAGCCGTTAAATTTTAAGCAACAATAGGCGATAAAATTTTAAGAATTTCGCCGCCCAGCATTTCTTTACGCCACCAAGCCCACAAAACCGCCTAAACCTTCTTAAACTTTACGCTAAATTTGCTTCCGCGTCCTACTTCGCTACGTAGTGAAATCTGCGCGCCATGGATCTTCGCGATTTGTGAGGCGATGGCTAGCCCGAGTCCTGCGCCGCTATTTTGCTCGCGATTTCTGGAACGCTCGATTTGATAGAGCTTGTCCCAGATTTTAGTTTGCAAAGCAGGCTCGATGCCCTCTCCATCGTCGCTTATGCTAAGTTCGCACGCGTCTGCACTGACGCAAAGCTCTAAAGCGACGCTGCTGCGCGTAAATTTTAAAGCATTGCTTAAAAGATTGTTAATCAGCCTGATCAAAAGCAGCTCATCGCCGTTTACGCGCACGCCCTCGGCTATCTGCGAGCTAAAGCTTAGCCCTTTTTGTGCGCACAAAAGTTGAAAGTCTTGCGCGCACTCGTTTGCGATTCTGCTTAAGCTTACGGGTGCCAAACGCGCGCCGCGCTGAAAGCGGGCAAGCTCTAAAATCTGCTCTATTAACGCCGAAATTTTACGCGCTTGATTATTTATGACCGCGAAACTCTCCCTCGCGTCCTGCTCGTAGGCTAGGGCGTAGTCGCTTTGAGCCAGTATGACGGCAGCGGGCGTGCGCAGCTCGTGCGAAAGGTCGGCGCTTAGCTGCCGCTCGCGCTCAAACGCGCTTTGCAGTGATGCTAGCATTTCATTAAACGTAGCTGCGAGCGCGCTTAGTTCATCCTTGCCTTGCGGTAATTCTATTCGCCGCGTAAAATCGCCGCTAGCTCCGATCTCGCTAGCTGTACGCGACATAGTGCGCACGGGCTTAAACGCTCTTTTTATGATCGCGTAGCCGCCGTAGATGACGAGCACCACAAATAGCGGCGATAGGATAAGAGCGATCAGCATCACGCGTTTCATCGCAAGCTCAAACTCGCTAACTGCGATGACGCCGCGTATCCATGCACTGCGCCCTTTGATCTGCGCGTCGTAATAGAAAAACTCGTCGTCATCAAGCTCCACCTCGCGCGCGCTTTGAGGCGAAAGCGGCAACGCAGGATCGAAGCTTTTAGGCACAAACCCTGCGATCACGCCGCCTCGTCCGTCATGCTCGTAGAAAAACACACCGTCATCAAAGCTTTTAAATTTTCCCTCGCGCGCGGCTTTTTGCACTAAGCGGGCAAGCTTTTTTTGGCTGACGGAGCTTCCTGATACTTCGTCTAAAATATAGCCGCAAATGCCGATAATAGCGCCTGCAAGCACCAAAATAAATACGCTATAATAAAGCGTCACGCGTAGGCTGATAGGTAGCGCGTGTGAGATAAAATTCTCTTTAGCGGTTGTAAATACTCTAGATAAGACTTGAGTAAAATTTCTTATCGCGATTTTAGACGCGAAATTTTGTCCTTGACTTTGCGCGAGGACGCTATTAGAATTTTGCGCTAGATCGGGTGTTGCGCCTGTAGCAGAAAAATTTGGCGCGGAATTTGATGCCGGATTTTGCGTGGAATTCCGTTTAAAATTTGACGCCTGGCTTTGAGTAGAATTTAGAACCCGGTTTAACTCGATATTTTGCGTGGGATTTTTCTTGCAGCTTTTCTTTAAACACGCAAAATTATGCGTAAAATTCTGTTTAAAATTTCGCACGAATTTTAATATGAAAAGCGCCGTAGCGGCAAAAATCTGCTTCGCAATCGCCGAAATTTTAATCCAAATCTTGCTATTTTGCCACGACATAGCCAAGCCCTCGCTTCGTTTCTATTATATCGCCATGCTCGCCTAGCTTTTTGCGGATATTTTTGATTAAAACATCGATAACATTTGAGCTTGTTTCGTCGCTAAAATCCCAAATGCTCTCGCCGATTTGTTCTCGACTCAAAATCGCACCGCGATTTAGCATCAAAAGCTCTAAAATTCTATATTCCTTACCCGTTAACTCCACTACCTCGCCCGCGCAGACGACCGATTTTTTGCTTAGATTTAGGCGCACTTGCCCTATGATAATTTCGTTATCCGCAGTAGCGTTTTTACGCCTGATAATTGCGCGAAGTCGCGCCAAAAGCTCACGAAAATCAAAGGGCTTAACCATATAATCGTCTGCGCCCAGATCAAGCCCTGCGATGATATCTTCTTTGGCGTCCCGCGCAGTTAAAAATAAAACCGGCGTTCCCAATCTGCGCGCCCGCGCCACCTTCAAAAACTCAAAGCCGTCCATCACAGGCATCATCGCATCAAGCACGATAGCGTCATATTTTGCGACATCCAAAAACTCTAGCGCTTCCTTGCCGCAAAAGGCGCAATCTACGCTGTAGCCGTCCTTTTTCAGACATTTTGCGATGATTTGATTTAGATCTTTTTCATCCTCGACAAGTAAAATTTTCAAAGTGCTCCTTTAAAATTTTGCTAATTCTAATCCGCCATTTTAGCCAAAAACGCATAAATTTTGCGGCGCCTTGGATGTGTAAACCCGCTCATTTTACGCACCGCTAAATTTCAGTAGCGTTGGGAGCTGCGCTAATTCGCAGGCGCCTTTTGCCTAGCTCTAATCTCGCTTGCCTTTTTATCCGCTACGCTTCCTAACCGCCCTAAAAAATTTAGTGCGCCTGCTGCGATATTTAGCGCAAAAAGCCCAAATCCTACGTAGCCAAGCTTGAAATTTTGCTTAGCGATTTCGCGTTTGCAGCGGCTGCAAAGCACTGGCTTGCAAGAATTACAAACCTCCGCGCAGCTTGCTGCGCTGGCATAATCTTTCGCGCTTGCTAAATTACTTATATCTGAAAAATTTTGCGTATCGGCGAAATTTTGCGCACTTGATAAGTCTTGCGTCTGCGAAGAATTCCGCTCGTCCTTATAATCTTTCGCATCCGAAGAATTTTTTTGATTTTTGCAACATTCCACGCTGGAAAAATCTTTAGAATTTTGCTCGCAGGGCGCGAGATTCCGCTCGCTTGTTTCGCTTGCTAAATTTGCCGAAAAATCCTGCGCATTTTCATCTAAATTTTTAGCTGCGTCTGCATTTTGGGCGCCATAGTCAGCATTTTCGTTTATGCTAAAATCCCTAGCGTCCAAAGCCTCACTAGTTTGGGCGGAGTTATCTGCTCCACCCTTTAAGCTTTGATTTTTCATCTCACGCCTTTGCTTATTTTTGACGCTGCAAGATCTGCTCGCCCGTAGCGGCGTCGATTAGCACCTCTTTTTTGCTCATGCCTTGGCGCAGTTTGACTTCGTATGCAGGCTTACCGCCGTTACTTTTTAAATCAACCTCGCGAAAATCCCAGCCGGTGTTTACGCTAAGTGCTTTGGCGCGAGCGTCTGCGGCACTGATTTTGACCTGCGAATAATCAATTTTACTAGGCTTTAGCTTCTTTTGCGTTTGAGTCTTTAAAATTTCGCCGCTTTGAGCGTCGATTTTGATCTCGTTTTCGCTACCTTCTTTATGCGACTCTATCTCATAGACGAGCCTTCCGTGCTCATCGTCGATTTCTACGCTTTTTATAGTCGCGTCACCAAAGTTTTGCTGTGCGATCCCTATCGCTTGATCGAATGAAACTTTAGCATCTTTTTCGCTAAAGTTTCCTGCGTTTAATGCGCCTACAAGGGCGAATGTAGCGGCGAGCGCGCCTAAAGCTTTAAGATTTTTCATCTTTAATCCTTTTGATTTTATTTCCAAATTTTATTTTGGATGGCGCAATTTTAAAATTCCAAGATGAAGCTAAGATGAATGCGCGCGAAATTTTAAAATTTCACAAAAATTTTGCTGCGATTTGTGAGATACAAAGCGCGGAATTTCCGAGCATTTACCAAAACGCCGTAAAATTTCAACTTGAAATTTTATCTCAAGGAACGCTTCGTGCCTAGTTTTTTCAAAAATCCGTCGCAGCAGAAGCTTATTTTTCTAAGCTCGCTTGCTTTTGTGGCATTTTTTAACTTCTCGTTTTTCAAAAATATCATAAATGCCTACGGAATTTCAGGGCTAAATTTTATATATTTTGTCTGCGACATGGCGGCTTTGATCGCTTTTTTGACACTATTTTTTACGATTTTTAGCTCGCGTTATACAACCAAGCCGATTTTGATGATATGCTTTTTTATTTCGTCGTTTACGGCGTATTTCATGGATAGCTATAACGTCGTAATCGATTCGGAGATGATCCGTAACGCAGCCCAGACGAACTTCGCCGAGTCGGCGGATCTTTTCAGTCTGCGACTGGCGATTTACGTGCTGGTGCTGGGCGTCTTGCCCTGCGTGCTGATCGCTCGCTTGCGCGTTAGATACCGTCCGCTTAAATTTGAAATTTTAGCTAAGCTCAAAGCGGCAGGCATTTGCATAGCGATCATCGCGGCGCTGCTTTTTGGATTTAGCAAATACTACGCGTCGTTTTTCAGAGAGCATAAAATTTTACGCAGCTACGCAAATCCCGGATATTGGATCTACAGCGGCGTTAAATTTGTCGCAAAATCTAAAAAGCAGGGCTTGCAGCCTCTGATGCAAATCGCTACGGACGCGCATATCGATAAAAATTCTACAAGTCCAAAAAAGCTCGTCGTCGTAGTCGTGGGCGAAGCGGCGAGAGCGGATAGATTTTCGCTAAACGGCTACGAGCGAGATACTAATCCGCTACTAGCCAAAGAGCAGGGTGTCGTAAGCCTAAGCAATACCCATTCTTGTGGCACTTCGACGGCGCAAAGCGTGCCGTGCATGTTTTCGCTGCTAAATCGCGAGGAATTTAGCGTCGAAAAGGCTATGGAGGAGCAAAACGTATTAGACATACTAAACCGCGCTGATGACATGGCGATTTTGTGGCGCGATAACAATTCCGATTCCAAAGGTGTGGCGCTGCGCGTGAAATATCAGGATTTTAAAATTCCGCAAAATAATCCGATCTGCGACGTAGAGTGCAGGGACGAGGGGATGCTTGCGGGGCTTGATAAATTTATCGCCGAAAACGCGGGCAAAGATGTATTAATCGTGCTGCATCAGATGGGCAATCACGGGCCTGCGTATTTTAAGCGCTATAAGAAAGAATTTGAAAAATTTAGCCCCGTTTGCCGCGATAACGAGCTTGAGAACTGCTCGCAGCAAGAAATTTCAAATGCCTACGATAACGCGATTTTATACACGGATTATTTTTTAAGCAAGGTTGTAGAATTTTTAAAACCATATTCTAAGACGTACGAAACAGCGATGATCTATATGAGCGATCACGGCGAGAGTTTGGGCGAGGGCGGCGTTTATCTGCACGGCATGCCCTATCTTTTTGCTCCCGAGGCGCAAAAGCATATCGGCGCCATCGTTTGGCTAGGTGAGGGAAAAATGCGCGAAAGATACGATCTGAGCGCGCTTAAATCGCATAAGGACGACGCTTTTTCGCACGATAATCTTTTTCACACGCTGCTTGGAATTTTTGAAGTAGATACTAAAGTGTATAACAAGGATTTGGATATTTTAAGCGGAGTGAAAAATTAGAATTTTGCGCTAAATTTCGTCGTAAATTGTGAGTGAAATTTTAGCAATAAAAAATTCTATTGGCAAAATTCTAATTTAAGCTTAGTTTGAAATTTTACCTAAACTTGAGCGAAATCCGCTCCAAAAATTTTTGTGCAAAAGCTAACAAAGAGGCAAAGTGCTGCAAAAACTCAATCTATCATTTATCGTTGCGTTAAATTTCATTAGAAATTTTACGTGCAGTTTTGATAAACGCCTGCGCTAGATGGTTTAGAAGTTTGCCTTTTTTATAAGCGATTATTAGCGTATTATCAAGCTCGCGCGCGCCTACATCAAAGAGCTTTATCCTACTTGCCTTATCTTCTTTTATCATCTGCGGTATGCTAAAGCACGCTCCTGCGCCGCTTGCGACGATAGCATTGGCGATATCAAAGGTCTCCGTACGACACAGCACTTTTGGCGCAAATCCCGCAGCAGCAAAAAATGCATCTATCTGCTCGGCGCTTCTTAGGCTTTGATTAGGCAGGATAAATCTTTCCTCTTTTAAGCGCGAAATGTCAATTTTGGGAACAGATTCGTTTTTAAACTCAAGCGAGAGCGGATGGGTGGAGCTTAGAGCGACATAGGTTTTTTGCGTTAGAATTTTAACCCCGTCAAGCCCACTCATATCGATGGGCAGTATCAGCATACCGACATCAAGATCACCTTGAAGTAGCATTTCACGAATGCTAAGCGCAGAAGAAAACTGCGTAATTTGCAGATCCGAATCCTTAAATTTCTTGCAAAACATCGGTAGCAGCGACGGCAGTAGATTATAGCCATTTTGCGAAAAGCCGATGCGAATTTTATCATTTTTTACGCCGCTTATTTCAGAGATATCGTTTTTTAGGTCGTTTATGGCATCAAAAATGACTTTGGCTTTACTAGCATAAATTTTTCCCGCGTGCGTAAGCGAAATGGGATTACTCGTGCGGTTAAAAAGCTGCGCTCCAAGCTCACGTTCCAGTGATAAAATGCTCTGTGATAGCGACGGCTGCGGGATTCTAAGTGCCTCGGCAGCCTTAGTAAAGCTACGAAATTCTGCTACTTTTAATACTAGCTCCATGCGATGCAAATTCATTTAGCCTCTCCAATTGATAATTTAATTCTTATGAAATGATACACTAAATAATATTTGACTTATGTTAAAAATGAAACTAAAATTACGCTTTTAGTTTAGAACTTTAAACTTAAGCTAAGAATTTCTCAAATGGAGAGGAAAATGAGCGAATCAAATTTCAACAGACGCGATTTCTTAAAATCGGCCTGTATCAGCGTCGGCGCGCTTAGCCTTAGCGGCTGCGTGGATACCGATAAAAGTAAAAGCGCAGACGGCGGCAACGAAGGCGGCCTTCCTAGTGTGGACGTACTTGTTATCGGCTCGGGAGGCGCGGGTTTGCGTGCAGCCGTAGCGGTAAGAAAGAGTAATCCAAATCTTAGCGTAGTCGTGGCTACGAAGATGATGCCTTCGCGCAACGCGACCTGTATGGCGGAAGGCGGTATCAACGGCGTTACGAGCTTCGCAAACGGCGATTCATACAAGCTTCACGCCTACGACACCGTAAAGGGCGGCGCATATCTCGTAGATCAGGACGCCGCGATTAAATTTTGCGAGCTTGCGGGCCCTACGATTGCCGAGATGGATTACATCGGCACGCTGTTTTCCAGAAACGCCAGCGGCGGCGTGGATGGCAAAGAAAGCGGCGTCCCGGGCGGCGTAGCACAGCGCTTTATGGGCGGCGCGTCTAAAAAGCGATGCAACTACTCCGCCGATAAGACGGGTCATATCTTGATGCACGCCTGTTTTGACGATGCGGTCAGCAACGGCGTGAAATTTTTAATCGATCACGAGTTGCTTGAGATCAGCGCACCTGACGGCAGATGCGAGGGCGTCGTGCTTCGAAATATCCAAACCGGCGATTTTTATCCGGTGCTTTGCAAAGCCTTGGTAATCGCTACGGGCGGATATACGAGGATGTTTTACAACCGCACCTCGGTTCCTTATATAGCTACCGGCGACGGTATCGCGGCGGCACTGCGCGCAGGTCTTGGATTTAGCGATCCGGAGATGGTGCAGTTTCATCCTACAGGCATCAAAAGCGGCGGCGCGCTCATTACCGAAGCTGCGCGAGGCGAGGGCGGATATCTGCTCAACAACAAAGGCGAGCGCTTTATGAAAAACTACCACGAAAAGATGGAGCTTGCGCCCCGCGACGTCGTAGCTCGCGCGATCGAAACCGAGATTCGCGAGGGTAGGGGCTACGGCGAGGGACTCGGCGCATACGTGCTGCTTGACGTAAGACATCTCGGAAAAGATAAAATTTTAAAAGCCCTTCCTAAGATCAGACACACCGCCATTTTGTTTGAGGGTATCGATCTAATCGAGGAGCCGATTCCTATTCGTCCTACCGCTCACTACTCGATGGGGGGCATTGAAGTCACAAAATTTGACGATATGAGCACTAAAATTTCTGGGCTTTACACCGCGGGCGAAGCGTCTTGTATCTCGATTCACGGCGCAAACCGTTTAGGCGGAAATTCTTTAACCGACGCCGTCGTAACGGGCAAGCTCGCAGGACTAGGCGCAGCGGATTATGCCGCGAAGCAGGAGGGCTTCGGTGACGGTAAAAGGGCAAGCGAGCTGGCGCAAAAATGGCAGGCTAAATTTAAGCAGATCGCAAACGGTTCGGGCAAGGCAAACGAGATGTATGATTTGCGCGAAGAGCTAGGCGCGCAGCTTTGGGACAATATGGGCATCTTTAGAACCGGCGAGAAGCTCGATCTGCTTTCGCAAAATTTAGAGGGCATTAAAGCGCGCTACGACGAGCTGCACGTCGCGGATACAAATCCGGTTATGAATACCGCATTTACCGACTACGTCGAGCTTGGAAATTTAATCCTGCTTGCGCGCTGTGCGTGTTTGGCTGCGCAAAAGAGGCTGGAAAGCCGCGGCGCGCATACCAGAGAGGATTATCCGAAGCGCGACGATAAAAATTTCTTAAAGCACAGTATTGTGACGATGAACGATGCAGGCGAGCTAAGCTTGGGCTACAAAGAGGTCGTCGTTACGGAATTCTCTCTTGACGGAAGGAAACCTCAATGAAATTTATCATAGACCGCTTCGACGGAAGCAAAAATTATAAGCAAGCCTACGAGTTAAGTTTGGAGCAGATCAAAGGAAAGACCCTGCTTGGAGTTTTGCAATTTATTAAGCAAAATTTAGATATCACTTTAAATTTTACCGCAGCGTGTCGTATGGCGATATGCGGAGCCTGTGCCGTGAGGGTAAACGGGCACTCATATCTCGCCTGCGATACCAAGATGGAGGCTCTGCTTGCGGAGTATGAAAACCCTGATAGCTTTGCGATCTCTGCGTTAAATAATTTTCGAGTGATCTCGGATCTAGTAGTGGACTGGGAGCCTAGTATCGAAAATTTAAGAAAGATTAAACCTACGATTGCCCCTAAGAAAGAATTTAGCGCCGAAAAAGGTTGTAAACAAAGCCCTGAGCAGATGGAGCGCGTCAAAAAGCAGTGGGATTGTATACTTTGCGGATGTTGCGCTAGCGAATGCAATAAGCTAGAAGCTGACGCGAGCGATTATATGCAACCCTTTGTTTTCACGCATGCTAACCGCGCCGCGTTTGATTCAAGAAGCAGGGACGCTATGCCTCATCTAAAGCCTGCGGTACTAAACGGATTATGGCTATGCGTGCACTGCCAAGAGTGCGCCGATCGCTGCCCTAAAGGCATAAGCGCTCAAAGCGACATCACCGCACTTCGCGCCTTAGCGATGAAAAAAGGCTTAACCGCAGGAAGCGGTCCAGCTCACGCGGAGGCATTCCTGCTAGACATCGTAGAGGGAAGCGGAAGATTAAACGAGATCAAGCTTGCTCTAAGAAGCGAGGGGGTATTTGCAAATATGGGCAAGATGGACGTAGCGGCAAATTTAATGGCTGCGGGTAAGATGAATCCTTTGCACGTATTCGGAGGCGAGGAGATCGAGGGTCATGCGCAGCTCGTTAAGATGATAGAGGCCGCACGCAAAGCTCAAGCTAGCGGCGAGATAGAATAAGGAGGAGAGGATGAATAACGAATTTGCATTTTTCCCGGGTTGCGTTTTAAGTCAAGCCGCAAAGGAATCTAAAATTTCACTTGAAGCGATCGCTCCGGTACTGGGTATTAAACTTCACGAGATAAAAGGCTGGAGCTGCTGTGGGGCTAGTCAAGCTCAATGCGTAGATCCTATGGCAAGCTTGGTAGCCAATGCTAGAAACATCGCGCTAGCCGAGGGTATGAATATGCCTCTGCTAACTACCTGCTCCACCTGTATGCTAACTCTAACTAAAGCAAAGCTAACTTTGGATAAGGGTGCTAAAAGCTATATCAATACCTTTTTAAAAGAGGGCGGTATGCAGTATCAGGGAAGTACCGAGATAACGAGCTTGCTTTGGGTGCTATATCAAAGCTTAGATACATTAAAAGCTAAAGTCGTAAGACCGCTAACAAATTTAAAAGTAGCGCTATTTTACGGCTGCCACTCATTAAGACCGGAGCGCGAGCTTAAAAAAGAAAGCTCAACCAATCCAAAAAGCTTTGAAGCGGTAGTTAACGCACTTGGTGCTCAGATAGTGCCTTTTGAAAAACGCCTTGATTGCTGCGGCTTTCACGCTAGCTATCCAGCGGTAAAATCGGTATCTAAAATGTCAAGCGAGATCGTAAATGACGCTGCCGAGCACGGAGCCGACGTCGTAGTTACCCCTTGTCCGCTATGCCAGATGCAGCTAGATATCTATCAGGAGCGATACCAAGAAGCGATGAACTCCAAGGCAAGAAAGCCGATCATCCACCTATCCCAACTAGTAGGTCTTGCTCTTGGGCTAAGCAACGAGCAGCTTGGACTAAACATCAATATCCAAGATGCAACGAGACTGGTAAGCTGATCTTTGGAAATTTTCTAAAATTTAACGGATGATTTTACAAAAATACTTCGCCGCGGCGCACAAACAGCGCGCCTGCTAGTATCGCACAAAATCATCCAACCTACGCCTGCTTATCCTAAAATACTTTTCGTCGTTATAAAATTCTTGATAAAATTTCATTGCTTTGTAAATTTAATGCTTCATAAAATTTAATGCTTCGCCCATCGTATTATTCAATACTTTATAAAATTTAATGCTTTTTCTGTCGTAATTTAATGTTTCGCCCGCCGCGCTAAATTTTAATCCGCCTTTTATTTTTAAATTTAAAACCTACTAGACGATGAATAAATATAAAATTTTAATTAAATCTAACGAAATTTAAGGTGCATAAATTCTAAATTTTGATAAAATGCCATTTAAAAGTATCCTAAAATTCAGGAGGAAGATATGGTTGATTTGGCTCAAATTTCGGCTAGACTTGATGCCGTTGAGCGTTTGCCGCGAATAAAAGCGGATGAGAGCATACAAGAAAGGCTTAAGAGCAAAGGTTTTTCGCGCCGCGATTTTATGAAATGGAGCGGAGCGATGACCGCGATGCTCGGGCTTCCGGCCGCATTTGCGCCGAGCGTGGCGCGAGCTGCGGAGCTTGCAGATCGCCTGCCCGTGATCTGGCTTCATATGGCGGAGTGCACAGGCTGTAGCGAGAGCTTGCTGCGTACCGAGACGCCTACGATCGATAGCCTCATATTCGATTACATCAGCCTCGAATACCACGAGACGATAATGGCTGCCGCAGGCTGGCAAGCCGAGGAAAATTTAGAAGGCGCTATCGAAAAATATAAGGGGCGCTATATCTTGATGGTTGAGGGCGGAATTCCAAGCGGCGAGAATGAATTTTTCCTAACCGTGGGTCCCGAGGGCAAGAGCGGAGCTCAGCACTGCAAAGACGCTGCCGAGGGCGCTGCGGCGATATTTGCGATCGGCACCTGTTCGAGCTTCGGCGGTATCCAAGCCGCAGCTCCAAATCCAACCGGCGCCGTAGGTTTGGACAAAATCATAAGCAAACCCGTCGTCAACATCCCGGGCTGCCCACCTAACGAAAAAAATATCGTAGGTAACGTGCTAAATTTCATCCTTTTTGGCACGCTTCCAAGCCTTGATGTTTACAACCGACCGAAATGGGCTTACGGGCTGCGCATCCACGATCTATGCGAGCGCCGCGGACATTTCGACGCGGGCGAGTTTGTAGAAAGCTTCGGCGATGCGGGCGCAAAGGACGGATATTGCCTTTATAAAGTAGGCTGCAAGGGCCCTTATACATTTAATAACTGCTCACGCGAGCGCTTCAACTCCCACACTAGCTGGCCGGTACAGGCGGGTCACGGCTGCATAGGCTGCTCGGAGCCTGATTTCTGGGATCATATGGGGCCTTTTGAGGAGCCTTTGGCAGATCGCCTTTATGAAAGCGTTTTCGGCGGGCTCGGCGCTGATGCTACCGCAGATAAGATAGGTGTCGGAATTTTAGCGATCACGGGTGTTGCGGTAGCGGCACACGCGGCGATTGCGTCATTCAAGAAAGATAAAGGGGAATAATCATGTCGCAAAGAATCGTAATAGATCCGATAACCAGAATAGAGGGACATTTAAGAATAGAGGTCGTAGTGGATGATGAAAACGTCGTCCGCGAGGCTTATAGTAGCTCCACTTTATGGCGCGGGCTTGAGACCATAGTAAAAAATAGAGATCCGCGCGACGCGGGATTTTTTATGCAAAGAATTTGCGGCGTCTGCACCTTCTCGCACTACAAAGCGGGTATCGTCGCGGTAGAAAACGCCCTCGGCATAACTCCGCCGCTAAATGCCTTGCTAACGCGCACGCTGATGGCTAATGCGCTATTTTTGCACGATCATCCGGTGCATTTTTATCAACTCCATGGACTTGATTTTGTAGATGTAGTAAGCGCGCTTAGCGCCGATCCTAAAAAAGCAAGCGAAGAGGCGTTTAAATACTGCGATACCCCTTATGCGTGCGGTGCCGATAAGCTAAAAGAGGTGCAAGATCGCGTGGGCGCTTTTGTTAAAAAAGGCGCCTTGGGACCTTTTGCCAACGCCTACTTCGGCCACCCAACATATAAGCTTAGCCCGGAGCAAAATTTAATCGCTCTTTCGCACTATCTTGAGTGTTTGCGCATTCAGCGCACGGCGGCTCAGATGATGGCGATATTCGGTGCGAAGCAGCCTCATCCGCAAAGCCTCACCGTAGGCGGCGTCACCTGCGTGATGGATATCCTAAGTCCTGCGAGACTTGGCGAATATATGTCTAAATTTAAAGAGGTCGCGGACTTCGTAAATCGTGCCTACTATCCTGATCTCGTAATGGCCGCCAAAGCTTACGGCAACGAGCCTAGCGTGCTAAACGATATCGGCGTGGCAAATTTATGGACTCATCAAGAATTTCAGCTTTCAAAGAACGAATGGCTATTTCAAAGTGGCATGATTATGAACGGCGATATTAGCAAGGTTTTGGAGCTTGATGAGAACAAGATCACCGAGGAGGCAACGCATGCGTGGTATAAAAACGATGCGCCGCTTCATCCTTACGACGGCGAGCAGGAGCCGAATTATACGGGCCTTCAGGACGGACAGAGCATCGACGCGCACGGCAAAGAAGCACATACGAAGGTGCTCGATACCCAGGGCAAATACACCTGGATTAAGGCTCCGCGATACGACGGTAAGCCGCTTCAGGTAGGACCTCTTGCAAATATCGTAGTAAATTACGCCAAGAAAAACGAGCGCGTAGTAAAGGTCGTGGATCAATTCCTAAAAGACGCCGGCTTGCCGCTTGAGGCGGTATTTTCGACGCTTGGACGAACGGCGTGCCGTATGATCGAGGCTAAAGTCGTTGCCGACAACGGACTGATCGCGCTAGAAAATTTGATCGCAAACATCAAAAGCGGCGATACGCAGACCTGCGCAAAATATGTAATCGATAATTCCAAAGAGTACAAAGGTCGCTATATCGGTCACGTGCCGCGCGGCGCACTTAGCCACTGGTGCAGGATCGAAAAGGGCGTCATCAAAAACTGGCAGGCGGTCGTACCTTCTACTTGGAACGCCACTCCGAAGGATAAAGACGGCGCTATGGGCGCTTACGAATCCTGCTTGATCGGACTTAAGCTTGCCGATCTTTCCAAGCCGCTAGAGATCATCCGCCGCATCCATTCATTCGATCCTTGTATCGCCTGCGCCGTGCACGTAATGGACGCTAAAGGGGCGGAGCTTGGCTGCTATAGGGTAGATCCCAGCAAAGGATAAATCATGAAAAAAAGATTTGCGGAATACGAGTTCTCAATCGGTCTTAGGCTCACGCACTGGCTGCGTGCGCTTTGCATTACGATTTTGGTGATTACCGGATATTATATCGCCTTTGTTTTCACCGCGCCTGAGGTGAGTCCCGAGCCGGTGCTTTTCATGCAGGCTAAATTTAGATTCGTGCATCTGATCTTCGGCTTTGCGATGATCGGCGCGGCGATCTTTAAAACTTATCTTTTCTTCTTCGATAAAAAGAGCAGAAAAGAGCTTTTGAGTATCAAGGATTTTTTTAGCCCGCGCGTCTGGATCGCTCAGATCAAATACTATATCTTTTTGGGCGAGCACCCGCATCTTCGCGGCGTTTATAACCCGCTACAGTTCATCTCCTATCTGGGCTTTTATCTAGTATTGTTCGTAATCTGCCTAACGGGTATGATATTATACGTGCACGTCTATCACGAGGGGCTCGGCGGCGCACTATACGGTCTCTTACGCCCGCTGGAAGCGGCGATGGGCGGTCTAAGCGAAGTGCGAATGATACATCATCTTTGCATGAATATCATCATAATCTTCGTGCCGATCCACGTCTATATGGCGGTCTTTAACGCCGTCAAGGGCAGGGACGGCGCGATGGATGCGATCGTAAGCGGCTATAAATTTAAAAAGGAAGAGCACGCTTGAGGGTGCTGGTACTGGGTATCGGCAACGTCATCTACGCGGACGAGGGCATAGGCGTGCACTTCGTCCGCGCGCTCGCGCAGAACTATAAATTTTATCCTAAAGCCGCCGCACGAAATTCTAAGGCGGGCGAGGATTTCGCGGCGCAGAATTCTACTCAAAATTCCGCCCAAGTCTCTGCGATACAAAATTCTACCTCGCAAAATTCCATAGAGCGCGACTCCTTGCGAAATTCTATGGATGAGAATTTTATCTTTAAGCAAAATTTCACGACAGTAAATTTAGACCGAAATTCTACTTCAGAAAATTCTGCCGAGCAGGATTCCGCTTCAAATTTTACTTCGCAAAATTTCGTAATAAATTCCGCAGCGCAAAGCTCTATTAATGCGAATCTTATTGCCGAAAATTCCGCCGCGCCGAGCAACAGCGCGGATCAGATCAGCTTTATCGACGGCGGGACGCTGGCTAGCTTTTTGATGCCTACGATGGCGGAATTTGATGAAATTTTGCTGATCGATTGCATAGACGCGGAGGGTGCAAAGAGCGGCGAGGTGTATTTTTTCGACTACGACGCAATGCCTAAGCAGATCAGCTGGAGCGGCTCGGCGCACGAGATCGAAATGCTTCAAACTCTGCAGATGATGGATCTTTGCGGCGATCTGCCTCACGTTAAAATTCTAGCGGTCGTGCCGCAGCGCATCGAGGAAGCAAGCTTTAAGCTAAGCTCCGTGATTTTAGAGTCCTCAAAAATCATGGAAAAAACGGCGCTTAAGTACTTATCGGATCTTGGTTTTGCGCATGAAAAAATCGCCGATCTCAGCGCCCAAGATATAGCGGATCGATTTGCAAAAAAGGGGCGAGATGATAGTAGCATATGAGTTTAACTACCTTAATGAAAATGCGCTGATAGCGCACTTCTTGCTGTTTTATGCTCGTAAAAGCACGCTGGAGTTTTGCCTGAAAAAAGAGGCGAACTTAATAAGCCTTTTCGTGCGCGGCGGCGAGGATGAAATTTTAAAATTTAGCGACGAGGCGATGCCTCTGATTCCAAACTCCATATTTTTGGCAAAATCCTCCGTGCGCGTGGTGGGCGAGGACGGCGCCGAAGCAAAAGCGCTGAAATTTAACGGCACGTTTGAAGATGCCTCCTTGGGCGATTTAAGCAAATTTTTAGAGGATGAAATTTCAAATGCCCATAGCGCGGCTAAATTTAATAACTTCACTCCGCGAGTGATGAAAGAATACCTCGCTCGCGCCGAGCCATCTCAAAACGAATTCGGGATAATAAGCGGCGCCAGCGTGCTTCATGACGGTAAATTTGAAGCGGTAAGCAGGGAAAATTTCGCTCGCTTGCTGGAGCTTTGCCGCCTAAACTTGCTGCACGCAAGGCAGGTGCAGATCGAGCGCGGCGGTGCAACTTTCACGCTCAAAGCGGACGTGGATTTTAGCGCCGATTTTTTGATAGCCGCGGGAGTGGGCGCGCTGGATGGGATTTTTGCGAGCGACGAAAAGAGCAAAATTGCGCTCGCAGCCTTCGAAAAGCCGCTCATAAGCCTAAAAACTAATGCGATCTTTAGAAAAAATCACGAGGACGCGCCTAAATTTTTTGACGTAAAGCTTGCGGGCGACATATTCGTGTTTGCGCTGGGACGCGCTTTGGCAAGCGACGAGATCTATTTTTTAAGCGCAAAATGTGAAAATGCGGCGCAAAAAGATAAAATTTTTAAGATCTCGCCGCTGCAAAACGGCTTTTTGATCGTGCAAAACGAGGACTTTTTAAGCGACGCCGCAAGCTCTTATCTGAAAAACTCAAACGACAAAAACTCCGCTCTTTTTGCGCTTACGTGCCGCGAGAAGGGGGTTTTGAATGATTCCAAAAAACGCGTTTTGCGCTGCTTTTTGGGCGTGGGCACGGACGACGAGATCGCAATTTACGGCGAAAGCTCTAAAAAAATTCTGCTTAAATTTGATCTGCCGCGCAGCTTCGACGAGCTTAAGGCGCAAATTTGCGCGGACGAAACGGGCGCGAAGCTGCTTGAAAATTTTAACGCCAAATTTAGCGTAAACGTCGCAAAAATCGATGAAATTTTAAAAAGTGCAAACGCGGGATTTCACACCATCTTTAGCGTCGCCGCACAGCTTATCTGGGGGCGCGATGCGGCGTTTTTGATAGCGGCTGCGGAGGATTTTGCGGGCGGCAAAGGGGTGCGACTCGATTTTTGCACTGATGAGCGTGGCTGCGTGCAAGCGGATAAAATTTTGCGCTCGGCGATGAGCTATGCACTCGCAGGCGCCAATGAAAAGCTGTTTGCGTTCGGATTTTTCGATAGTTTGGGCTATTTTTTAAGCGATCTGGCGGATGAGCGCAAAGAGGATTTTGACGTTTTGATCTTCGGTGGCGCGATGTTTAGCGGGCGCAAGTTCGCAGATTTAATGCTTAAGCTTTGCAAAAATTTTGACGCGAGCTTTAGCGACAGCTTCGCGCTTCAAGCTCGCTAGATCGGGTGTATATGCGAATTTTCGGCAAAGCTTCAAAACCTTATCCGCAAAACAGCAAGTTGCGCGGGCATTGCAGTGCCGATAGCCGCGCCATACGGGCTAAATTTAACGCAGATGAGATCGCGCGAAATTTTAAAAAAGCGGCAAGGGGCGCGAGCGTGAAGGAACGAATTTTATTAAATTTAGAGCACATTTTGCAGCGTCCGGAACGCTTTGTCCGCCCGCCGCGAGCGCATTTTGCTCGCAAAACAGCTCCGGCGTCGCGCAATTTATGAAAGCATGTGTATGAAAGCGGCTAAATTTGAGGTTTTCGGAGCAGTTCAGGGGGTAGGATTTCGCCCGTTCGTCTACAAGCTCGCCGTGGATTTGGGGCTGAAAGGCGAGGTTTATAACGACGGCGAGGGCGTTAAAATCATCGTTTGCGCAGACCTTTCCGAGCCGCAAAAAGGCTCGATTGATAAAAATTCCGCCCCTTTAAATTTAGATGAGCCAAATTCTAACAAAATTCAAGCACAGAAAGTATCGTTATCGGCTGCTCGGTCTTTAAATTCTACCGAGGCGGATTCTAACAAAGCCGCGAACTCATCACAAAATTTTGCAAGTTCAAATTTAAACGAGAGCCCCTTTTCGCCGCAGAGCGCGCCGAGCTTGCCAAATGATTTGACCGGCTTGTCGCGCGATTTGGCGAATGGTTTAGCTGGTGTGTCTGATTTGACGAGCTTGCCACATGATTTGACGAGAGATTTGCAAGCCGCGGCGAGTGAGAAATTTTTACCAAACCTATTCAAGACCGATCTAAACGAGCAGGGCTCCATCTTGCCCGCTTCGTCGGATCAAAATTTTATCGTGCAAAATTCGTCGCAGCAGCGCGGTATGTCGCAGAATGAATCGTCGCAAGGCTTGCAAAATATTAAGCGCGACTTGCAAGATGCGAAGCGGGACTTACAGAGCTTTAAACACGATTCGCAAAGTACCGAGCAAGATCCGCGCGAAGCCGAAATTTTAAAAATTTTCGAGCAGCGCCTTCGCAGTGAAGCGCCGCCGCTTTGTCGAATCGATAAAATTATCCGCACCGATCTAAATACGCAAGATTTTACGCAGAATTTTACTGATTTTAAGATCGCGCAATCCAAGGAGGGGCGTAAATTTAACCCGATTTTGCCCGATTTTGCGATCTGCGATCAGTGCAAAAAAGAGTTTTACGACCCCCAAAATCCGCGCTTTCACTACCCATTTATCAACTGCACGGATTGCGGCCCTCGCCTTAGCATCATCGCCGCGTTGCCGTACGACCGCGCAAACACCACGATGAGGGCGTTTGAGATGTGCGAGTTCTGCCGCGGCGAATACACAGACCCGCTCACGCGCCGCTATCACGCCGAGCCGATCTCCTGCCCACACTGCGGTCCGCAGCTGTTTTTATGCGGCACGGGCGGTGAAATTTTATCAAGCGGCGAGGAGGCGATAGCGCGCACGGCGGAGCTTTTGCGGCGTGGACAGATCGGTGCGATCAAAGGGATGGGCGGCTTTCATATCGTTTGCGATGCGACGAACGAGCGCGCGGTACGCATGCTGCGAATGCTCAAAAAACGCCCGAGCAAGCCCTTTGCGATCATGTGTCGCGACGCAGCGCAGGCATGGCGCGCAGCTAGCTTAAGCGCAGAGGAAGAGGCGCTGATAGATTGCAATGTCAAGCCGATCGTGATTTTAAAAAAGCGTGAGTTTGTTTGGCGCACGCTGACGGGCTTTGCGGCGGATTTCGGCACGCAAAATTTAAAGGCGCAAGGCAAAAATCCTATATCGCCGAGATTTGCGGGTGAGCAAGAAGAATCGGCGCAATGGCAGGGCTCTGAGCTACGAAATTTACGAAATTCTGTGGAGCAAAAATTTAGCACGCAAGGCGCTGAAGATTGTGCAGAGCAGGACGGGTTACATAGTGCGCAAATTTTTAGCAAAACGACGCACCGTAATTTCGCCTGCGATATGTTAGCAGCAGACGACTCGCAGTGTGCAGTAAACGAGCTAGAGCGCGCGTACGATGAGTCTGATTTGCAGTGCGCGGCTAAAAATTTGAACTCGCCGCAAGCAGTAAGCGAGGCGCAAGCTACGATTAACGAGCTAAAATCGCAATTTGCGGCAAATGGCAGAGAGCTGCGATACGTATCGCCCGATTCTTGGCATGCGGACGAGCAAAATTTACAACTCTCAACGAAGATATCTGATTTGCGGCCTGCGGCGAGCGAGCCCGTTTCGCGAAACTCTGCGAATACTTCGAGTTTGCAATATGCCGCGGATAGGACGAACTCGCGACGTGGGGCGTGTGAGCAGGACTTGCAAAATACTGCAGATAAGGCGGCTTTGCAATGCGTGGCAAATGAGTCTGATTCTTGGTTTGCGACGGACGAGTCTATTTCGCAAAATTCGGCGAATATGCAGGGCTTGCGACATGCTGAGGATGGGGTGGACTTGCAGCGCTCGGTGAGCGAGCCGAGTCCGCAACAGACGATAAATTTGCAAGGTTCATGCTCTGCACAGGCGTGCACGGCGGACGCGTGCGGCGCCCATTCCGATAGCAGCAGCGATTTCGTGCGTTTGCCCGCAAGCTTTTCGGCGATTTTTAGAGCAGGCGCGATTTTTATCGCTCCAAGCGTGGCGCCGAACCTTAATAAAATCGGCATTTTTCTCGCAAATACCGGCGTGCATCTGCTGCTTTTTGAATACTTTGATCGCCCGATCGTCGCCACAAGCGCCAATATCAGCGGCGAGCCCATTATTTTTAGCAGCGAGGAGTTGCGCGCGAAGCTGGGCGGCGTCATCTCGTTTTACCTGGATAACGACCGCGAAATTTTAACGCCCAGCGACGATAGTATAGCCTTTTTACCGCAGTTTGAAGCGCGAACTTCGGCACCTGATTCAAAAACGGCTTGCAATTCGAGCAAAATTTTCGCGTCGCTTTCAACCTGCGCCAAGACCGAAAATTCCGCGCTAAATTTAATCTTAGCGCAGAATTTTGCGGCTAATTCTGCAACCTCTCAAACCCTTATCGCGCCGCAAAATTTTAAGGAAAATTTTGCGGGCGAGCAAAATTTAGAGAACTCGCAAAGACCTTCCGATACGGATACAAGTTACGACGCCGCAAATTTCACCTCAGAAACTAGCTGCCACGCCGTAAATTCGGCGCCTCAAAAAAATCAAAATGACGCAAATTCCGCCGCCGAAATAAATTCTAACTGCGAAACGAAATCCGCCCACGGCGCAGGTCTAGCGAATTCTGCAAGTACTACGAATTCTATAAATTCCACAAATCTCGCAGATGCCGCAAAATCTGCTAGCACTGCAAATTTAACGAACTACACAAATCTTTCTGCCGAAGCGGACGCTTTAGATCGTGCGTTGTTTTTGCGAACATCTCGCGGAATGAACCCAAAAATTTTCCCTAGCAAATTCCATCTCAAAGGCACTTTCCTAGCGCTCGGAGCGGAGCTTAAAAATCAGTTTGCGATCTACAAAGACGGGCAAATTTTCATCTCGCCCTACATCGGTGATCTTAAAAACGTCGCCACGAATGAGCGATTTTTCGCGCTTTTGAATATGTTCGTGCACGCCTACGAGCTGAAGTTCGACGCCGTCATCGCGGATCTGCACCCGCAGTTTTCGCACACGCGATTTTTTGAGCAGCGCGGATACCCCGTGATCCGCTACCAGCACCATTTCGCGCATCTGGTGTCGAATCTGGCGCAAAATGAGCTGCTAAGCAGCGGCAAAAAATACCTCGGCTTTTGCTTCGACGGCACCGGCTACGGTACGGACGGCACGATCTGGGGCGGCGAAGTGATGATTTTTAACGAGTTCGGCTTTAATCGCGTGGCAAAATTCGACGAGATCGCGCTTATCGGCGGCGAGAATGCGATAAAAAATATCTACAAGCTTGCGCTTGCGCTCGTGTTTAAATTTAACGCAAAGGGCGCTGCGCGCGAGTTTTTGGCAAAATTTAGCGTGAGCGAAGTGGCAAATTTAGAAAAAATCGCGCCGCGTGCCGTCCGCTCAAGCTCGCTAGGGCGGCTATTCGACGCGTTTGCAGCGGTCATTTGCGATCTACGAGCCGTCAGCTTCGACGGCGAGGCGGGCATGCGACTTGAAAATCTATACATCCAGGGCTGCGAGCAGAGCTATAAATTTAGGCTGAAAAAAGCGGGCGAAAATTTTACCCAAAACGCGTCGTATTGCGCTTCACAGCAGCGGGGCATCGATGATTTGCGGCACGAAACACAGCGCGAAGCGGGGCAGGGCGGTTTAAATGCGCAAAATCATAGCGGTATGAAAAATAGCTGCGCGTTGCAAGGCGATTTTAAAAAGCTTGAGGGCGATACGGCAAGCAAAGACTGGCTTGAGCGAGCGGCTGAAAACATCGTAGGCGGCGGTGAAAAGAATACAAACGTCGCCGCAAATTCTATAAAGCAAGCGCCCGCCCTAAATTTAATAAATTCTGAAAGCAAAAACGTCGCCGATGCGAATCAAATCCCGCAAAACAAAGCTTGCGCGCCGAGCCTTGAGGGCGAATGTTATGTTATCGATTACAAAGAGGCGTTTTTGCAGGCTTTGAGCGATGAGCCGCGCTTGGCTGCGACGAAATTTATAAACGCCATCGCAAACTTCATCGCAGAGTTTGCGGAGGGCTTCGGGCTCGAGGTCGCGCTAAGCGGCGGGGTCTTTCAAAACGCGACGCTTCTAAATCTTACGTGCGAAAAGCTGCGCGCGCGAGGGATAAAATTTCATCTAAATCGCGCCATTCCTTGCAACGACAGCGGCATCGCATACGGGCAGCTCGCGGCATATTTAAGCGAAATTTCGCGCTAAACTTGTCCACAAAAAAACGCAATTATAGCCGTTAAGCTCGCTCTTTATAAAATTTATTAGTTTCATCTCGCCGCTAAATTTGATGGCTCTGCGCCCTGCCTGCTCTTTGCGTAAATTCTAACGCTACGGGCGATAAAATCCACCGAGGCTAGCTTTTCTAAAATCGCAAAATCAGCGAACAAATTTACGTCTTGCCGCCATGGCGATCGACGCAAGATTCCATCGCAGAGCGTGGCTAGATACTGCGCAAATCCCAAGCTAAGACGCTATTTAGCGCCTGATTCTTAAAATATGGACGCAAGCTCGCGGTAGAATTTAATAACGTAGCACCGGTAAATTTCATCGCGCTAGCACTAAAATACAACGCGAAATCGCGAGCAAAATTTCAAAATACGCACGATGCTTTGGAGCTTTAAATTTTAAAGAATAAGCCAAATTAGCGCAAAATTCTTACTATTTGAGCGGAATTTCGGTAAAATTACATTCAAAATACGCGAAATGAGGGGAGCTATGAAAAAAGAGGAAAAAGAGAGCGCCGTAAGATTTAGCATTTCGCTGCCGACGAAGCTTTTTGAGGATCTCGATGAGATGGTGCGCGCCAAGCAATACCTAAGCCGCAGCGAGTTTATCCGCGATCTCATACGCGAAAAGATGGTCGAGGGCGTACTTCACGGAGATGGCGAGGACGACTGCGTGGGCGTGCTTTGCATCGCTTACGATCATCACCAAAGCGATCTGATCGAGCAGCTCGTAGAGATCGAGCACCACGCAAACGTCACCATCGTCAGCACCAGCCACTTCCACATCGACGAGCGCCACTGCTTCGAGGAGATCACGATGCGGGATAAAATTTCAAAGATCGAGCGGCTCAGCGCCAAAATCGGCGCGCTAAAAGGGGTGAAATTTTCCAAGCTCGTAAATGCGGTCATCACCGAGGCGTAGGGCTTTTGCACGTTTTTGAAAACAGCGCGTCGGGCTAAATTTTACGTGCTTTTAAATTTAAACGCAGCGGCTGCGCGACTTTTTTTGCGAGTTGTGCAGCGCGATTTTGAGGTCAAGTAGCGAATTCGGGTGGGGTAGCTGCGCAAGGCGTGCAAATAAAATTTGTTTAAATTTACGCGGCAAACGAAAGCGCAAATTTTATAAATTTTAATCAAAAAGCATTCTTGCTGCGGGTTTAAATTTACACACAGGCACGAAACCGGCGCAGCAGCTCGCGACTAAATTTTATAAAGCACCGCTTTCGTGCCGTATTTGTAAAGCTGAATTAGCGTAAAATCGATATGAAACGACTGCCTCGTTAATGTTTGGCACGCCGGAGAGCACGCGCGAGATTGTAGAGCACCGGGATAAAATCCGCTCGCAAGCCCTGAATTTCGCGCTCCCGTCTACGGCGATCTTTAGTTTATTTTGAGCCGTTACGAGCTGCGAGGTCTAAATTTGCAGCGCGGGCTCTGCAATCTGTGAACAGGCGATTAAATTTAAAGCAGCGCTTTACTCGCGAGCTTTAAAATTTTGCGGCGAGCCTTCGCAAACAACGCATGAAATTTAGATAAAACCGAAGCGCATAAATTTCAAGTGCTATTAAATTTCATAAGATTTCGCATCTAGATATAAAATTTACGCCATTTAAAGCAAAAACGTGGTATTTTACGCGCAAAATTTATTATCCAAGGAGAAAAAATGTGTAAAGATTGCGGCTGTTCCATCGGCCACACTCACGAAGCGGGCGCCCATTCGCACGCAGATATGACACACGAGCATGTCCACACCCACGCGGACGGCACCGTCCACTCCCACGCCCATATGCATGAGGCGGGGGTCGATCACGAGCACGACGCGCACGATCACATCCACGCAAATGCCGCTATTAATGACGCCAAGACGATTGAGGTGATGAGTAAAATTTTAAACGCCAACGACGAGGAGGCCGCTCACAACAGAGCCCATTTTGACGAGGATAAAATTTTATGTCTAAATTTGATGAGTAGCCCAGGTAGCGGCAAGACGACGCTACTTGAGGCGACTATCAAAAGCGGCAAATTTAAAATCGGCGTCATCGAGGGCGATTTAGAGACCAACCGCGACGCCGATCGCATCATAAAAGCGGGCGCACAGGCGCATCAGATCAGCACCGGCGAGACCTGCCATCTGGACGCCTTTATGGTTCACGAGGGGCTTCATCATATCGATACTAAAAATTTAGATCTGGTTTTTATAGAAAACGTCGGTAACCTCGTCTGTCCTGCAGCATTCGACGTAGGCGCGCACCTAAACGTAGTGCTTCTAAGCGTGCCCGAGGGCAGCGACAAAATCGCAAAATACCCCGTGATATTTCGCCGCGCAGACTGCGTCGTAATCACTAAAACCGCGCTGCTACCGCATTTTGACTTCGATATGGAGGAGGTGGTGCGCGAGGTACACAAACTCAATCCGAAAGCCGACGTCATCGCGCTTGATAGCAAAAGCGGCGAAGGCGTGGAGAAATGGCTGAAATTCCTACAATACAAGAAGGAATTTCGTTAATGTGTCTTTCAATCCCTTCAAAAATTATCTCAATCGACGAAAATAATTTCGCGACCGTGGAGACTCTGGGCGTGCGCCGCGGCGTGAGCTTGGATCTGCTCCCCGAGCCCGCGGCGGTCGGGGAATATGTGCTGATCCACGTTGGCTTTGCGATGGAGAAGATCGATACGCAGCGAGCGAAGGAGAGTATCGAAATTTACGAGCAAATCGCAAAGCAGATGAGGGCGGAAGAGAGCTCCGTGTATGAAAGCATAGAGCCGCGAACCGGCGCAGAAAACTAAAGCGACTTGCAAACCCATAAAATTTAAGGTAAATAATGGATCTAATCAAGGATTTTAGGGATAAGGAGCTGATTTTAGCGCTTAGCAAGCTGATAATTTCTAAAAGCAAAAAGCCACTAAACATTATGGAGATTTGCGGCGGACACACGCACTCGATCATGAAATTCGGCCTTCCGAGCCTGGTCGGCAAAAATATAAAATTTATCCACGGTCCGGGCTGTCCGGTATGCGTGATGCCGCGCAGTCGCATCGATGAGGCTATCAAACTCGCCGCGATGCCGCAGAGTATCTTTTGCACTCTAGCAGACATGCTTCGCGTGCCCGGCTCTCGCACCAGCTTACAGAAGCTGCGCGGCGAGGGGCACGACATCAGGGCACTTTATAGCCCGCTTGATTGCATAAAGATCGCGCAGGAAAATCCGCAAAAAACGGTGATATTTTTTGCGATCGGCTTTGAGACGACGACGCCGATGAGCGCCGTGCTGATCGATAAGGCGCTAAGCCTGAGGCTAAAAAATCTCTTTTTTCACATCAACCACGTAACGGTGCCCGCGCCCGTGCGAGCGATCTTAGACGACGCAGACGTGCAAATAGACGCGTTTTTGGGGCCTAGCCACGTAAGTGTAATCACCGGCGCGAAAGCCTACGAGAGCATTGCGCGGGATTACAAAAAACCGATCGCCGTAAGCGGATTTGAGCCGCTTGATATAATGGCGGGCGTGCTGAATTTGGTCGAGCAGCAAAACGCCGGCACCTACGAGGTTTTCAATGAATACGAGCGCGTCGTAAAAGAGGGTGGCAACCAAAAAGCACAAGATTTAATAGATAAATATTTTGAAATTTGCGGTTTTCCGTGGCGAGGGCTCGGCGAAATTCCAAAAAGCGGCATGAAGTTGCGCCCGCAGTACGCGGCGCTGGATGCCAGGGTGCAGTTTGATTGCAGCGTACAGAGCGCTCCCGAGAGCAAGGCCTGTATCTGCGGCGAAATTTTACGCGGCAAAAAAAGCCCCTATGATTGCAAGGTTTTCGGCAAGCACTGCACGCCTCAAAACCCGATAGGATCGTGCATGGTCTCAAGCGAAGGCGCATGCGCGGCGTACTATAAATACGGCGACGTCAAAAACGCGGGCTAAATTTTGCGCGCGGTATCGCAGAGCGTAAATTTTAAAAACAAGTCATGCTTTAAAATTTTAACCGAATCGAAAACATCGGGCTAAAATTTAATTTAAAATTTTACGCGGCGCCGTAGCGGCGCGGCTTGTTCGGCTGCAAAAATACGGGCTTATAAATTTAAAACCGAGTGAAAAGGAAAAATTTGAACGAAACTATACTTTTAAGCCACGGCGGCGGCGGCGAGGAGATGAATAGGCTCATCAACGAGACGATCTTTGCGGCATTTGATAATGAAATTTTACGCGCGAACAACGACAGCGCGATACTAAATTTAAATTTAGATGCCGGGGCTAGTTTTGATCGTGCAGAGCCGAGCTCTGCTTTGAATTCGGCGGCGAATCTCGGCGGCGAGCTAGCTTTCAGCACCGATAGTTTCGTCGTCACACCGCTATTTTTTAATGGCGGCGATATCGGCAAGATCGCCGTTTGCGGCACCGTCAACGACCTTGCGATGGTGGGCGCCAAGCCGCTGTTTTTAAGCTGCGCACTCATCATCGAGGAGGGGCTTAGCTTAAGCGAGCTGCGACGCATCCTGGACTCGATGGCGAGCACCGCGCGAAGCTGCGGCGTTCGTATCGTTTGCGGAGATACGAAGGTCGTGCCGCGCGGCAAATGCGATAAAATTTTCATCAACACTAGCGGCATCGGCCGTGTTTTGCGACCTGCGCGCGTGCAAAATATCAAAGTGGGCGCAAAAATCCTGCTTAGCGGCGACATCGGGCGGCACGGGGCGGTGATACTCGCGGCGCGCGACGAGATTGCGCTAAGCAGCGAGCTGCGAAGCGACTGCAAACCGCTTTGCGCTGCGGTAGAAAAGCTGATCTTGCAAGGCGTAAAGATCCAAGCGATGCGAGATGCGACGCGCGGCGGGCTTAGCGCGGTTTTGAACGAATTCGCAAGCTCTAGCGGGCTTGAATTTTTGGTGCGTGAAGAGGATATCAAAATCAGCGACGAAGTAGTTGGCGTGTGCGAGCTGCTGGGCTTTGAGCCGTACGAGCTCGCAAATGAAGGAACTTTCGTGGCGATCGTAGAAGATGACGCCGAGGCGGATCGGGCGCTTGAGATACTGCGCGAATTTAACGCGAACGCCGCAATCATCGGCGAAGTATGCGAAATAGGGCGCGACAAAGGCGAATTCAGCGGCACTTTGACGCCGAAGCTTAGCGTGCAGGGCGAATTTACGGGCGTAAGCGACATGGACGCGGCGTCAGAAAATAGGGCGGAGCAATTTCAAACTCCGCATGCGGCAAAAGGGCGAGTGATTTTGCAAAATGCATACGGCTCACAGCGATTTTTGGAACTTCCAAAGGGCGAGTTGCTGCCGAGAATTTGTTAAATTTGCGTGCAAATTTAAGCCTAAATTTCAGGGCGCGTTTTTAAATTTACAACAAAATTTCGCACAAAATACGGCGAGATCGTAAAATTTAGAGGTAAAAATGCATGAACTATCGATCGTAGCGGATATTGTGGCGCTATGCGAAAAGGCGCTAAACGCCGAAATAGCAAAGAAAAAAGGCGCGGCGCAGCAAGGCGATAAAAATCGCTGTAACATCGCCAATACCGCCAATGAAAATACGGATTTCGCAAATACCAACATAGGCACCGAGAATACCGAAAATACGGGCGTTGCGGATACGGACTCGAACAGCAAAAACGGTGATTTTTATAAAAATTTGGATGCAAATCCGCAGACGCTTTGTGATACACCTATCGCAAAAAGTCCGCAGATAAGGGAACTGCACGTAAAAATAGGGCGGCTAAGCGGCGTGGAAGCGCATTATTTGCAAAACTGCTACGAAGTCTTTCGCGCAGGTACCGTCTGCGAAAATGCGGATCTCATCATCCATACCCAAGAAATCGTCGTAAAATGTAAAAACTGCGGTTTTAGCGGGGATTTGACGCAGAACGACTTTTCTTGCCCGCGCTGCAAAAGCTCCGAAATCAGCGTGATCGACGGCGAAGATATGTATCTGATGCGCCTGGTTATTGAATAAAAGAGGGCACTCATCTTGGCGCGATAGCTTCTCATATTTCAAATTTAAACTCTTGCTCTTGCCATAAGCAGAATTTCATTTCCACCCAATTCAAATATCATCTATTTTGATTCTTACAGAAAACACATTTGTCCTACTGATTTCATTTGAAGTCACAGATAAATTATTGAATATAGATTTATGTAAAAATTCTTCTAATAAAAACCATTGATAAAAACACCAAATGCGTCAAAAATACATGAAATTATTCATATAATTATACGTTAATTTCATATTAGATTTTTACTTGAAAATTATAGTTTATCTTACGTGTGTAAGACTAGTTCAAAGCAAAACGGCGTTATTGGGCATAAGTTCGAGTTGTCTAGCCCTGATTGCGTTAAGCTCTGTTCTGCTATTTTTAAAAATCCCGAGCAGCAGAAACACATTCATAATGTCTATATTCAGCTTTATGGAGAGGCTATTTATAGCTATGGCATAAAGTCCACGATTGGTAAGATATTAGATATTCTGAAATCTGCATTTGGTCTTACTGCTAATTTTATGACGATGTATCCAAGTAGGGTAGATATTAATTGTTTTATCGGCGGTTATGATTTTTCAAAATGCAAGCCTGAATGTTTTTCAGGTAGATTTTACGTGTCTGAAGAATGTTGCAAAGGACACGAGATTTTTGAGATTAATAGCCGTCTAGGTCTTGAAACTCTGTATTTAGGCTCAAGAAACAGCGTTTTGTATTTTAAAATTTATAATAAAAAGCTTGAGATTGAAAAGAGTTTAGATACTTTGTCGTCTCAAGTCAAGAAAGAGTATTTATTGCAAAACGGCTTTGACTTTGAAAAGCCTATTTGGAACGCAGAATTTACGCTTAAAAGAGATTATTTAATGAGTTGTGGAGTCAGAACCCTCACGAGTCTATTTTCGTTTTATAGGGGCTTATTTGGCAATACGTTTTCTAACCTTAGCTTTTATGGTGATGATGTGGCAAAGATACGCAAATATAAGGAAAGTCGGAATTTGTCTAGGTTAAAGGAGCATCCTCTTTGGCTTGATATTATGAATTATTGTGATTTTGATAAGATTGGCGTTGTTGCTGGTTGTTTAGAGTATGATGCTCCATTGCCTCACCGTATGACCGTCGTGCGCTCTAAAGTGGGCTGCGAGAAGTGGCATAAGCGTCAGATGATAAAATACTTGCAGAAAGCCAAAGAAAATGGTTGGGATTTGAAGTATATAGGGGATTTCCTTGCATAATTATGCAGTTTTTACCTTTTTTCACATACGCACCAAATAATATTTTTTTGCGTTCTGTCAAGACTCCGCAGGACATAAAACAAAACACTCATACACCGCTTGTCTGATTAAAATTTATGAGTGTTTTGTTTTATGCTTGGTCTTGACAGATCTAGCAAAAATAATATTAAAATTTGGGCGGATTGAAAAAAGGTAAAAAATTGTTAATATGGCGGGCTGCCGATTAGCCGCGAGAGGACGAGCGGCGCAGAGGCAGACCCCCAATTATTTTAAAATTTCTGTAACTATTACCGATACTTGTATAATTTTTGTAAATATTATCGATGATTTAAATAATTTAAGTTTTGGTTATAATTAATGCTTAAATAAATCTTAAGTCATTGATAGCTATCGGTCGATTATTTCAGTCGAAATTATTTAAGTTTTTCGTTTAAGGGGTGTCCTTAGTAATACACCCCCTGCTACTCGTATAATTATGCAGTTCTATGCTTTAGCAAACTACCATTACACGGCACTTTGCGGCACCTCTTAAGTTTCGCACGATTTTACGCCTATGTTTTGATAAACTATTATCAAAAATACCCCTTATCTTTTTAAGTTTCTTATTTGCTTATCTATGCTAAAATCCTTATAAATTTTACATAGAAAGGATTTAAGGAAATGAAAAGAGCTCCGAAAAGGAATTTAATGCTGCGTATGGACGCAAAACTTATCGATGACCTCGATAGGTATTGCAAAAATCTCAATATGTCTAAATCTGCATTTATTCAGAATATGATTAAGAGCGTTTTAGAGGACGCTAAGACGCTTTTTAAAGGCGAGAACCTAACGTTTAATGATTTATATCAGCTTTTGGCTTCTACGGCTCAGAAACTCGTTGATTTTGAGCGAGAGCAGATAGAATTACAAAAGGCTAAGCAAGAATAGGGGGATAAAATGGAAGCTTCAGACAAAGAAGCAAAGGGATACTCATTGCTACCGGGCATTGATAGCCTTTACTTCTTTATCAGTTGTGAGACTGAATTATATCATAACTTTTACAAGCTTGTGGATTCGGGAGATTACCAAAAGTTTGAAAATTATAGTTTTCAATATAAGATATCTAAGACTATAGGGATTGTAGCGCTTCTCAATACTATTTATCGTATATCTCTCCTAAAGAACCCAAAGATTAAATGTAAATTTTCTATCATTAGGTTTTATTCTGCCTTGCTTATCGTTCCATTTAGCTTTTAAATTTAAAGTCAATTTACTTTATGATATAGAACACGTCGCGCAGGATAAAATAAAAAATTTCATAATTTACTAGCGTAAAAGCCAAATTGCCCTACGTTTACTCGCAGATTGATTATTTGCCCTCTTTCGGAATTCAACCTTTATAGCACATTTTCAGATTTTATCAGATTCTTGGACAAAAAACTATTATCGTTTGGTTAATGACGATACTGCATTTTTATTTAATATAGCCATTCTAATGCCTATTTTAACTGAGGCTTTAGGATTGATCGCTTAGGCTAGGATCAAAAACAATCGCCCTTGCGTGACCTTATAAAAACAGTGAAAATTCTGAAACAAGTTAATTCCGTCTTATCAAAGAAACAATCTATTTTTCTTATAACTACTCCAGTCTGCCGGGTGCCGTGAAATTTAAATCAGTATTAATTAAATTAAAATTCCATATTGTCTATGATCTCTTTCAGCGCCATAGTACTCATATGTGTATCGTCGGAAAAATACACGTCCTTTACGCCGCTTTTTATCAGCTCGCTTAGAATTTCTTTAGTATCTATGAATATATATTGCTTGCTCTCACCACGAAGCAGCTCAAAAAAGCTGCTCTTCCCATATTTCTTATCCAAAATATGATCGTAATACAGATCGTATTTATCCACCATCGGCATAAAATATAGTTTTATGCCTGATTCATCTAAGAGCTTCTGTATTTCATTTAAATTTCTATTTAGCGCTGCGATATTTTCGGCATTTGATTTATCTAGTCCATATAGATCTTCATAATAAAACAATAACCCGCTTTGATCTTTGGAGGTAAAGAAATCCCCGTCTAGCTTCAGATAATACACTTTTGATAAAAAGGCATGATCGTTGAATCGGTAAGCTATGCGATATAAAATACTATTGTAATTGAGCGTGTTTATAAAAAATGGCTTTGGGGTTTGCAGATATGATGAGGCGCGTTTTTGAGCTATTAAATTTGATCTTTCGTTTTTAAATTTATCCAAATCAAAGGCAAATCTATCCACCGCTCGTCTTTCGATAGATTCCAGTATGATGTATTTTGGCTTTAATTTTTCCAATAGATCGGAATTTATGAGCGAAAATAGCGTTTTGTAATAGTTTTCGTTGATTAGCGGAATATTTAAAACCGTAAGATTCTTATCGCTTTGGATATAGTCCTGATAATACGGGTTTAGTCCGCCCCCACCGCCGTTAGAAAAGCTATCGCCTATGGTTATTACATCCACCTGTTTTATTTTAAAATCTGAGTCTAAAATATCATGAGTTCTAGGTAGGGTTACTGCCGTTTTTCTAGGAAAATACGAGCTTATCTTATACGACAACCTGCCGAGATCGCCTATCATCATACCATCGTTTCTATCAAAAATATCTTTTGTTATGCAAAACCACATTAGTGCGTGATATGCGATGAAGCAGATGAGTATTAAAAATAGAAATTTAAGTTTAGTTTTGTAACTCACTCTATCTCCTAAAAATTAAAATATAAAAATTCCGATACGGTGTTTAAATTTGATAAAGCCGTAAGAAGCAAAAATGCAACTGCTACGATATAAAATTTCTCTACTTTACGCGAGTTGAGCAGCTGCATAGAATTCTTGCAGCATAGAATTAAGATAAATCCCACTAATAGCCATATTATGCTATCGCGTCTGCCTCCGATATGAATCAGGTATCCTCCGAATTCTACGTTAAAATGCTGCAAAAATTTAAAAATATGTCTGAGCGGATCCGGTAACACCACACCGCTCATCCCGCACATTCCTTTTAATACTTTTATCGCATCGCTCCAATCTTTAGCTCTAAAAAACACCCAGGTAATATTTACGAAGTTAAAGGTTATAAACCAAGCTAGAACTTTATTCATTCTAAAGCCTAAATTATGCCAAAATCTATGAATCATGAGTGCCAATCCGTGTAAAAACCCCCAAAATATAAAAGTCCAGCCTGCCCCATGCCAAATGCCGCCTATTATAAAGGTGAGCATTAAATTTAAATATGTCCTCGCCCTACCCTTGCGGTTACCGCCCAGCGGTATATAAACATAATCGCGTAAAAACCTACTTAGCGTAATATGCCATCTGCGCCAGAAGTCTTGTATGTCGCTAGCCTTATACGGCGAATTAAAATTTATCGGAAGCTTGATATTAAAAAGAAGTGCTGCTCCGATTGCCATATCGCAATACCCGCTAAAATCGAAATAAAGCTGAAAGGTATATGAGAGGCTGGTCGCCCACGCTTCTATTAGCGATAAAATTTCAGCCTTATCAAAGCCGTTGCTCGCCCAAACGGCGAAGGTGTCGGCGATGAGAACTTTTTTAAATAGACCTAAAGAAAATACAAAAAGTCCAAGAGCAATGTTTTTATAATTTGGCACTTTATTTTTAAGATTGTCAAACTGCGGCATAACCTCCTTGTGATGAACGATTGGACCCGCTATGAGCTGCGGAAAAAATGTAACAAAGAGGCAATAATTTAAAAAATTATATTCTTTAGTGCCCCCCCCGTTATATGAATCTACTAGATAGGCGATCTGCTGAAACGTAAAAAACGAAATTGCAAGCGGAAGGAGTAAATTTAAACTATGAATGTGCAGATTAAAGGCAAAATTTAAATTATCGATCAAAAAGTCCGAGTACTTAAAATATCCAAGTAGCGCTAAATTTGCAGCTATTGCGACAATCAAGATCGCCTTTTTTGAAATTTTTGCATCACTTTTATTTAGCTCCATTCCGAAACAATAATTAAATATCATCGAACATAAGATTATAGGCAGATACGCGATGTTCCACCAAGCGTAAAAAAATAGCGATGAAGCGACTAAAAATCCCTTTGACAGCTCGCTTAAACGTCTTTTGTTTAGGAAAAAATATATAAAAAATGTTATTGGTAAAAATGCAAATATAAATTCATATGAGTTAAAAAGCATCTATTCTCCAAATCCATTATAAACTTCATATTCGCATACTCGCCCGCGATCTAAACGCCGATAGATAAGCTATAAATCGGCTGCTTTGCATAAGATACACCGGAAAGGCAAAATGAAATTATGAATTATAGAGCAATCCGCCTAAATTTAGGCTTTATAGCGCAACGCTTTGGATGTAGAATTTGCCGCAAATTTTTTATCACGGAGCTTTTGTGAGACAGAATTTTGCGATCTTACGGCGCGAAATTTTAAAATTTGGCAACGCGGGGTTTCTAAAATTTATTTAAATTTCAAACCCCGCAAGTATAATCCGCCATAAAATTTTAAAAATCTAAAGGCAAAAAATGAAGCGCGATACTTTAAACGCCATAAAATTTCGCGGCATAACCTCTAGCGTTTTATCGATCTGCTGCTACCTGATCATTTGGGCTTGTTGTGAGCTTTTGCATGATATTACGATGAGAGGATTTTTCGCCGCCGCGACCGCAATCGTCGCCGTGATTTTTACTTCAATGAGCTTTAAGCTCTCCGCGACCAAAATGATCTCAGATATCTCCGCTAGCAAAGTCTTTAACACGTATCGCGCTATGTTTTTTGCCTACGTGATATATGCCGCTTTGCTGGGCGCGATGCTATGTTATTCGCTAAATTATATCGGTCTTGATATCTGGGATTACGCTCTGCAGCAAAACGGCAACTCCTTCGAAGGAGCCTTTTATTGCGTAATGGGTGCGCTTTATGCAGGCTTGGAGCATATATTCGAGATCGGAAAATCTCAAATCATAGCTCTTTGGAGCACCGCAAATATTATGCTGGCACTCATCGTTCTTTGGAAGCGGGTCGCCACACTATACTTGCTCGGCAAGGCAAGCGGAAGCAAAATTTTCTATATTTGCGCCGTGATAACTTTAATTTGGGGAGCGCTTCCTAAACTTTTTAAAATACTACACGTCGATCAGTCGTGGTATGGCAGCGCACCTGCCCGCTATGCCGCACTTACGGTAATCCTTTTATCTGAAATTTTAGAACTTATCGCTTGGATTAGAATTAAAGGAATTTCGGGCGCGGAGCTTTGGAATAAAAATTTATGGACGCCGCCTGCAAAATAAATCAAAAAACCAATCGGTTTCGCTGGGTACCGGGCAGTATCCGATTAGCCTAGAGGAGACGGGCAAAAATTTTTACTAGCAAAATTCTGCGTAAAATCACAAAATTCTGCCCTAC
>NZ_CAKZTI010000038.1 GCF_937921625.1 uncultured Campylobacter sp. | reverse complement strand
GTGCGAAACAGAATTGTGATTATACAAGAGCGATGCTTAAAGGGGGCTGAATAATCAAGAGAAAATGAGGGGTTTTAAACGAAGAAAAAATTCATAAAAAGATAAAATTTAAAAGAAACGCCAAATGAAAAAGCGAGGAAATTTAAAAGTAATCAAACCCAGTGCGCTTTCGCATACAAAATTCTACTCTTAAAATTCCCTCATATTTTAAAATTTCTAAATTTCTAATACGCCATCAGCTTTGCGCCGAAGGCTCCGCGCACTAAGCTTTCGCTTTTATTTGCCAGCTTATCCATCATCTTTTCATACGCCGAGGGCTCCTGCCAGATCGGATCTGCTACGCCGCTAGCCTTTACGAGCGCACTTTTAGCGTCCTCTAAAGAGCCCACCTCGTCGATAAGTCCGACGCCTTTGGCGCCACTAGCTAAAAATACTCGCGCATTCGCCCACGTATCGCGCTTTCTAAGATCTAGCGAGCGTGCCTGCGCCACCTCGCGCGTGAATAGCTCGTAGCTCTCATCTACCAGAGCTTGCAGGCTAGCGCGCTCCGCGTCGCTCCATTTTCTCATCATCGTGCCCGCCTCTTTGAGCTCGCCCGCTTTGACGATCTGTTCGGCAAAGCCTAGTTTAGCGGCAGCTTCGCTCACATCTAAGCCCTGCATGATCACGCCAATGGAGCCGATGAAGCTGCCCGGATTTGCGTAAATTTTACTAGCCCACACGCCGCCTAAGTAGCTGCCGCTCGCCATCGTGCCCTTAGCGTAAGCAACGACCGGCTTGCGCGAGTTTAGTGATTTGATAGCCAGCGAAATTTCCACGCTCGGGCTTAGCGCGCCGCCGGGGCTGTCGATCAGCAGAAGCACCCCTTTGATCGCTTCGTCGTTTTTCAGAGTTTCGATCTTTTCTAAAATTTCGCTATCGTCCATTATCGCGCCGCTTAGCGAAAGCTGAGCGAGATTCGCGCCCTTTTGTTGCGCGCTTTCGCCGCCTGCAAAAATCAAAAACAAAATAAGCAGAAAAATCAAGGATTTAAAGTATTTGTTGATAAACCCCAGCACGGCGCCGATCGGCGCAAAGATGTTTTTTAGAAATTGCATTTCATTCCTTCGATAAAAAGTGATTTTGCGTTTTTGCTCTGCAAAATGAGCTGTAGCGCCAGCTGGCTCTGCTCGCACTCAATGCCTTCAAAAACGGCGATATCGGCGAGCTTGCCCTTTTTCAGCTCGCCCAAATTTAGTCCTAGCGCGGCGGCTGCATTTCTCGTCGCGCCTAAAAGTAACGCCTGCGCCAGTTCCGCCAAGCCCAGCTCGTCGTGCATCATTAAATTTGCGCGCAGCTCGTCTAAAAAGCTTAGGCTAAAATTCGAGCTAAGCCCGTCGGTAGCGATGTTGTAATTAAGCCCGCTTGCGAGCAGCTTTTTAAAGCTCAGCCTCTTTTTGCTAAGAAGGCGGTTGGAGCGCGCGCAGTGCGTGATCGAGTGAAGTTTCGGATCAAAAATGCTAAAATCATCCACCCAAACGCAATGCGTAAAAAGCGTGCGCAGCCCGCTAAAATGCGCTACAAAGCTCTGCGGCGAGTAAAAAGGC
>NZ_CAKZTI010000037.1 GCF_937921625.1 uncultured Campylobacter sp. | reverse complement strand
CCATTGTGAACATTAAAAAATTTTAAAATTTTATCATAAGTAGGCGGAATTTTATCTACGCTCGTAGTGTTTCGGGCATCATGCGGGTCGGCACTTTTACGAAGCTACGTCCTGCAAAATTTATAAAATTTCGAATTTCCATAAATTTACTCAAGCGTTTGCGGCGCAAAATTCCTCATTTAGCATTTATAAGCTCGGCTTGCGCGCGGGCTTAATGCGCAGCTAGCCCTGGCGCAAACCGAACAGAACCGCGTTAGCTCTCCTTCAAAAGCTTGGTTAGCGCCGTGCCGCTTTCGTCGTGTTTGCGGATATTTTTATAAATTTTATTGAAATAAATTTCTAAAAATTCCTGATTGTCGATTTTCTCTTCGCCCTTTTTCGGCACGATCTTTCGGTACTCGCCGCTACTTTGCAGCTCGAATGCAAGCTCATTGTCGCTTAGCTGAAGTTTTAAAATTTCTTTGAGTTTGTTTTGCAAATTTTCGTTGTAGATCGGGCTCATCAGCTCCAGTCTGCGCTCTAAATTTCGCGGCATCCAATCCGCGCTCGCGATGTATAGGCTGGGCTGGGCGTGCGCGAAGTAAAAAATTCTAGCGTGTTCCAGGTATTTGCCGACGATCGAGATCACGCGGATGTTTTCGCTAACGCCCTTAAGCGCCGGGCGCAAGCAGCAGATGCCGCGCACGATGAGATCGATCTTTACGCCCGCCGCACTTGCTTTATACAGCGCCTTGATCATATCGCCGTCGACAAGAGCGTTCATCTTAGCGATGATCCTGCCGGCAGAGCCTTTTTTCTCCTCGTTTTTTATCATCGCTAAAAGCCGCTCTTTGATCTGCATCGGCGACATAGCGAGGTTGTCAAGCTTGCGGTTTTTGTTGTAGCCCGAGAGGATGTGGAAGAAATTTGTCGTGTCCTTATCGAAGCGGTCGCCGCAGGTAAAAAAGCTCACGTCGGTGTAAATTTTAGCGCTCGAGCCGTTGTAGTTGCCCGTGCCTAGGTGGATATAAAATTTTAGCTTGCCGTCCTCTTTTTTGATGATCTGAGTTACCTTGGCGTGAACCTTAAAGCCCGTGATACCGTAGATGACGTGCGCGCCGGCGTCTTCGAGAGCCTTCGCCCAGTGCAGGTTGTTTTCCTCATCAAATCTCGCCTTAAGCTCTACCATCACCGTTACCTGCTTGCCGTCGCTTGCGGCCTCGATCAGGCTCTGAACGATCGGGGAGTTTTTCTCCACCCGGTACAGCGTCATACGGATCGAGATGACTTTCGGATCCTTGGCGGCTTCTTTGATGAGCTTTTGGACAGGATCGAAGCTCTCGTAAGGATGAATTAACAAGATATCCTCCTTCTCCATCGCGCTCATAATGGAGGTGTTTTCGTTAAAGGGGGGCAGAGTCTTTGGCAGATACTGAGGATGGGCTAGAAAGGAAAAATCCTTATTAGAAGCGATCTCCCAAAGCCCGTCCAGCGTAAGTGGCACGGCGCATTCATATATATCTTTGTAAAAAATTTTAAGATGAGAATTTAGAAATTCTAAAAGCTCGGCATCGGCGTCCTTTTCGATCTGAAGTCGTACGAAAGCCCCCTTGCGGCGCAGTTTAAGCCCCGCTTCTAAAATCATCATAAAATCGTCCGCTTCCTCCTCTTCGATCACGATATCTGCGTTTCGCGTGACGCGGAAGGCTACGGAGCTGATGAGCTTGTAGCCCGGAAAAATTTCCTCCGCGTGGCGTTTTACGATGGTGCCGATCGGCACGTAGGTGTTTTGCGCGACCTGCACGAAGCGCGGGATCACGCGCGGAATTCTAATCATCCCAAAATGTACCGACTCGGGCGCGCCCTCATCGCAGAGCTTGACCGCAAGGGAGAAGCTGAGATTATTTAAATGCGGGAAAGGATGGGTCGCATCCACTGCGATCGGGACGATGACGGGCATTATCTGCGAGAAGAAAAACTCATCCGCCACCGGCTTCAGCTCGGGCTGCAGTTCGTCGTAGCTTTTGATAAAAAGCCCGTTTTTGCAAAGCTCCTTTTGGATGCCGAAATACTGCTGCTCAAGCTCGGTTTGTTCGTTTCTTAGATAGGAGCGGATCGCGCGTAGCTGCTCAAGAGGCGTCATCTCGTCATCGCCGCTGGTTATAACGCCGGCGGTAAAAAGCTGCTTCAAGCCCGCCACGCGGATCATATAAAATTCGTCTAAATTCGTGCTGTAAATCGCTAGAAATTTTAATTTTTCAATTAGCGGGATATCCTTTTTGCATTGTTCCAGCACGCGGGTATTGAAGCGCAGCCAGCTTAGCTCGCGGTTTATAAAATTATTTTGTGTTTGCATAAAAACTCCTTTTTGAATATTAATTCTAAGATTATAGCCCAATTAAGATTAAATTTTAAAGTCCGAATTTCATGAGCTTGCAAGTGGGGTAATTTAGTATTTAAAATTCTGCCCTAATTCCCTATTTTTTCTAAATCCTTGCACATTTGCGTGTCGCCATCCTCGCAACCTAGCTTTAAATATCGCCTCAAATATAAAATTTGCTCTTTCTCCTTCTCGCTCATATCAAGCACCCATTTGCACGCCTCCTTTATATTGCCCCTGTCGCAAGCCTTTTTGCAAAAATTTTTACCTTTATTTTTATCTACTTTAGCCCACAACAGCAATCCGTAAGCGTAGCACGAAGGGTAATGCTCTCCGTTACAGCCGATTTCATAAAATTTTGTAACCTCGTTTATATCTTTGTCCTCTCTGTTTAACGATGTAGCAAAGTGCCCGCATCCTGCGGGATTTCCTGCATCGCAGGATTTTTTAAAATACTCTTTTGCCGCAAGCTCGTCTTTTTTTACGCCTTCACCATAAAAATATAAAAGCCCGTAATCGTCGCAAAATTTCGCGTCTAGCTCGCAAGCTCTTTCGTAATATGTCTTGATTTTCGCGTGTTTTTCGTCCAAAGAAGTAAGCGAATACGCTTGTCCCATAAAAATGCAGCCTTTGGCATATCCCAAACTGCATGATTTTTCAAAAAATTCCAATGCCAAACCATCGTTTTTTCGTGCGCAAGATCTATTATTTAGAATTAAAGCCGCCAAATAGCATGCTTCGCCGTCACCGCTACTGCATTTCTTTAAATTTAAATCGTAAATATCGCACGCAGGCGCCCCTAGAGAATAAATTTCGCTTACGCTCTCTGCATTTAAAAACAGAACCGACGCGAGTATAAACAATAGTGCTTTCATTTTAATCCTTACGAATGATATAAATTTAAATTTAGATCGGCAGGCGACGTAAATTTTATCTTTTACTAACGGCTACGCTTTGGTTGCGCTCTGCCGCGGCTTGCGTTATTAAAGGCGCCAAAATTGCGGGATAGAATTCTTTCATTATCGCTCTTTGCTCCTCTTTGGATTTGCCATCTTTTACTCCTTGGTTGAATTTTCATTTTCATGGTATTTTTGATAAATTTTCCCGTATGCCTTTCTAGCACATTTTACAGGATCGCGATCTTTGCTGTCGCGCAAACAGTCGTCTAGAGCTTCTCTTAGTTCGCAAGATTTTAACTTAAGTAGTTTTTTCTCATCATTAAATTTTTCGCAAGCTATAACATAGTTACTAAAAGCCCTTTCGATATTGCCTCTTCTCATAATGTCAAATATTCCCAGATTGTAGCAGGACTCGGCTACGCCTGCCTTACAAGATTTATCTAATGGCGCAACCGAGGCTTCGCGCATACCCAGTTCAAAGCCCATAATATAACCCACATCGGCGCACCCGATCATATCTCCGCCATCACATTTTTTAGATAAAATTTTTATCAGCTTAGTGCATGAGCTATATTTACCGTTTCCTTTATCGCATTCGTTGTAAAGATTTTCCTCTTCAGCCGTAGGCTTATCCGCTATTGCGATAGAAGCTAAAAATATCATAGAATAAAATATAAAGCATAGCCTTGTCATTTCAACTCCCCATATAGTTTATTATAAATTTCTTTCATTTTTCCTCTTGGATTGCACTCTTTATCTTCCATACAAATTTTAAGTTCATCGTAAAATCCGCAATACTCATGTGCAGATTCCGAATCCATACTACATATTTTTTTAAAGCTCTTTAAAACTCTATCTGTATTTCCGGTGAAATACAGATCTTCCCAATTAAGGCATAAACAACTCGTCATTAAATTTGCATCGCAACTTTTAACAAGATAATTTATAGCTTCTTCGTCTCTATTTAATGTCAATAAAAGAAGCGCATTTAATTCACAACTTAAATAACGCCTATCGTTGTCGCACTCTTTAGATAAAATTTCAACGAGTTTATTGCATGAGCTATATTTACCTTCGCCGTAATCACAGGATTTCAAAAGCGTCCTTTGCTCTTCATTTTTAAAATTCTCTAATTCTATTAAGCTTACCAAAGGCGGTTGTGCCGCAACAGGAATCGCTGCAAATACCGCTATAAACGCAAGTATCGAAATTTTAAGATAGAATTTTTTCATTAGTACTCCTTGTTTTAAGCGACGATTATATTTAAAAATTTTTAGCTGCTTCTTAAAATTTAAGAGGCACGGCGGTGCAATAAGTGCGCCGTAATCCCACCCGCCTGCGCTTAGATAAAATTTTAAAATTTAGCCGCTGTCGCGCAAGCCTCGCGTATGAAAATTCCACAATCCGCCACCAAATTTTACTCGCAACCGATTTAAATCGCGCAGGTGCGGCAAAGCAAGCAAAGCGGAATAGAATTTTATAAAATTCCTCGCTCGCTGCGCTGTTTATTGCGCATCTGCTACGCTATTCGTTTTGTGCCGCCTATTTTTTGCCGCTAGTTTCGCTACTGTTTCGCATCTACCGAACTGCCTACCGAGCCGCCCGTTTTGATGCACGCCGTACGCTACGCACGAAAGCTCCATAATCCGCCGTAAAATTTCGCTCGCAACGGGTCCAAGTCGCGCGGGCATAATCCGCCGCCTACTTCCCGTCTAAATTTAAAATTTCACTCGAAATTTCATCTATCGTCGCGTTGAAATCCTCCGCCAGCGCGCGCTTTAGCTCCTCTTTCGCCGCCATCATATCGCGCACGATCGCGGCTTCAAACTCCTCTCGGTTCAGCGCCTCGTCGCCCTTGGCAAACGCAAAATCCAGCCCAAACCACGTAGCTACGGCAAACGCAGGCACGCACACCACTGCGCCCGGGCCGCACACGAGCCCCGCACTACCGCTAGTCGCGCTGGCGCCTGCCTTGGTAAGGGTTTTCGCGCCCGTCTTGGCCGCAGTTTTAGCGAGGCTCTTGCTTATCAGCTTTGCGCCCAGCACGCCGCCCAGCGCCCCCAGCCCCGTCCCACTCGCGCGATACGCCTTGCTTTTTAGGCTGAAGCTCTGCGTGACGTTGAGATCGATTTTTGCGCCGTATTTTTTGAGCGTAAAATTTAGCGAACTCTCATAATTCTTGACGTTTGCCGCAGCGATTTTAGCGATATTCTCGCCAAAATCTTTCGGGAAGCTTTCGCTCACGAAGCCCGCAAATTTCTCATTCAGATACGCCCCCGCGTCATCGTCCCACACGCCGTGCCACAGCACCAGATAATCGCTCAGAAACGAGTAATTGAAATCCGCCATTTTCTGCGCGCTAAGCCTCGCGCCCTCGTCGTAAACGGCGTCGATATAGCTATTTAGCGCGGATGCGGCGTTTGCTTCCGCGGCGAAGCGCGTGGCGTTCAGCTCGCCTCTTAGCGCGTCCGCCTCGCGCGCGCTTAAGATCAGCCGCTCGCCGCTTTGCAGCACGATCTGCACGCCCGTCTCGACCGCGCTTTTAGGACGTGCACCATCCGCTTCGCCCGCAACAGTGCGCGTCTGCGCGGCACAGATCAAACACAGCGTGACGTAGGCAAGCGCGAAGATCGTGCCGCTAAAGCGCCCTATTTTGGGCGCGGACGTGGCTCGCAGCATAAAAAGCACGAATGCGCAAAGATGCAAGATCGCGCAATAAAAGAGGAAATCTCCCGCGCAGATCAGAAACAAAAGAGCTATTTTTAGCGCGCTAGGGCTCTGCGACAGCGCCAGCTCAAACAGCGCGTTTTTGTAAAATTTCAAAGCGTAAATTTCATTTAGCAGAGCGGATTTGAAGTGCGCTTGCGGCGCGGTAGATTTTAGAATTTCAAAAATTTCGACTACCGATGCAGGGCTGGTCGCGGATTTTTCAGCGGAACTGCCGGCGACCATACTCGGTGCGGCAGGATTTTGGGCTAAATTTTGCACTGCGGCTGAGCTTGCCGTAGAATTTTTAGCGTTGATTTGCAGCGCAGCGGCGGTATTTGCCTTATAATTTGTAGCCGAGGCGTACACCGCTCTGACGGAGCCCTCTCTAAAATTTGCAGGCAAAGCGGTAGGTTTTTTGGCGGTGTCCGGTGCGGGCTTGGCGGCATTGCTCGTCTCGGAATTTCCGACAATTATAGCGGCGTTGCTCGCTGCGGAATTCGTAGCGGATTTGGCGGCATTATCTGTTGCTAAATTTCCGACGGACGCGGAAGCGTCATTTGTCGCGAAATTTCCCACGGATGCGGTAGCGCTGGCGGGCGGAGTAAAATTTATCGCGGAATTTTGAGAGCGCGCGGTAGTATCTGCGCCGTCCACAAGCCGCAAATAGGCTAAATTTATGGCGAAATTTACCGCTACGGCAAGCGCGGCGAGCAGCAAAATGCTAAGTTTGAGCGATAAAATTCTAGGATTTTTAATCTCTTTTAGGCTGAGCTTAAGCACCGCCAGGCGCATCAGAGCAAGAGCTGCAGGCAGTGCCGCGAGCGTCACGAATAGCTCCGCACCACGCAGATCCGCTAGGCCTAGCGCCAAAGTGGCGCTTAAGAGGATCGCGCCCGCGAAGGCTAAAACCCCGCTTATCAGCCTGCCTCTAAAAATTTTAATCAAAGTCCCGCCGCTGCGAAATAGAGCCGCGTTGGCGCGCTGCTTCGCCTCGTAAAAAAAGCTAAATAGCACCCGAAATAGCGCATAAGCCCAAAACGCCGTCAGCGCGCAAAAGCCCGCGTCACTGAAATCCTGCGCGTAAAGCGCGAAGCAAAAAACGCTAACGATCAGCGCTAGCCTAAGCGCTATTTCACAGATCCAGCGGCGCGTCGTCGTCATCGAGCCTGTTTGCCTCATTGATCTTTGGAATGCCCATCTCTTCGATATTTAAAGGCGGCGCGGGTTTAAATTTCGCCTCGTCCTCTTGCGCCTCAAAAGGCCGCTCATCGCCCTCGCCTCTTTCAAAATACGCAGCGTCCTTTTGCTGCGTGTTCTTTGCCTCTTGCGATGCGCCTTTTGCACCTTGCCGCGCGCCTTTCGTGCCCCGCGATGTATCTTTTACGCCTCGTGGAGTACCCGCTAAATTTTTATGCGCATTTGTTTCGGGCGCGACGATGCCAGCTATTGCATCATCTAAATTTTGCTCCCCAAATTCTTGCTTCTGTGATACGTGCTGCGCCTCTGCCAGGTCATGCCCTGCGCTAAATTTAGACTCGCCGTCTATCTCCTCGCCGTCCTGCTCACTGCTTTCGCCAAAGCTAGGCATCTCATCAAAATCGATATTTACTCCGGAGTTTCGAGCGCTAGCGGAGCTTGTATTTAAATTTACGCCGCTATTTTGCGCTTCGTTAAAATTTTGAGCTTCATTAAAATTCTGCGTTAAATTTTGCTGTAAATTCTGCGCTGCACCCTGCTGTGCCGTATCAAGACGCGGCGCAGCAGGCTCCTCAAAGCCCTGATCTTGCAGCTGCGAGACGTAGTCGAGATTGTCGTTTTCGTTAAAGATCGCGCTCTCGCTGGGCTCACCGCCGAAGCTCGTATCGACGAAGCGGGTAAATCTGCCCTGAAAGCCCACCTCGATCGTCCTGCCCGCCTCGCCCGAGCGGTTTTTGCCGACGATGATTTCGGCTTTTTCCTGATAGTCGTTGCGCCTAAACACGGGCTCGCCGGCGTCCTTGCCCTCGGCCTCCAGCCGCGAAATGCGCTCGCGCTCCATCTGCTCTTTATAAACCTCATCGCGATAGACGAAAAGTATGATATCGGCGTCCTGCTCGATCGCGCCGCTTTCGCGCAGATCGCTTAGCATCGGGCGTTTGTTCGAGCGCGCCTCAAGCGAGCGGTTTAGCTGCGACAGCGCGATGATCGGGATGTTTAGCTCGCGTGCTAAGAGCTTGAGTCCGCGTGAAATTTCGGCGATTTGCAGGTGGCGCTCGGAGTAGTTGCTCGTGCTCGTCATAAGTCCGATGTAATCGATCACGCAAAGCTCGATATTGGCGTCCGCGGCTTTGAGTTTGCGCAGCTGGGTGCGGACTTGGTGGATGTTTACATAGCCGCTGTCATAGACGAAAAGCGGCATATTCAGCACCGCGTCGCAGGCGTCGTTGAAGCGCGTCCAATCGTCGTCGCTGAGCTTGGCGCTCATTATGTCGCTTAGCGGGATCGAGCTAAGCGCGCTTAGTATGCGATACATCAGCTGCACGGAGGGCATCTCGAGCGAGAAAAATACGACGCCTTTGCCGCTTTGCAGCGTTTTCATCATCAAATTTAGCGCAAAGGCGGTCTTGCCCATGCCGGGTCGAGCGGCGATGATGATGAGCTCGCCGGGCTTTAGCCCCTTCGTGCAGTCGTTTAGGAAGCGAAAGCCCGTATCCAACCCCACGAGCTCCGAGCCTGCGAGCGCCTTTTGGCGTTTCAGCTCCTCTACCACGTCGGCGATAATCTCGTGCGATTTTTTGATGCCGCCGTGGCGCTCCTCGTCGATGAGCTCGTAAATTTTAGAGCTGATTTTATCGGCGGTGTCCTTGCTGCGCACGGCTTCGTTTACCATCGAAGGGATCTCGTGCGCGACCTTGATTAGTGAGCGCTTGATCGATTTTTCGCGCAGCTCGAGCGCGTATTTTGGGGCATCGACCACGCCGCTGGTGGCTACGACCTCGGTAAATGCGCCATCGTCGTAGCGCTCGGCTAGCCATTTTTTAACGAAGCTCGGCGCGATCGGCTCGTTGTGCGAGGAGCATTTGACGATCGCCTCGTAGATGTCGGCGTGCGGCTTGTAGAAAAAATCGCCGACCGAGATTATCTCGCTCAGCTCGCCGTATGCGTCCTCGTTTTGCAAAAGCGAGCTTAAAATCGCGCGCTCCATATCCAGATCGTATAAATTTGCAGGCACATTCTGCTTCGTTACCATCGCTTCCCCTCGTTTCGCGCGCTTTTGCGCGTCTAAATTTTAAGCTCTATAAAATCGTAAATTTTAATCCGCAGCCCCCGGTCCAGCGCTTTTGAAAACCGATGCGGCTTTGAACGCTCGTCGCGAGACCTTAGAACTATCGCAGCTTTGAAAATTTCGCGCTTCCAAAAGCCACGTGATTTTAAGCCGCTGCGCTCTTATGCCGCACACACCGCGGCTATTTAAAGCTGCGCCTAAAGGCAGCCGCGGCGGATTTAAAATTTTGAAATTTCATAGAGCTTGAAATTTCGCTAGGGCTTATAATTCTTTAAAATTTTAAGCCCGCATATTAAAAATTTGGCGCCCCCCGGCTCGGGCATTAAATTTCGCGCCCAAGCTGCGGCGAGCGAACTTTGCTAAATTTAAACCGAAACGTCGCGATCTGAAATTTTTCAAACGCCTTAAACAATGAGCCAAATGCCGTGGCATTTAAATTTAACGCTCGCTCGCTGTTTCACAAACGGTGCGTCCGTCACGCTAAATTTAATGCGGCTGACTCCCGCGCCGTGCCTTGAAATTTTACGCCACTGAGCTCTATGGTTTAAAATTTTACGTATCGAAATTTCACGCCGCAAATTTAGCACCGAATCGCAAGGCTCAAATTTTAAAATAAAATTTCACGGCGAATTGCAAAGTTAAAATTTCAAACCCAAAATTCCAAAACGAAATCCTAGAGCTAAAATTTCAAAACCAAAATTCCAGGCCGCATTCCCAAAGGCTCAAATTTAAAAGCGTCGCCTCGGAATTAAATTTTAAAATTTTACGCCTCAGACACGCTGTGTTGATGAGCCTAAACGAACCGCAGTGAACCCAACGCGCCCAAACGCCGATCCGCGCGGCTGAGCCGCGCGCAATAAAGACTTTAGCAAACCGGGTGCTCCGCGGCCCTCACGCTCCTTCGCGAGCCCGCACCTCGTCCTCGACCTCTTGCAAAAACCGCTCCACGAGCTTGCTCTCCTCGAGTTTAGCGACCACTTCGCCGTGGCGCATCACGATGCCGCGCCCGTTGCCGAACGCGATCGCCACGTCCGCGCCCTTCGCCTCGCCGATCGCATTTACCACGCAGCCCATGACGCTGATATTTAGCGGCGTTTTGATGTGCGCGGTTTTTTCTTCGACGATTTTGATCGCGCTTAGCAGATCGCTTTGCAAACGCCCGCAGGTAGGGCACGAGATGATATTGACGCCGCTTTTTTGCACGCCCGCGTCCTGCAGGATCGCGCGCGCGACGCGGATCTCCTCCTCAAGCTCGCCCGTGATGCTCACGCGCATCGTATCGCCGATCCCCTCCATCAGAAGCGTGCCCAGCGCGATTGCGCTCTTGATGCTCGCATGAAATTTCGTCCCCGCCTCGGTCACGCCCAGATGAAAAGGATACTCGCATAGCGGGCGCAGCGCGCGATACGCAGCCACCGTACTCGGCGCGTCCGAAGTCTTTAGCGAGATCGCGATGTCGCTAAAGTCCTCGTCCTGCAGTAGTGCGGCGTTATACAGCGCGCTTTGCACCATCGCCTCCACGCTGCGGCCGTATTTTTGCTCAAACTGCTCCTCAAGCGAGCCCAAATTTACGCCGATGCGGATGGGCAAGCTGCGAGCTTTGCACGCGCGCACGACCTCCTTGATACGGTCCATGCCGCCGATATTGCCGGGATTGATGCGGATAGCATCGACAAACTCCGCAACCTGCAGCGCCAAGCGAAAATTAAAATGGATGTCCGCTACGATGGGAAGCGGCGAGCTTTTTTTGATGCGTGCGAGCGCGTCCGCATCCTGCTTATCGAGCACGGCGCAGCGCACGATGTCGCAGCCAGCGAAATACAGGCGGTTAATCTGCTCTAGCGTGCCCTCCACGTCCTTCGTTTTAGAAAAGCTCATCGACTGCACGGAGATGGGCGCGCCGCCGCCGATTTTGACGGAGCCGACGGAGATTTGGCGGGTCGGATAGCGATTTTTCAAATTTAAGCCTTTAGAATTTTTTGCGCTATTTTATTCAAAATGGGGTTAAAATTTAATAATTCGCGCTCGCCACCCGCCGTAGAATTTCGCCTACAGGATTATAATAAAAGCCGCGATGAGGGAAAATAAAAAGCATAGCAAAGCCGTGATTTACGCGAAATTTATTATAGTCCGCGCAAACAATGGATCCTAACGATTAACAAAGCACCATTTGACCGCCGCTAAAATTTCGTCTGCAGAATTTCACTCGCTAAATTTTGCTTTTACGCTTGCAAAAAATTTCATTTCGTCGCGAAATTTGAGCGAATAGAGCTCTATAAAATTCCGCCATCTAATAAAATTCTAAAAATTCCAGCAGCAAGCGAAACTCTACAAAATTTGATGGCAAGTAAAATTTATCAAACTACACAGCCAAGCAAAATTCCGCAAACTTAGCAGGCAAGCGAAGTCCTGCGACGTAAAATTACAAAATTAAGCTCTTGAAATTTCGGTGAAATTTTAACAGCAGTATCGTCACAGTGCCCGCTCGCGCAAAACGAGTGTAGTCTGGTTTATCCTAGCAGCGCGGCATGCAGCCGTGAAATTTCAAAGCGCATGGATGAAATATGAAAATTTTATTTTTAATTGCAGCAGTAGGGCATTTTTCGCACGGCGGCAAAGCCGAAAAAACGTCAGCCGTTCGTGTTTGCACACCGCGCCAGTATCGCGATCCTATAGAGGCAGCAAAATTTAAACCGCCTATGCATATAAATTGCGCTGGCGTGCCGCCTAGGCTAGCGCACTAGCTCCATATTCACCTTGACCCTGCTCATCTTGTCCTGCAGCATATCCATCACCGACTCATTGCGCGACGAAGCGTCATCCGTCGGGGCTTCGTGCTGCTGCCACTTACTTTTCGGTGCGGCAGGACCCCACTGCGACGAAAATATCAACCCGCGCTTTTTCTCAGTCTCAGGCGCAGGCTCATAAGGCTGTGGAGCGGGCTTCGCCCAACGCTCATCATAATGCATCGCAGCACCTTGTCCTAGCGCATTACCCCGCTCTGGCGACGGTATTTTACCAAGCGCGCTACCGCTAAGGCGCCCTATCGCACGACTAGAGCGAGCAGATGTGGGAAGATAGGGCGCGCGAGCATTTTGACGAGCCATATATTTCGTGGCGCTCGAATGAGATGCAGCTGTATGCTCCATAGTGCCAGAACGAGTCGCACTATAGCCGTAGCGAGCTTGCGGCTGTGCAATTCGAGTCGTCGTTAATTTGCGAGCTTGTGCGTCTACGGTTTTGCCGGTCTGATCATCCGCGCCTCTGTGAGTTTGCGCGCTTGCGCTTCTCCGCATATCTGCGCCTCTGTAAGTTTGCTCCGTATCGCGGGCGTTTGGCACCTCATCCTCATAGATGCGGGCCTTTGGCAAACGCATCAGCGTCGTGACTAGACTCTTGCTAGCTCCATTCTGGCTGTTTGATTGATTAGCCGGGCGCCTAGATGCTTTATTTCTCGCAGAATGCGATGCGAAATTTTGCCCGGGATTTTTAGTAAAATTTTTCGCACTTTTTTGCGTGGAATTTTTAGTAGAATTTCCAGATGCGCGCGTATTTTTTGTGAACTTGGAATTTGAAAGGCTTTTAGCATTTGCAGGTTCTTTAGCATGCGGCTCGGCAGAGGATTTTGCCGAGGTATTTTTACTCGGATGATCTTTGGCTCGCAAATTTTGAGATGAAATTTTATATTTATGGTTTTGCAACGCAGCGGGCGATTTATGGCTTTGCTGAGCGGCAAAAGCGCTAGAAAAACTCGCCAAAATGAACGCAATTAAAAAAATACGAGCTAAATTTTTCATCATTTTCCTTTCCATGATTTTAGGCGAAATTTAGCAAAGCTTAGATTAAGCCGCGTTAAATTTAATGAGTGAGGCTATGAAATTTCAGCTCTAATTCCAAGCCGTATCGCCAAATAAAAACCTGGATAAAGGCTAAGTTTTAAAAATTCCGCAGCTAGAATTCTGTTTGGCAATAGAATTTTATCACACTAAAAATATGACGTCACGGCAAAAATTTTATCTTGTAAGCGCTTAAGAAGGAGAGCTGAAAAATTTTAAAGTTTTAGAATTCTGCGCTTAGATTTTGAGCGGCAAGTCAGAATTTAAGGTAAAAAGCAAGCTCAGATAAAGTTTTTAAATTTAAAGGATAATGCGGCAAAACCGCAAATTTGCGGTGAGATACGAAATTTGCGAGATCATGCGGCGACTAAAAATTACACCACTTAATCGTTAATTCATAATAAATCGCCGCGCTTCAGACGTATCTAAAAACGCGGCACATCTCATTTTAGCGGCGTGTAGCTACAATATCGCCGCACATAAGGCATTGCGGAACGCTGCAAAATCTCGCAGCGCCGTTTCAATGGCATAGGAGCGCCGAATGACGCTCCTATGAGGGCTACATCATTCCGCCCATGCCACCCATTCCGCCCATATCAGGCATTGGAGGCATTGCAGGTTTCTCCTCTTTAATCTCGCTTACGGTCGCTTCGGTCGTTAGAAGTAGGCTTGCGACGGAGACCGCGTTTTGAAGCGCGATACGCTCAACCTTGACTGGATCGATGATACCTGCCTCAAACATATTGACGTACTCGCCGTTTGCGGCGTTGAAGCCAAATTTTTTGTCTGAGCCCTGCTCGACCTTATTTGCTACGACACCCGCGTCAAATCCCGCATTCTCGGCGATCTGGCGAAGTGGAGCGAAAAGCGCACGCTTAACGATGTCCGCACCGATAAGCTCGTCGCCGCTTAGAGCTAGCTTTACGCTAAGTCCAGCTCTGATTAGCGCAGCGCCGCCGCCGATTACTATACCCTCGTCTACGGCTGCTTTGGTTGCGTTTAGAGCGTCGTCCACGCGGTCTTTTTTCTCTTTCATCTCGGTTTCGGTCGCAGCGCCCACCTTGATGACCGCGACGCCGCCGCTAAGCTTAGCCATGCGCTCTTGAAGCTTCTCTTTGTCGTAATCGCTCGTAGTTTCGGCGATCTGAGCTTTGATCTGCGAAACGCGCGCATCGATATCTTTTTTCTTGCCCGCGCCGCCCACGATAGTTGTGTTATCTTTGTCGATCACGATGCGCTCGGCTTGTCCAAGATCGGCCATAGAAGCACTTTCTAGCGTTCTGCCAAGCTCCTCGCTGATGACGGTGCCGCCCGTTAAAATCGCGATATCTTCAAGCATCGCCTTTCTGCGATCGCCAAATCCAGGGGCTTTGACCGCGGAGATGTTTAGCACGCCGCGAAGTTTATTTACAACCAAAGTCGCAAGCGCCTCGCCCTCGATATCCTCGGCGATGATTAGAAGCGGTTTGCCGCTTTTTTGAACCTGCTCCAAAACTGGTAGCAGATCTTTTAAATTCGTAATTTTCTTATCGAATAGCAAAACTAGCGGCGAGCTAAGCTCAACTAGCATTTTTTCTGCATTTGTGATGAAATACGGGCTTAGGTAGCCGCGGTCAAACTGCATTCCCTCGACTACGGTTAGTTCGTCATTGATCGATTTTGCCTCTTCTACGGTGATGACGCCGTCTTTACCGACCTTCTCCATCGCGTCTGCGATCAGATCGCCGACGGAGCTATCGTTGTTCGCAGAGATCGTAGCGACCTGAGCGATCTCTTTTTTGCCGCTTACTTTTTTAGATGATTTTTTTAGCTCCTCGATGATCGCAGCGCTAAATTTATCCATACCGCGCTTAACCTCGATCGGATTTGCGCCCGCAGTTACGTTACGTAGGCCCTCTTTAAAGATCGCGTGAGCTAGCACAGTCGCGGTCGTAGTGCCGTCGCCCGCTTGATCGTTGGTTTTGCTCGCTACCTCGCGCACCAAAGAAGCGCCCATGTTTTCGAGCGTATCTTTTAGCTCGATCTCTTTAGCGACGGTTACGCCGTCTTTTGTGATTGCAGGAGCGCCGAAGCTTTTTTGAAGCAATACGTTGCGACCGCGAGGTCCCATAGTAACTTTTACCGCATCGTTTAGCTTTCTAACGCCAGCGTAGAGCCTGTTTCTTGCGTCGTCTGAAAAAATAATCTCTTTTGCCATTTTTAATCCTTTTTATTTAATTATGCCTAAAACGTCTTCTAAATTTAAGATAAGAAATTTCTTATCGTCTAAGCTAATCTCGCTGCCTGCGTATTTTGCAAACGCTACGGTATCGCCATTTTTGACGCCTTCACATTCGCTGCCGACGGCTACGATTTTGCCGGTCGAAGGCTTCTCTTTTGAAGCATTGTCGGGGATGATGATACCCGAAGCGGTCTTTTTTGTTTCCTCCTCGCGCTCTATTAGAACGCGCTTGCCAAGTGGTTGAAATTTCATTTCAGTCCTTTCTTTGATTTGTGATTTCTAAAATTGGCACTCAATGTGTTTGAGTGCTAAGATTATATGCAAAATTTAAAATCTTGTCAATAGTTTATGAAAAATTTTTATAAAACTTTAGTGATTTAAACTCAAGTATTGAGATTTCAAACGTTAAATTTTAAGGGCTATAATACCCTCAAATTTTAAATTTTTAAGGGGACGAAATGAAAATTTTCGGCATAATCGCAGGAATTTTAATCCTGCTTATAGTAGGCGCAGGCTGCCTATTTTTCAGCGATTTTGGCAACAATCTCACCAGGCCTTACATAGAAAATTTGATCAAAGAAAAAAGCGGCCTTGACGTGAAGCTTGAGAAATTCGATCTAAATTTCGGCGATCTGGACATCAGCGCAAATGTAAATGACGCTGCGAACGTAAACGTAAAGGGCAAATACTCGCTTTTTGCGCGCTCTTTCGATCTTAACTATGACGCAAACGCGCACGATCTAGCCAAGCTTGGTATAAAAACGAGCGAAGGACTAAGCCTCAAAGGGCAAATTTTGGGCAACCTTGGCAAATTCGGTATCAACGGCAGCGGGCGGATTTTTGATAGTAACGTAAAATTTTTAGCAAATTTAAAAGACCTCAAACCACTTGATCTGCAAATCGACGCTAAGGGCCTAAACGTCGAAAAAGCCCTTGCCGTGGCCTCTCTGCCGATCTACGCAAAAGGAAATATCGACGTGCTCTCGGACATCAAAGCTGGAGGCGGCGGCGCAGAGGGCAACGCGAGCATCAAGAGTTCAAATTTGATCCTAAACGAATCTGCGTTTAAAGATATGAATATCTCCATCCCAAAGGGCGTGCAGATCACGCTAAACTCGGACATCACGGCGCAAAATGACGTCCTGCGAGCAGCAAGCAAGATCGATTCGACTCTAGGCAAAATCAGCGCCGAAAAGTCGGAATTTGATCTGAAAAACAAAACTTTAAACTCCGATTTTAATCTAAGCTTGCCCGATTTAGCAAAGCTCGAAAGCCTTATCGGGCGCAAAATTTCAGGCGACGTTAAAGCAAGCGGAAATTTAAAGACCGATTTTTCTACGCTTGAGCTTTCAAACTCTCAAATTTCAGCGTTTAAAGACGCGCTTAAAGCGGACGCGGGAGCCAAATACGATCTAAAAAACAAAAACGGCGAGCTGTCCGCAAAGCTAAACGCAAACGATCTGGCCGCGCTGCAAAACGTCCTGGGAGTGAAGCTGCAAGGCAAGGCAAACGGCGAGCTTAGCGCGGCTCTAGCGCAGAACGAACTTAGAAATCTAAGCTTAAATCTAAACGCGATGGGCGGCAACCTGAATGCGAACGGAAATTTAAGCGATCTTAAGCTTAAAACGAGCAATCTAAATCTGGCAGTGCTTTCGGCTCTGTTTTACGGCAGCGCGATCGGAGAGGGCACGATAAACGGCGATGCGAAGCTAAGCTTAAAAGACGGCATCAACGGCACGGCGCAAATTTCGCTCGCTAGCGGCGTGATTTTTAAGAAATTTTTAGACGGCGCGACGGGCAAGAACTTCCCGAGCGATCTAAAAACTGATGCGCAGGCGCAGACAAATATCAAAAACTCCGTCGCAACCTTTAGCGTAAGCGCAAACTCCGATCTAGCGCAGCTTCAGAGCTTAAACGGCACCTACGAGCTCAAAAACAAAGCGCTTAAAGCAAACTACGCGCTACTGATCCCGAGTCTGCAGCGACTAGAGTTTTTTCTAAATCGCAAACTAAACGGCAAGATTGCCGCTACCGGCGAGCTTTCGCACGACGGCAAAAGCCTGTTTGCAACCATAAATTCCAAGGTCGCGGGCGGCGAGCTAAACGGACAGATCGCGGGCGATGAGGCGAACTTTAAAATCCAAAATTTCATCGTAAAAGAGCTTACGACGCTTCTAAATATCGATCACGTCTACGACGGCACGGGCAATGCGAATCTTACGTATAATACCAGCTCGCACAGCGGAAAATTTGACGCGATCATCAACAACGGCCGCCTTCCTAGCGGCGGATTGATCGATAAAATCGGTAAAATTTTAGGCCGCGATCTAGGCGGCGAGGTCTATAACGACGCCAAAGTAAACGGCACGATCAAGCAAAATTTAATCAATTTCAACGCCGATATGAGCGCGCAAAAAAGCAAGCTAAACGTAACGGACGGCACGCTGGATAGTAAAACGGGCGCGATTTCGGTGCCGGTTAAGGCAAACATCGAAAAAACCGATCTTGAAATAAACATCACCGGCACGATAAAAGAGCCGAAATATAATATCCAATCGGACTATCTCAAGGGCAAGCTCGACAAGCAGATCGGCAAGGGCATCGACAAGCTTTTCGGCGTGAAAAAGGACGATAACAGCAGCAAAAACGACGCGAAAAAGGAAAAATCTGACGCGATTAAGGGGCTGATAAATGGGCTATTTTAGCCCATTTGCTCCCATTTGGCGCTTAAAATTTATGGATACTGCTAAACGAGCACGAAATTTAAAATTTTGAAATTTTAAAATTTCACGCAGTTTAAATTTTCAAATTTAGCGCTAGCCGGCGTAGCTAGAGCCGCAAAATTTCAAAACTCGACGCAAACTATTTATCAAAATTTTAAATCTCGTTTCGATCTGTTTTGATGACGATTTAAATTTATCGCCGTAAGCTTATCCTGCTTGCGCCGCCGCTATCCGCAATGAAATGCACGCCGCAAGCCTAACGCCTTTTAAAATACTTCGTATCGATACTGCGTGCCGTGTTTTCAGGTTATCCGATGCTAATTAAAATTTCGCGGCGCAATGTTTATTGCAGTTGGCGCCATGCTTGATAAAATTTGCCCGCCATTATCGCAAGAAAAATGAGCGTCAAAGCTCCAAATACCGTAGCCGTAAATTTATCATCCGTCGTAGCGTATTTGTCATATCTGAATTTCATCAGATACTCACGTTGCGGCGGATCGGCGCTTGCATTATAATCCAAAAATAAAACCTGATACGCCGTGCCGCGACCCTGAAACGGAAACGGACGGCTTTGATACCAAGCTTTAACTCGCTTGCCTTCCAGCCATTCGTATGCGATTAGCGAGATAGAAGGCTTGATATTTACGCCTTGCCACTCGTCCGCTCCTGAGCGCTTAAAATTAGCTTCAACAATTGCCGCATTGAGCAAAATTTTATTTTTATAAAAGTAGGTTAAGTTATCCGTATCGCCATTTAAAAAGACTTTGATAAATTTGCGCTCGTCCGTAAAAATCTGCATATATTCGCGTCCATCATCGCTTCCGACATCCATGATTATTCCATTTGCGATTTTCAGATCATCTAAGCTTTTCGGATTCAAGCTAAAAAGAAATCCGTACCACATCGCCGCCAAATAAAATACGATCATAAATAGATCGAACTTGCGATCTAAGTTATACCAAATTTCGCCGAGCTTCATCGATCATTACATTGTAAGTTTCGCTGCAAGATACGGAATTTTACGGCTTTTATTATCGCGGGCTATGCTGCATCGCTAGCGCTTCCATCGCTCCTATGGGTATGTAAAGTACTGCTCCCACGATTACCACCGGTATAGCCACGATTACGCCTAACGTATCCAATAGGACGTTGCCCTCGCAGCGTTCAAGCCTAACCTCGATGTGAGCGGGTATCGGAGAGCGCAGCCTATCGCTTGGCTTCATTATTTCGCTAAGATTTTTGATCTGCACGATGTGCGCGTCAAAGTAGAAAACCGCTTCGATCTCGCCTTTTTTCTCATCGATTTCTATGCGATCCGCCAGAGCCTTGATTTTGGCGACGTCTGCGCCCGCTGCGGAGTTTAAAAACGCGCTGAAGCTGCCGCGCGCCTTGCTGTTTTCCGCATCGGTTACTTCGATTTGCACAAACTCGCGCTTAAGCCCCTTGGCGTACCCGCCATCGTAAAATTCCGAGATATTCTTAAGCGACGAGCCGTTCGTTAGGACATAGCTGAGTTTCTCGCCTACGATGTATTCCTTGCCATCGTTTATGAAAAATGCCGTTATCTTTTCGGGCGTTTCGTTCGCCCCAGGCACTACGTTTTGTTTGCACTGGCACCCCACAAGCAGGACAGCTAGTAAAACCGCGATAAATTTTTTCATGATAATCCTTTAAAATTTTAAATTAGCGTATAAATTCCGCAGCCAAAGCTCTATCTTAAAAAATTTCAGCAGCGAAATTTTACGTCGATACAATTTAGCCGTAGCCGGACTTAAATTTAGCCTCAAACGCAGGCTACTTCAGTGCCGCTTTAACCGCCTCGCTCAGCCGCTTGCCGTCCACGCTTGAGCCGAGCGCTTCCTTGGCGGCTTTCATCACGCGCCCCATATCCTTTGCGCCACTAGCGCCAAGCTCGGCGATTAGCGAGCCAACCTCGGCGGCAAGCTCGGCATCGCTTAGCTGCGCGGGCAGATAGGACGCGATAATCTCGATCTCGCCCTGCTCTTTTTGCACCAGATCGTCGCGACCGCCCGCGCGGTACTGCTCTACAGAGTCATTTCGGCGCTTGATCTCGCTTTGAAGGATGCTAAAGACGCGCTCGTCGCTAAGGCTGATGCGCTCGTCCACCTCGACCTGCTTAAGCGCGGCGTTAAGCATCCTAAGGCTGTCTCTGCGAAAGTGATCGCCGCTTTTCATCGCCGTTTTAATGTCTTCTAAAATTTGCTCTCGCACACCCATTTTTTACTCCTTTAGGTTAAAATTTCGGCGGTAATTGTAGCAAATTTAAAATTTAGCTCGAGTAAATTTAAAGGGATGAAATTTTAAAATTTTAAGGATTTAGCGTAATTTGCGGCTAAATTTAAAGCTCGCGCGGCTACCCTTTGCGGCAAAGACTCGCGCGCAGCTCCCATTTGCGGAAAAAAGCTCGCGCAAAGTGCGCTAAATTTAAAAAGCCTCGCAAGAATATAAAATCCCTGCGGGGCAAAGCAAACGATAAGAGCTCGCGAAGGCTCTATTTAGCGCGTGAAAATATCATTCGTACGATTTGAAGCAAGAAGCATACGCTTCCTACCAAAAAGATCGTATCGCCGATGATGCGCGCCCAGCGAAGCCCGTAGAGGCTGTCTTTTTGCAAAAACTCCGCGCTTCTTGCGTACCACATACCAACGTCGATCGCCGCGAACGCCTGCAAAATTCCAACTGGCAGTAGCGAAATCAGCACCATTAGAAGCAGACCCGCGTTAAGCGCCCAAAAGCCGATCTTCATAAGCGTATCGTCAAAGTTTTTGTCTTTGTAAATATACAGCGCCACGAGCCACACGAAGCCGAGCGCCAAAAAGCCGTATACGCCAAATAGCGCCGTATGTGCGTGCACCGCGGTGGTATTTAAGCCCTGGATGTAAAACAGCGCAAGCGGCGGGTTGATTAAAAAGCCGAAAACGCCCGCGCCCAGCATATTCCAAAAAGCTACGGCGATGAAGCAGTAAAGCGGCCATTTTAGACGCTTAGCCCAATCCTGCGCAAATTGAAGCTTGTAATAGTGAAACGCCTCCGAACCCAAAAGCACCAAAGGCACGACCTCGAGCGCCGAGAAGCTCGCACCCACAGCCATTATCGGCGTAGTAGTGCCCGCAAAATAGAGGTGGTGGAAGGTACCGGGAATTCCGCCGATTAGGAAAATCGACGCGCTAGCAATCGAAGTGTAGGTAGCAAATTTCTTGCTTACTAAGCCCAAGGACGCAAACACGAACGCCAAAGACGCCGTCGCGAAAACCTCGAAAAATCCTTCGACCCAAAGGTGCACGACCCACCAGCGCCAATACTCCATTACAGGAATCGGCGAGCGCTGTCCGTAGAATAGACCCGCGCCGTAAAAAAGTCCCACGGCGATGACCGAAGCGGTAAAGATCGCTAATAAATTCTTATCGCCCTCGGCTCTGAAGCCCGCGATAAAGCCGCGAAGTACGAGCACCATCCAGATCACAAGACCCACGAACAGTATCAGCTGCCAAATTCTACCGAGATCTAAATACTCGTATCCTTGATGTCCGATCCAGAAACTGCTGCTTGGATCCATCTTGCCCGCAATCGCCATGTATTCGCCCGCGAAGCTGCCGACGACCAAGAAAAGAAGCGCGTAGAAAAGCACGTCCACGCCGAGCTTTTGGAATTTCGGATCCTTGCCGCCGTTGATTATCGGAGCTAGAAACAATCCCGCCGCCAAAAAGCCCGTAGCGATCCAGAAAATGGATGCCTGCACGTGCCAGGTGCGAGCTAGCGAGTAAGGGATATATTGTGAAATATCAAGCCCGAAAAAGGACTGACCCTCGATCGTATAGTGCGCAACAAAGCCGCCGATGAAGGCTTGAAATGCAAACAACGCAATCGCTACGAAAAGGTACTTGCCGAGCGCCTTTTGCGACGGCGTAAGCGCTAAAGCGGCGATCGGATCGGCGTTAAGCTTCGCAGGAGCCTCGAAATCCTCGTCCTTTTTGCCGTAGAAATTTCCAAACCATACTAGCAGGCCGATGCCGGTAAGCAAAATAACGAGGCTTGCGATCGTCCAAACGACGTTTTCCGTGGTAGGGACATTGTCTATCAGCGGCTCGTGCGGCCAGTTATTGGTATAGGTCGCCTCTCCGCTTGGACGATCCGTAGAAACCGCCCAAGCAGTCCAAAAGATGAAATCCATAAGCTCGGAGCGATGCTGCTCGTTTGCGAGCGTGTTTTCCTTCATCGCGTAATCCTCGCGAAGCTTTTTAAAGCGCGGATCGTTTCCGAAAACGCCCATGTACTCGTCTTTTACGACCGCCATAGCTTTCAAGCGATCATCGCTTAGCTTGACGGTGCCGTCTTTTACGGTGTTGGTACGGTACTCAGCCTTGGTAAGCGCCTTGATCTGCGCCTTTTGCTCGTCATTTAAGGCGTCAAATTTCACGCCGAAACGCTCCTGCGCCTTGATATCCATAAACGCGACTAGCTCCTTATGCAGCCAATCCGCGCTCCAATCAGGCGCCTGATACGCTCCGTGACCCCAGATAGAGCCCACCTGCATACCGCCGATGCTCTGCCAGGCCTCCTGCCCGCGGTAAATGCGCTCGGTACTGATTAGCTCAGCTCCGCTAGCATCGGTAAATTTTACTACCGGCGGAGACTGCCTATACACCTCGCCGCCGTAAAAACCCAAGAAACTAAAGCCCACGATGAGTACCGCTACAAGCGTCATCCAGAGCTTTTTATATTCTGCCATTCTCACTCCTTTAACTGAAATTAGGAGAGAATTTTACCTATTTAAATTTCGATAAGCATTGAGGCTCGTCAATAAAAAGATAAAATTTATCTGCTTAAGCTGGAATTTATTAAAGTATACTGGGATAAAGGGTTTTAAAAAATTTTTATATAAAATAATTGAGGAAGATATGAATATTGAAAAAAGTATAATTGCTAATAAAAAATTGATAAAAAATATATTTCAGATAACAA
>NZ_CAKZTI010000036.1 GCF_937921625.1 uncultured Campylobacter sp. | reverse complement strand
AAATGAACGCCGCACTCTAGCAAATCTCTCATTGTTACCATGAGTTTTCTCCTTGTGGGTTGCCCCGAAATTTAGTTTATTCCTCCGCATCCGCCCGTAAATTTGCTCTAAATTTACAACTAAATCAAGGATTGATGCGTGTGAAATGAAATAAGAATTATATTTAAAATTTTATTAAAACAAGCTTGATTGTTATGCGATTTTACATAACTTATATAGTGTTTTGTTTTTATTCTGACGCATGCAAATTTGCTTAAGATTTCACGACAAATACCCCTTCTATCTAAACAAATTTACAATTAAAATGCATGAATTTTAGATTAAATTTTATTCATCACAAACCCGCAGAAGCGCCCCGTAGCGCCGTCTCTACGGTATGAGAAATGCCGCTCGCTCTCAAAAGTACAGCGCGGATCAAATTTAACGTTTCGCACCCCCACAGCTGCGAGCTCGTCGCGAAGTGCGGCGTTTAGATTGAAATGCCCCTGCATTTTGTAGCGCTCAAACTCGCCCAGATCAAGCCCGCCGAGTTCGTAGTTTCGCGCCTTGATATTCGCGCCCACGAATACCTTCAGCTCCTCAGCGACGCAGCCGAAGCGCTCGCTCATCAAATTTATCGCATTGGTGCAGATCCGCCCCATTACGCCCGCGCGCCCCGCATGCACCGCAGCGACCACGCCGCGCCGCTCGTCCGCGATCAGCACGGGCGAACAGTCCGCTACCAGCACGCACAGCGCCACGCCACGCAGATCGGTCACGAGCCCATCGCAAGGCGGGATTTCATCGATAGCTGCGCGTAAAATTTCAACTTTGTTTGAGTGGATCTGACGCATAAATTTTAAATTTTGCGGCGCGATGCCGAGCGCGGTGGCTAAAATTTCGCGGTTTTGCGCGACGTTTTGCGGATCGTCGCCCACGTGATCTCCTAAATTTAGGCTTACGTAGGCTCCGCCGCTTACGCCGCCAAGCCGCGTGCTAAAGCCCGCCAGCACGCGGCGTCCGTCCAATACAAACTCAAGATTTTCTCTGCAAATTTCGATTTTGTCCATCACACGCCGCTTAATACAGGCTCAAAATTTTATCTACCGCATCCCACGAAAGCCCGTCTTTTTCACTCTCGGCACTCACGTCACGCGCCGCAACAGTGCCGAGACCGACGATCCGTCCGCCGGCAAAACGTAGCTGTGCCGCGACGTATCGCGCGAGCAGATCGGTCTCGATATTTACGCGGCGCCCAATTTTGTAGGATCCAAAGAGTGTATCTTTGAGCGTCAGCGGAATGATCGTAAGGCGAATAGCGCAGCTTTGCGCTTTACTCTTTAAATTTGCGCCCAAGGAGTTTAGATCGCGAACGGAATTTGAACCGCTAAAATTTTGCCCGCGCAAGCTTGAGTCGCTCAAATTTGCGCCGAACGGGTCTTTGTGAATAAAATTTCCGCCGCCCGCAAGCACTTCGTTGATCGTTAGGCTCACGCCGTCGATCGCTACCGAGCCCTTCGGCGCTAGCAGCGGCGCTATATGCAGCGGCGCACGGATAAAAAAATCGACGCCGCTTGCAAGCTTTGAAATTTTATAAATTTCGCCTACGGCATCGACATGCCCTTGGATCAAATGCCCGTCTATGCGCTCGCCTAGCCGCATCGCTGGCTCGATATGCACCGAGCCGCGCAGGTTTTGTGCGGCGATGACGCGTGCCGTCTCGCTCGAAAGCTGCACCGCAAATCCGTCCGCAAAAAGCCGCGTCACGCTTAGGCACGCGCCGTTTACCGCGACGCTATCGCCAAGCGCAGGTCGGTATCTCGCACGCAGTCGCAGCAAATCGCCGCTAAAGCTCGCAACCTGCGCGATCTCTCTGATCAGTCCGTTAAACATTATGAGCCTTTGGAATTTTTACGTGATATTAGCGTAGAATTTTGAAATTTAAGGTTAAGCAAAGCTCGGCGAGCGCGAAGCCCGCCGAATGAAGTTTGAAATTATTTTTTAGAAACGATGAAATCAGCTAGCGCTTCGATCGATTCGTCGTTAAGCGAAGCTGCTTGACCTTTCATAACACCCATCATGCCAAATTTTCCCTTGCCCTCGCCCAAGGTGCCGTCTTTGTAGCCTTTTAGGCTAGCGATGATATCTTCCTTGCTTAGGGTGTTTAGCGCAGGTACTTTGCCGCCGAGATAAGGCTTCTCGGCGTTAGCTCCATGACAGGCCACGCATTTTTTATACAATGTAGCGCCATCAGCGGCGAATAAACTCGAACTAAACGCCGCAACCGCAGCACATGCAATAAGAACTTTTTTCATTCCTATCCTTTCTTTTTAAATTGTGGGTGCAGTATAATCAAAATTTAGTAAATTTCGGTTAAATTTTTGCAATTTGCGCCAAAGAGGCAAAATTCTATCTACTGCAAACTTTAGCATAGGGGCTTGAAGCGGAATTTGCGCTGTAAAATTTTAAGCGAATTTCGCCTTGCCACTTAAATTTCAATCGTAAAATTTCGCGGCGAAATTCTACGGCGGAATTTCATCTATACGCCAAATTCCAGCGCGAAATTTCGCGTAGAATTTTAAAATTTAGCCGCTTTACTTTATGCGCGAAATTTCGCCTCTTTGCATCTTATAAATTTTATCTGCGGCGCCGAAGTATTTATCATCGTGCGAGATCGCAAAGATCGTATATCCGCGCGATTTCAGCTCGGGCAAAATCCGCTCGTAAAACTCTGCGCGAAACTGCGGATCGAGATCGGCGGCAAACTCGTCAAGCATCAAAAATTTTCGCCCGTCCATCAGCACGCTTACGAGCGCCAAACGCTTGCGCTGCCCGCTAGATAGGCTCGTGGTGCTAAATTTAGCTCCCTTTAGCTCAACCTTATCCTGCAGGTGCATGAGCGCCAACCACTCGCGCGCGATGTCCGCATCGCCCGTAGCGTAGTCGAAGAGATAAAAATCGCTGAAAACCGCGCTTATGTTATTGCTGTAGGCGCGCAGATCGGAGGGTTTAAGGGCCGCGCCGTCGGCTAAAATTTCGCCTGCTTGCGGCGTATAAAGGCCCGCTAAGATCATAAAAAGCGTCGATTTTCCGCTGCCGTTTTCGCCGATCAAAAACACCGTCTCGCCCGCATTTAGCTGCAAACTTACCCCCTTGATGCCGAATTTCCCGCCCGGATACGAAAAGCTCACGTCTTTAAGCTCCAATCTGCGCCACGGCTGCATTTGCGCAAGCTCGAAGCCCTGCACGAACGGGTCTAAATTTAACTCTTTGATCTTTGCGTAGGCGATCTTGGCGCGCAGCACGCTAGGAAGCGAGAATATGAGCATCATCAAAGGCGCGCGCAAAAAAAGCACCGTAAGCGCGATCGTTACGGCGTTTGCGAGCTCCGCTTTGCCCCCGCTTAGCCCAAAATAAAGCACAAATCCCACTGCACCGAGCATCATCACGTTCATAAAATTGCTCGCAAACGCGCCGTAAACCTCGGCTCGCAGCGAGCTTTGGCGTAAATTTTGCGCGTTGGGCAAAAAGTCGTTTTCGTATAGGCTCTTCGCTTTGGCTAGGCTTAGCGACAGCTCCTTATGCCCCTCGATCGCCGCGGCGTAGTTTTTATACAAAACGTCCTCGTTTTGGCGGTACAGATCGTAATTTTGCATGACCTTTTTCATCAAAAAACGGTTGAAAATCATCAGCGCGCCGATCCAGACGAATAAAAACGCAAACATCATAGGCGCGATGTATAGCACGTAAATGCCGCAAAACAGCACGATCATCGCGCCTTGAATGAGCTCGGAGATGCGCATAAAGCCCTCGGTCAGGCGCGAAATATCGCTGGAAAGGGATGCAAGCAGGTTTGCCTTCGACGCAGCCTCGATGCGCTCGAACTTCGTATCGATGATCTGCTTGATGATCTTGGTGCGCAGATCGAATACGAAGTCGTTTTCCATCTTGCAAAGCATGATGCGGCTTAGCACCGAAAGCAGCAGAAATATCGCCAAGAGCGCGAAAAATAGCGCGATGATGCGCCCGCCTCTTTCGGTGCCGTCAAGTAGATATTTATTGATAAAGCTTAAAATCAAGATCCCCGAGCCGCTGTAGATCGCGTTTAGCGCGAGCATCGCGAGGATTTGCTTGGTATATTTTTTCATCTTTTGCCCCAACAAAATTTGAGCGCAATTGTGGCAAAATTCGCTTGAAAAAACGGTTAAATTTTAAATCCGTTCTCATTTCGTCGGCTAAATTTCGCCTTAATTTACGCAAAATTTTATCGCGAATCACATCGTTTACGGGGCATGCTGCTATTTATATGTATCACGCGGCGCTAATTTCATCCGCATTCTTATTTTAATTCGCTTCGTTTATATGCAACACTTGCCAATCTCCACTACGTCGATATACCGCCAGATACCCATACATTATACCTCGACGACAGAACGCGCTGTCGTTAAATTTTACCCACGCCAAAATCAAAATTTTAAAATTACTCATCGCCACAGTCTTAACAAGTCGTATAAAATTTAACGCCGCGCATCAACCAAAACGATCACGTTTAAATTTAGACGCCCCCATACCGTACTCTACTAAAATTTTATCTTTTCTACACGACGAAAGAGCCGTTAAATTTTAGCGTGCGTGTGTGAATTCTTCTTCAGCTACCTTATTGTGGCTTCTGCGGAGTGACTAAATATCTAAAAAATCTCGGAATTATCGTAAACCAAAAAAATATGGCGGATATCACAGAGGCGCCATTGTACTATTAATAACAGATTTGTTAGGCTTTATAAATGAATTAATCAGCGCAAATAACGAGCTTAAAATAATTTATAAGTATTAATAAACAAGTTATTTTTAGATCAAGTGTTTATGAAACATATTAGAAAATTATTTTTACCATCTTTGTGCTTGTATTTTAAAGTATGGCCGTGTTTTTTAAAAATTTGATTTGCAATATAAAGTCCAAGACCAAGTCCTGAATTTGACGTCTCTACCTTTCTGTTAAAAGCTCTTTCAAAATCGAGTCTTTCCGGTTCCAGCTCATCTCCCGTGCTGCTTATACAGACGGCATTTTTATCTATATTTACAAGGACTTTGCCGCTAGAGTATTTTAAGACGTTATCGATCAAATTTTTAACTCCAGTCGCATAAAGTTCAAAATCAACCTCAACCGCGCTTATTTCCATATCTGCTCGCACTTCTATGCGGCTCGTGTCTTTTAGCAAAAGCATATCTACCGAGTGATCGACGATGTCTATAACTCGGTGCTTATTTTTCTTAAGCTCCCATTCATTGGATACGAGTTTTTCTACTTTGACGACTTCGCCCAGTATCATTTCAAGCCTTATAAAAATTTGTTTTAATCTACTTTTAAATTTATCGTCTCGTAAGATTTCGGCTATCATGTCCGCCATGATCCGCCCCTTCATTATCGGGTTGCGAAATTCGTGCAAGATGTTGCGTAAAAATAGCGCTTTAGCCTGTTTTATCGCATCTATTTTTTGCATCGTCGTGTTAAATTCGCTAGCGATTTGGCCTATTTCATCATTTGCTTCTACTTTTAGCAATCTAAATTTGTCTTCTTCTCCTGCCCTTCTTATCATATTTTTTAAATTTCTGAGCCTCAGCAATTTTTTTAAGACGACTATGAAAAAAGCCACCATTACGATATTTACTATAAGCCAAAGTATCCAAATGTTATGCGAAGAAATTTCTTCTAAATTTTCTAAAGGCACATCGTTTTTCGCGATGTCATCTTTGCTTGATAGCTCAAGCCCTGCCGCATCCATAATGCGTGAAAACATCTTAGGATCAATAGAAGAAAATCTAGGTACAAAGTAGAGCTTTTTGTTATACCTTATCATATCGGTATACGAGTCGCTAAAAATTTTTTCGCCACCTTGCCTGATCTTAATAGGATCAAGCTCGCTATTTTTAAGGCCAATTTGCGCTAGTTGCTTAGTTGCGTTATCTTCTACTTGTCCTCGTATACGCATACCCAGCATAAAGCGCTCATAAGTAAGGTACTCTGCGTCTCTTACCTGCCTTTTTGATTCGATGAAGAATGCTAAATTTACCGTAATGAGCGCGGCAAAAAAGAAAAAAGATATGAGTTTGATGATAGATATATTACGCATTGATAAATTTATACCCTATACCGCGCACGGGGTGAATGAATCGCGGATTTTTAGGATCGTCTCCTATTTTCTGACGCAAGCGCCCTATGGCGACATCGATGCTTTTTAGTCCGCTTTGAAATTTCGCCTGATCCAAATTTATCAAAATATCTTCCCTTGGCACGACCAACCCCTCTTTTTCATAAAGGTAGATAAAGATGTCAAATTCCGCTTTCGTTAGCGCTATCTCCTCTTTGTTTTTTATGACGATACGCCTTTGTTTATCAACGCAAAAGGTTTTGGAGTCGTTGCCCGCTTGTTCCCTCGGCGAAGTAGCGTGAGCCAGTTCTGATAAATCCAGAAAATGCTAAACAAAAAGGCATTGAAAATGGTGATCTAGTCGTTGTTTCATCAAAACGTGGCAAAATTTTATGTGGTGCTGTTGTAACAGATGATGTCAGAAAAGATGTAGTTTGCGTAGCAGAGGGTGCGTGGTATGATCCACAAAATCCTGGTGAGATAGGATCTATGTGTGTTCATGGCGATGTAAATGTCCTAACTATTGATAAGGGCACATCAAAGCTTGCACAAGGCAATATATCTCACACAGCTCTTGTAAATATCGAGAAATTTACAGGCAATGCTCCAAGAGTAAAGGTGTTTTCAAAAACCTAACGCATAAAACTTATAGTGTCCGAGCTCTTCGGGCATTTTTTTACAAATTTTTTAAAATTATACTTTTATTATACTTTTTATTTAAAATTACATTTATATTTTAAACTAACCACAAAATTTCACAAAGGAGAAAAGATGCAAAGACGAGATTTTTTAAAAGCTGCAGCAGCTACAGCCGCTGGCGCAAGTAGCTTAAACGCAACAAGTCTCATAAGTGACAACCTAATGAGCGACACGCCTGCAAAGATGAGCGCAAGCCATTTTGGTGCTATCAAAGGGCTAGTTAAAAACGGTAAATTTGAAGGTGTATTAGATGCCAGCGAGATTGACTTTTACCCAGTTAGTCTAACTCAAGGCGTGGTTGCTAGAACCTACGATCAAACTCGTATCGCACGTCCAAGCGTGCGCAAAGGATACCTTGAAAAAGGCTATCAAAGCGATAAATCAATGCGCGGTAAGGACGAGTGGGTTGAGATAAGTTGGGAGCAGGCTTTTAAACTAGTAGCCGACGAACTAAAACGCGTCAATAAAGAATATGGCGGTAGCGCAATCTACGGCGGTAGCTACGGATGGTATAGCGTTGGTAGTGTTAACAATCCACAAACGCTTCTTGGCCGTATGCTAAATATCATTGGCGGCTACACGACTCGCACGCTAAACTACTCGCAGCATGCTATTAGTGCAATTACGCCACACGTTGCAGGCTCTGATGAGGGCAACTCTCTTGTTACTGCGTGGCCTGTGATACTCAAAAACACCGAGGTTGTCGTCATATGGGGAGCTGATCCGATCAATACAAACCAGATCGCATGGGGCGTGGCAGATCACGAGAGCTACATTTATTTTCGTAAGTTAAAAGAACAGATGAAAAAACGTGGTATCAAAGTCATCACGATCGATCCAGTTTATAACAACACTGCAAACTATCTAAACTCAGAGCACATTTTCGTCAATCCAACAACCGACGTTGCTATGATGATGGCGATATGTTACGAGATGATGAACGCTGGCGTGGCTGATGAGAAATTTCTAAAAAAATATACAAATGGCTCAGAACAATTTATCGCTTATCTCAAAGGCGAGAGCGAGGATAAAGTCGTGAAAAATGCGGCTTGGGCAGCAAAAATTTGTGGCGTAAGCGAGGCGGATATTATAAATTTGGCTAAAATTTTTGGCTCAAAACGTACTATGTTAATGGGCGGTTGGGGACCACAGCGCGCACATCACGGTGAGCAGTTTCACTGGATGATGATAACGCTTGCTGCGTTTATTGGACAGATCGGCTTGCCTGGTGGCGGATATGGCTTTGGTTACCACTACTCTGACGGCGGTTGCCCAAGTCCAGCTGCGCCAAACGGTAGCGCACTTGCACTTGCAAGCGGCTCTGCTACGACATCTACGGCTTTCCCCGGACTAGGAGCTATCGGCATCGTACCATCAACTGAGGGCGAGTGGAAAAACCGCAGCAATATTGCTATTCCTGTTTCAAGAATCCTTGATTGCATAAACAACCCTGACAAAGAGGTCGATTTTAACTGCAAAAAGATTACCTATCCGACTATAAAAATGGCATACTGGGCTGGCGGCAATCCATTCCACCATGCGCCAGATACAAATTTAATGGCCAAAACATTTGAAAAGCTTGATACATTTATCGTGCAAGATTGCTTCTGGACGGCTTCGGCTCGCATGGCTGACATCGTTTTGCCGGCTACCACCGAGCAAGAGAGAGATGACATCACAAAATCTCATACAAACAAATTTATTATAGCTATGCACAAGATTGCCGAGCCATACGAGCAAGCTAAAAACGACTACCAAATTTACTGCGGCATTTTAAAAGAATTTGGCGATAAAGAGTACATGGCATTTAGTGAGGGCAAGAGTGAAATGGACTGGATCAAGCAGTTTTATAATGCCTCAAAGAAAAAGGGCGATGATGCAAAACTAGGTATGCCAAGTTTTGAGGAGTTTTGGGCGAAGGGTTATGTTGAGTTTAAAGTCCCGCCTCACGCTCACGAATACGTAACTATGGCCGAATATAGAAAAAATCCTATCATCAACCGCCTAGGAACGCCATCTGGCAAGTTTGAAATTTTGTCTAAAAAGATTGCAAAAGCGGCTTATGATGACTGCAAGGCGCACCCAACTTGGATGGAGCCGATGGAGTGGCTAGGAGACGTGGAAAAAACAAAAAAATATCCATTAAATTTAGTAACCCCGCACCCAAAATACCGCCTTCACAGCCAACTAAACAACACATGGCTTAGAAACCTTGAAGAAGTTCAAGGCAGAGAGCCTGTATGGATGCATCCAGACGATGCAAAAGCTAGAGGTCTTGAAAACGGCGATGTGGTAAGAATTTTTAACGATCGCGGTCAAACTTTAGCAGGACTTATCGTGACTAAAAACGTAAAACAGGGCGTTGTTAGAATGCAAGAGGGCAGCTGGTGGGATCCAGATAAAAACGGACTTTGCAGACACGGAAACGTAAACGTCCTAATACCAAACGAGCCAACCTCAAGCCTTGCTATGGGAAATCAAGCAACTGCACTCGTGCAAATCGAGAAATTTGAGGGTGAATTGCCAAACCTAGAGGTCTTTTCTCAGCCAAAATTTGCAAAAAAAGGATAAGAAGTGAAAAAAATAGTTATGTTTTTAGGGCTTAGTGCTGCGCTTTTTGCTAACGATGCTTATGTCGGTACGCCAGCTAAAATTTTAGATAAGGTTGGCGGCAAAGAGATCGGTCAGCTTTTTGTGGGCGCAAAAGTCAAGGTATTAAAAGATAGCGGCAATTTCGCCGAAGTCGAATATAACGGCTTTGTGCCTGGCGAGGGCAATACGGCTTATGCTAGACTAGGTGTCCTAGAGAGCGACATAAGTGTTAAAAACGATAAAAATTTCAAGAAAAATGGCGTCCAAAAAGATGACTATGACAATGAATGGATCAAGGTTAGCGTTAAGGGAGTAGTTGACAAAAAGGCTTTAAAATCAAATTTAGACGAAGTTTATAAACCTGGCGAAGAGTTGTTTAAAGAGCGATGTGGGGCATGTCATGCACTACACGGATACGATGAGTTTAACGTAAATGTTTGGCCAAGTGTTATAAAAACTATGATTGGCAACGCTGGACTTGATGAGACAGAAACGCAAACTTTGACTAGATTTTTACAAAGTAAAGCTCCAATAGAATAACTTTATTTTGTGCATCGTCTTTCATGAGCTAGAAAATTTCGGCCTTTGGTAGACTATATATCTACTCTTAGGACGAAATTTTCTCTACAACTCGCTTTTAGAAAATCAAATCATAGTACTATTATTTTTCAAATTTGACTTTTTGCGCTTAAATTTAAATTTTACACGCTGCTTTAAAGGCAAATTTTTAAACTTCGTCATCAAGCGAGAGCTTGTAGCCAAGTCCTTGAACGTTTTTGATAAGTTGTGTATAGGTTTTGGTGCGTAGTTTGTTTATGTAGTTTCGTATCGTTTCAAATGACGCTACTTTGCCACTCCACGTGAAATTTTCTATCATCTCAAACGATACGACTCGCTCTTTATTTATCGCTAGGATATGCAAAAGTCGCTGCTCAGTTCTAGTTAAAACGATATTTTTGTTCTCATTATAAAGCAACCTATCTTGCGTATCATAGCTAAAGCCACGACCTAAATTTAAACGCTTATTAGCATTTGAACCATTTTTTGTAGCCATTAATATCATGATTAAAAGTTGCTGTTTATCAAATGGCTTTTTAAGCAGATTTGAATTTTGTATGTTTAGTGAGTTTTGTAAATTTTCGTCGGTATCATAGGCCGTAATAAAAATGATCGGCACACGCTCATCAAGCTCTCTAACTCGTTTTGCCATCGTTGTTCCGCTCATATGGGTCATATTAATATCAGTGATGATAATATCAATGTCGTTTTTGCTAAAGCACTCAAAGCCTTCTTGCCCGTTTTGTGCCTTATAAATTTGGCTTACATATGGTGCAAGAAGTCCGGCCAAAACTCCTTGTAACTGCGTGTCGTCCTCAACCAAAAGCACATTTAAGTGTGCTAACTCTTTAAAAATTTCGTTCATTTTAATAGCTCTATTTCAAATTTTGTCGGATTTTTAGCATTTGCAAGCCTTATGTCACCACGTAGTTTTTTCTCAAAAATAAGCTTGCAAAGATAAAGCCCCATACCGGTGCCATCGTCGCCTTTTGTAGTAAAAAACGGCTCAAAAATTTTATCTAAAAGCTCACTATCTACACCATTTGCATTATCTTCGATAGTAATAATAAATTTGCTCTCATCTTGGCTTAAATTTATAGCCACATAAGGAGAGAAATTTTCTCTATTTTTTGCCTTCTTTACCAGCTCATCTTTTGCATTTGTGATAAGGTTCATAAGCACGTGTTTTATGTAGTTTGCATAGCTTTTGATCTTATAAGAGCCTTCGTCGTATGTAAAGCGTAACTCGATATTTTTTACTTGAAGCTGCGGTCGGCAAATGTATAAAACATCATCTAGCACGTCGGTTAGATCAAATTCTTTCTCGCAAAAATCCTCTTTGTAAAAATCCCTAAAAACATCGATAGTTTCATTCATAAGCTCAACATTCATACGTATATTTTCAATGTTTTTTAGTGCCATTTTATCGCCATTTTTGCCGCTTAACAGCTCATGAGTATCGCTTGCAAGAAGCAAAAGCGTATTTAGAGGCTGCTTGTATTGATGTGAGATCACGCTTATCATCTCGCCAAGTGCGGCCATTTTGGAGTTTTGCAGTAAAATTTGCTCTTGTTTTTGCCTATTTTGTTCCAAACTCACCTCATGCGTGATATCGTGCGACATGATAAAAACACCCTCAAATACGCCTTGCTTGTCAAGCAGTGGCAAAAACTCTGTTTTATAAAACAGCTCGCCCTTTTTTGAAGTCAGGCTAAAGCTCTTGGTTGGGTTGCTGCTGATTTGCCTAAATATACTCTGTGTGGTTTTATTCAAGCAAAAAATACTAGAGAGTTCTTTTAAATTTTTACCGATATTTGCCTTAAATTTTAGGCCGAAAATTTTCTCGAATTCTTTGTTGATAAAGGCGATATTGCCAGCTTTATCTGTGATGACAAGCCCACCTATTGGGTTTTTGGCAAAAAGATTTAAAAGATGCTTGTTTTTATAAAATTTTCGCTGCGCCACATAAAGAGTAGCAAAGGCACAAATACCAAAAAATGCCAATGCCAAAAAAATACCAAGATCTTTTAGCGCTTTTTTGTCGATTTGCCTGTATATCATGCCCTCATCAAGCACGCTAACTAGCATCCATTTGCTATTTGCGAGCGTATCATATACAAAAATATAAGGCTTATTTTTGATAAGAATTTGCTCGTTTCCTCGTTTTTTAACTGAAATTTTTTGCAATATCTCTTTGGTTTGAGCGCCTGAAAAGTCTAAAATTTGCTCTGTTTGATCAAGAATATTTTTGCCATCTACCATTAAAAACGCTGAGCCATTTGCAAGCGGAAAGAGTGCGGCAAGCTCTTTTTGAAAAATTTCAAAGTCAAGGTCAGCCGTCAAAACACCTATAAATTTACCATTTTTTATAAGTGGCGTTGAGACAGAGATGACGTAGATGCCAAGCTGGCGGTCGATATATGGCTCGGTAAAGCTTGTTGTCATACTCTCTTTTGCAGCTACAAACCAAGGGCGGTCTGAGAAATTATATTGCGGCTCGATTTCGTTACTTGCGACAAATCTGTAGCTATCCGGATATCCGGCATAGACTGCTAAAAAGCTACCCGTTCTAGCAACAATGCTAAAGCACACCTTTTATCGTAGCATAGTCTTTTATATAGTCTTTTGTCTCTATAAATTTAGCAGTCTCCTCAAGCAGTCGCTTTTGTTGTTCGATGCGCTCATTTATGATTGCTTTGTATTTTTGCACTGTTTTTATCTGGCTTGAAACGGCAGAGTTGTATGTTTGTTGTTTGTTCTCATCATAGTTTGTAAAAACTAGATAAAAATATCCCACAGCAACGGCGACTAATAAAATGTAAAAATAATTTTGCTTGAATTTCATTTCGGTATTATAGAATTTTTAAGATAAAAGTGTGCAATGGCGACCAAAAATTTGCTAAATTTAGCCTATACTATACCGCATAATATTACTGAGATACTTATTTTGAATTTAATGTCTAAGCAAAACATCAGACTAGTTAAATCAAATATCAAAATTGCATTAATGTCATTTTCCAATCCAAACCAAGATAAACTAGATTTTTAGATATGAGTCCAAAGTAATTTCATAGAATCTTTTTTATAAAGCAAAATAATTCTGGAAAACTGTACCGCTTTTTATCAAAAAAACGTTTCCTTGTTTGAGAAACAATTCAAAGAAACAAAAACTCTAAAAGATGCGGTTGAAATACCGATAAATATAGGCTTTACGCTGGCAAGATTGGCGTAGGTGCTAGCTTAATCGTCATGGGCGGCTTCACCGTAGAGCCAAGCACTGCAAACGTGCTAGATACCGACTATAACGAAATTTCGAGACTTTATGCCTGCGGTAACGTTATGGGCGGACGTTTTTTTGGGCGACTATCCGGTAGTTTTAGCCGGCACTAGCCACGGAACATGCCTATGCTACGGACGCTTAGCAGGCTATCAGGCTGCGGCAAACGCAAAAGGAGTACAAGCATGAGCAAGAAAAGAAAATATACGATAATAGGACTAATAGTAGCCGCTATCGTCGGTTTTATAGCGTTTCATCAAATAGAGGCCGCTAGCCACAAGGCTGAATTTTGTATCATATGTCACAACATGCAGCCAGAGTACGATTCTTTTACAAAAGGAGATATGCTAGCTAAAAAGCATAACGACGCAAATGTAACATGTCACGACTGCCACACGCCAACCATAGGCGAGCAGCTAAACGAGGTCAGGATGTATGTAACAGGCGACTTTGAGATGCCGGCGAAACAAAGGGGCTTTAAAAACGAGCAGTGCACTAGCTCTGTCATAAGATAGCCGACATAAGAAAAAAGACCGCGCACTATGGCCTATCTAACCCGCACGAAGGCGCTCACGATAAAGCCAATGAGATGCTACAGTGTCAGTCATGCCACGCCGTGCATCATCCGCAAAAGCTAAATACTTGTATGTCTTGTCACCCGATAGACTGGAAGGTAGATAGTAGCTGGAAGATGTATTTGCCTAATGAAAAATAATCTTTAATCCGCCTCGCTCGGGGCGGATTTATCTCCTCTGTAAATATAAACGGCTCAAGATAAGTTAAGCGGATTTTCCCTTATCAATTTTAGCAAAATGTTGTCGACCGAATCCTTTAATTTATGCTGTTCGAGAAATAATTTTGAACCGGGAAGTGAATAAAAAAGAATTTCGGCGACATACTGTATGTAAAAAAAGTATTTTTTGAGCAATTCTTGACAATGAATCTAAATTTACTATTGGCATAATTATCAAAACATAGTTTTAGTTCAAACTGAAATATATTTTAAAATATCGTCCAGATTTTTCACTATAAATTTTAAAATTACTTTATTGAGCCTTTTATGCTTTAGCATGCTATTCTCGCTTTATCCCAAGCTTATCGCCGAAATTTTGTTTTATGTAAATGTGCAAAATATCGATCGCGGCGGGCGTTACGCCACTGATCTCGCTCGCGGCAAACAGCGTCGGCGGCGCAAAGCGATTTAGCTTCTGCACGATCTCGTTGCTAAGCCCTCCGATCTTGCTAAAATCGATCTGTGGCGGGATTGCGACGCCAAGCAGCCCCTTCATCCTCTCAACTTCGGCGCGCTGCATCGCGATGTAGAAATGATACTTGCACTGCGTTAAAATTTCATCCAAAACCTCATCGCTAAAGCCCTCAAAATGCGGCGCCAGAGCAAGCAAGCCCGCCTTTGAAAAGCCGCTTTGAGAGGCGATTTTTTGCAAGCTACAGCTTTGCGAAATGGGCTCTGCGCCGATACTTTGCAGCAGGCCAAGCGTCTGTTTCGAAGGGGTAATCTGCGTTTTTAGCAAAAATTCCATTCCGCTCTCCACGTCAAGCTTAAACTTGCGCGCCCGCTCGTAGCTCGCCTCGTCTAAAAGCCCGATCTCGCGGCCGTATTCACTCAGGCGCAGCACGGCGTTGCCCTCGCGCAGTAGCAGGCGAAATTCCGCGCGCGAAGTAAACATTCGGTAAGGCTCATTCGTACCTTTAGTGACGAGATCATCGATCAAAACGCCAATATACGCCTCATCCCTGCGCAAAATCAAAGGCTGCCGCCCGCGCAAATCAAGCACGGCGTTTATGCCCGCCATCAGCCCCTGCGCCGCGGCCTCCTCGTAGCCGGTGGTGCCGTTGATCTGACCTGCCAAAAACAGTCCGCGGATCTTTTTGGTCTCGAGGCTGTGTTTAAGCTCGGTAGGATCGATGAAATCGTACTCGATCGCATAGCCCGGGCGGACGATTTTAGCATTTTCAAAGCCTCTGATCGTGCGCAAAAACGCAATCTGCACGTCGTAAGGCAAACTCGTAGAAAGCCCGTTTACGTAATACTCCGTAGCCTCACGCGTCTGCGGCTCGACGAAGACGTGATGGCGGTCTCGATTTGGGAATTCATAAATTTTAGTCTCGATGCTCGGGCAGTAGCGCGGGCCGGTGCTTGAAATTTGCCCCGTAAACATCGGTGCGCGGGCGAAATTTTCGCGGATGATCTCGTGCGTGCGTTCGTTCGTATAAGCGATGAAGCAAGCAAGCTGCTTCGGTGCAAAATTTTTGCTGCGAAAGCTGAAAGGGTGCGGATCCGCGTCGCCGTCTTGGCGCTCAAGCACGCTAAAATCGATCGTCTTAGCATCGATCCTCGGGCAGGTGCCGGTCTTTAGCCGCCCCATTTGCAGCCCCAAGCTTCGTAGTGATTCGGCTAGCTCGACGCTCGCTAGCTCGCCCACGCGCCCTGCTTGCAGCTTGTTTTCGCCTACGTGAATTAGCCCGTTTAAAAAGGTGCCTGCGGTGATTATCAGATGCTCGGTCTCATAAACGTTGCCAAGATGGGTCTTAACGCCGCAAATGCGCTGCTCGCCGCCTCGCTCGCAGGTTAAAATTTCGCTCGCGATCTCCTGGCTCACGTCCAGCCCCTGCGTGTTTAGCAGCAAATTTCGCATGTAGATGCGGTATTCATCCATATCGATCTGAGCGCGCGAACCGCGCACCGCAGGGCCCTTGCTCTCGTTTAAAATTCTAAACTGCAGCCCGCACACATCCGCCGTAAGCCCCATCTGACCGCCCAACGCGTCGATCTCCTTTACCAGATGTCCCTTAGCAAGGCCGCCGATTGCGGGGTTACAGCTCGCAGCGCCGATCTGTTCGGCCAAGATCGTAATCAGCAGTGTCTTTGCGCCCATTTTTGCGGCGGCCAAGCTTGCCTCGATACCCGCGTGCCCGCCGCCCACAACGATAACGTCGTATTTCATTTTTTGCCTTTAAATTTAAAGTAGCAATTTTAGCCAAAATAAAATTTCAAAACGATAAATCGCACGCAGATGTCGCAGGTAGCGGCTCGCTATTATTTTTAATACGCGTAAAATTTTACCGTATCGCGACTTTTAAGCGATTTTAATTTGTGCCGCCGCAAGCGCACAGACGAGCCGTCCCTAAAAGCTGCAGACACAAAAGCGGCGCATGAAGAGCGTAAAATTTCGTGCAAATTTTTAGCGCAAAATTCCTACGCCAAATTTCGCGTGCGAGCTTTGCTTTAAATTTCGCATTGTATAATTACGCATTTTTTTCAAAAAGGCTAAGTATTGATAGACAAATTTTATATTTCCGAGCTGAAAGATCGCGTGATAGGCGGCTGCGAGATTGCGAAGGAGCAGGCGCTAGAGCTGGCGCGATGCGAGGATTTGGGCGCGCTTTTTGCGGCGGCGGATGAGATCAGGCGCGAGTTTTGCGGTGATAAATTTAATCTCTGCACGATCATAAACGTAAAATCGGGGCGCTGTAGCGAGGACTGCAAATACTGCGCGCAGTCGGCGCATTTTAACACGGGCTGCGAGACTTACGGAATTTTGAGCGAACAGCAGGTGCTAAGCGCCGCGCTTGCAAACGAAGCCGAGCAGACGCACCGCTTCTCGCTCGTCGCCAGCGGGCGCGGAATTTCTCAAAAAAACTCCGATCTAGGGGCATACTGCGAGATCTATGAGCGGCTGCGAAGCGAAACGCGGCTGCATCTGTGCGCCTCACTGGGAATCGCCTCAAAGCCCGCGCTAGCGCTGCTTAAAGCAAGCGGCGTGCAGACCTATCATCACAATCTCGAGACTTCGCGAAAATTTTATCCGCAGATCTGCACGACGCACAGCTACGACGACCGCATCCAAACTATAGAGAATTGCCGTGCCGTGGGGCTTGACGTATGTAGCGGCGGGATTTTCGGGCTGGGCGAAAATATGGAGGATCGCATCGATATGGCGCTGCAGCTGCGAGAACTGGGCGTTAGCTCCGTGCCGATCAATATCCTGACCCCGATCAAGGGCACTCCGCTGCAAAACGCCGCGCCGCTAGCGCACGATGAAATTTTAAAATCAATCGCGATCTACCGCTTCATCTTGCCGCGCGCGTATCTGCGCTTCGCAGGCGGCAGGCGAAATTTGGGCGAGCACGTGCGCACAGCGCTTGGATGCGGTATCAACTCGGCGCTTACGGGCAATTTCCTAACCACCACCGGCGATAGCATCGCAAGCGATAAGGCGCTTGTAGCGCAGTGCGGATTCGACCTCGCAAAGGGCGCGGATTAGCGGCGGTCGGGAATTAAAAATAAAATTTAAGAGGCGGCTATGAAGTTAAAATTTTTCCCTTCCCTTATTTTGGTCGTCTTGCTTGGCGGTTGCTCGCTGCTCCCGCAGGGCGACGAGGAAGCTCCATTCTTGGCGGACGCGAGCAGATGCGATGTCGCAAACCCGCTAAGCAAGGAGCAGCTAAACCGCTGCGCGAAGCGGCAAAAGATTGACGCCGAAGTCGCGCAGACAGCGCAAAAGCAAGCGGTATCGCAAGATACGCTTAATTCATTCAGAGCGGACAGCGCGCAAGCACAGCAAAGAGCACAGGAGCAATATATCGCCACGCAGCAAAGCCTAATGCAACAGCAAGCACAGCAGCAACTGGAGCAGATGCAGCAGCGACAGAACATGAGAAATTTACAAAACGAACAAAACTGGAACAGGCTGCGTAATCTTGAAAATATAAGTAGCGGTAGGATTTAGCCGTGAATTTTACAATTTGATCTAAATTTTAATTCGCGCGACTTTAATTCTAGAGCAATTAGCCTCGGTAAAAATATGATGAAATTTTAATCAAAATACTCAAAAATCAAATGAGGTCTTAAATTTCAAGGGCAGACAGCTGAATGATAGAAAATTTTAATTGATTTTAAGTGATGAAATGGTGACCCACAGGAGATTTGAACTCCTGTTACCGGCGTGAGAGGCCAGCGTCCTAACCACTAGACGAGTGGGCCGCGAAATTGAGAATGAGATGATAGCGAAGTGTATATAAATTTTGGATTAAATTATATAATTTCAACAAAAATAATGCAAAATAAAATTTTCGCCGAAAACTTAAAGCTTTTTGGCATAGCCGTAAATCTTGGTGCTCTAGAGAGTCCGATATGCCGCCCATTCTAGATGGCACATAAATAAGTTCCGTCGTTGCAGCCATAAGCCAAATCGATATCATAAAGCTTGCTGTGTCTTGCTATCAGCATCAAAAAATGCCAATAATTTTATCGCGCTGATTTAAAGCAGGTGATAAAAGGCCATTTAGCATACCTTTTATTTAGCTTCTAGGCTTTTTAGATACTCATATACTCTTTTATCCTCGTTTTTCCTTGCCCAATCCGATGGAGTTACGCTTTGGTTATGAGAACATCTAGCTTTTGGATCGGCGCCTCTTTCTACTAGATATTTTACGATTTCTAGACTATGAGAACTTGCCGCATAATTTACCATGGAGCAGCCATCCCTATCCTTTGCTTTAAAATTTCCGCCGTATTTTTCCAAAAGCTTTACGAGCCTAAAACTCTTCTCATCGTCGTGTTGGCTTCCGAATACGCTCATCATCATTGCGTTATCGGTCAGTCTTTTTGCGCACTCTAGCATCGCGCGAAGCGAATTTTCGCTACCTAACATTACCGCCATTTCGATGGGAGTGGTATTTTCATGACCTTTAAAATTCGGATCGCCGCCCATTTTGCAGTATTTTTTAGCATCTTCGGCGTTGTCTGAATATGCCGTTTTGTGAAGCAACGTTTGTATCTCATCTATACTCAAACTCTCTTCAGTCTTAGGTGTAACGAAAAAGTTTTTGTCGTAAATCTCCTTTAATGAATTTGTACCGTAGTATTTACCCGGCTCGTCTTTAAAAATCAAATTTATACCATTTAAATCCGTAAGTTCTATAGAGTCGTTTGTTTTTAAATTTATTATCTTGTTAAAGTTAAAAACTAAATCATCCTTTTTAATCCCGCTATCAAAGATGAAAAAGTGGCTAAACTCGTAAGGAAATTCGTTTTTGTATTCAGGGTTTGACGCCGGATTTATCCTAGAATCGCCGATTTCTATCTTATCATGCCCCCATCTTTTACCGAAGATAAATATATTTGTACCCCAGCTTTTTGAAATTTTATCATCGTTCTCGCCCATTACGAAGATATCGTTTCCCCATGGGTCTTCCACATCGCTTCTGCCGCCCGTCAAAATATAGACGTTGTTATTTCCGGGGCAAACTATAGAGTGCCTCATATCGCTTTCGGCTATAATGATCTCGTCTGCGTTTTGGTTGCAGCGAGAATTTATATCCCAATATATGGTTTTGCTAAAATTTAAACTCACGTCTTCTAATACGGTGGTATCAAATCCTTGCGTCACTAAAATCTTTTTAGGAAAATATCCTTTTGCTTGCCCGTCTTTGATAAATTTTTCCAAGCTTTGAAAGTCGGTTATATTGCCTCCAAAACAGCCGCCGACCACCAAAAACAATATAACGATAAATCTCATACTTGCTCCTTTTTTTGAGATAAAATTTTAAAAATTATACAAAATTTGTAAGCAAAATTTACTAAAAACAGCTCAAATTTAAAAATCAAAGATAAGCGTTTTTAATGCTTATAGTAATGGCACTTGGATAGTTATAAATTTTAAGCTGCTCCGCTGCTTTTAAATTTAAAAGGTTAAATTAATTTTAAACACAATTTGCATAAAATCCCATTTCAAAAATGTATTGCACGAGCGGCGGCGGCAAAGTAAAATTTGCGGTAACTACGGCGTTAAATTAAAAGCACTCGTAACGGCGGCACCAAATAAAATTTACGGCAGTAGCCCAAGGATGAGATATTCGGCGGCGTGCTGAGCTTAAATCATTCACAGCGACGTAAAGTACGAAGTATGCGCGGCGGCGTAAAATTAAAATTTGCAGCGGCTAAATTTAAAGTTCGCGGTGATAATCAAAGCAGCGCCCGCCATTCATCTGCGCGTCGTAAGCGGCGAGCCGCATATTAAAATTTAAAGGGATAAAATGAATGAAGATTTTCAAAGAGCGAAGCTACAAGGCACGCTCGGCGCGCTCTGCCTACTGGTCGGCAGTGCGGCGTATTCTATAAAAGGCGAGATCGCGTACTTGGATTCTCAAATCTTAGTGTGGATTTTTGCCTTCACATTCCTTTACCACGCGCTTAAAAACATCCAAAATATCACGGGCCCGCAGGTCTTTATAATCTTCAAATACGCTTACAGCGTTGCGCTTGCGGCGCTGCTATATTTTTCAGCCATTTATATACTCAGAAGATGTGATTGTAATAGGCTGCAAGTATACGTGCCGTATTTGATTTTTGCGGTTACGGTCGCTTGGATAGTTATAAATTTTAAGTTGCGTGCCGCCACGGGATGCGGGCTTTTCGCCGTATATGCCGCGCTGCTAATCGCAGGCGCCGGCGCAAACATCCTCTACGGCATGCTTCAGGTGCTGGCTCCCGAGCTTATAACGGCTAGCATCGTAAAATATATGGCGCTAGTAAATTTAATCTTAAAGCCATTGACGCCCGCGGTGCTGCTTCTTGCGTGGCTTAATATAAAAAACCCCGCCGAAGCAAAGGATCTATGGAGCCAGGCGCAGAGATAAAATTTCGCCTGCGTTTTATGCTCACGCGGAGTTTGAATTTAGACCACGCCGGGGCGTTTGAAAAGATAAAATTCACGCTAGCATGCGCTGTTTCGTCAAAGACACGGCATCCAAAACCTGCCCGCTTGATTATCTACGCAGCGCTAGCCATGCGCTACATCGGCGCGACCCTCGACGAAATCGTTTTATATGATTATAAGGCCCCTTCGCCGCACTCGTAGCCGAAAATTTTAATCCCCGTATCGCTCTGCTCGTAGTGCAGCGCGGGGATTTTTTGCAGTAGATTTTTTAGCTTTTCCAGATCGTTTTTCCTCCCACCGTCGAAGACTCGCGGCACCCACACCCACGCGATCTCGTCGTATGCAAACGAGCCTACCGAAAAACTAGCCCGCTTTGAGCCCGCCTCCCATTTGGAGGAGTTTTTGATCGCGTAGAAGTTTGGATAGAGGATTTTTTTGATGATGAAGCATTTGCAAAATTTAAAATCCGCGAAAAACTCCGCCCACGTCGCATCCTCGGTAAAATAGCCCTTTGCGCGCAGGCGCTTTTTCTCTTTGCGCAGCCTAATCGGCTCGTAAAATCGCTGCCAAGCCCTCGCACAGGCATCCATAAACACGAGCATGCGGGCGAAATAAATTTTAAAAAGCGCCTTGAAAAGCTCCATCTACTTCTCGATCTGCGATTTTAGCGACTTATCGATTGCGATCTCGTTTGAGTTTATGTCGATCGTTTGAAGCGCCTTGTCCTGGAAGATAAATCCGACCTCCTTCGCGCCGAAGCTCTTGGCGATCGCCTCCAGCGTGTCGGTCGCAGATTTGTGGATCTTGCCGCCCAGATCGTTGATGATTTTTAGCGAGAGCTGCTTGACCTCGTCCTTGGCGTCGTCGATCAGGCGGTTTTTATCGCTCTCGTCAAAGCTCGCACCGAATAGCCCGTTTAGCGAATCGGGCAGCAAAAACGGCAGCAGCTTGGCGTTTTTCTCGTCGTAAATTTTCATATCTTTGATCGAGTATTTGTATTTGCACGGCGGCATCTTGATCTCGTAGCGATCCTCGCCCTGCGGCAGTATCGCAAAGTCGGGGCTTAGCAGGTCGTAAACGAACTCGATCTCAAACTCGAAGATGATGGCGATCTGCTTTTTCGTCATCAGCGGCGAAACGAGCGAGCCCAGCAGCCCGCTGCCTACGTTTTGCTTGCGCGTTACGATCTCTTTGGAGTAAATTTTAAAAACGCTCAGCTCGCCGATGCTTTTAAGCCGCGTGATGTCGGTGGCGATCTGCGGCTTGCCAGCCTGCTCGCCGCTTTTGCGCATCTTAAAAAACATAAAAACCAAAATGCAAAATATCACTAAATTTAGAAGAAAAGCAAAATTTTCCAAATTTCATCCTTTAAAATTTTATCGGTATTTTAGCAAAATACAGCGCCGATTTGTAGTGCAATTAAAATTTTACGATTTTTGCGGCAAGAAATTTTAAAATCAAAGCGTGCGGCGAAGCCGCAAAATAGAAATGATCGAGCCGTAAGGCTCGCCCCTTGAGCGTGCCAGGGGTCAGCCTTGTGGCTAATGTTAAATTTTGATATGGCTTGAATTACGGTACACGAAATTTTATGCTTGTTCGTTTCATTAGAATTAAACTCAGGCGCAGCCTGCACCGCTAGCGTCGTCGGGGGTTAGGTGGGGTTTGGGGCGGGAAGGGGAGCGACCTTGCAATTCAAGCCCCCTTCCCGCCCCAATAGAAATACACCAAAGATTAAAATACCCACGCAAAGTATTTCGGCACGGCGGGTATAAGGCGGATGTAAATTTAAAATTTAACCGCTGTGAGTCGAGAAGCGCAATCAAAGCTCAAGCCCAGAGCTCCTGCGAAATTTTACAAAATCTCCCTGAAATCATACCCTGCGTTTTTGAGCGCCCAGGCGATATCCTCTTGATGAGCTTTACCCTTGGTCTCAAGCGTGATCGTGATCTGCGCATCGCCGTACTCGATGTTGGTCGAAAAGCGGTCGTAGTCGATCTTGACGATGTTTGCATTGGCGCGGCGCAAGATTTCGGTAAGCCCCGTAAGCGCGCCCGGCTTATCGACGAGCGTGACATTGATCGTCATCTTGCGGTGCGATTTGATAAGACCCTTTTCGATGATGATGTTTAGCATCTGCACATCGATGTTGCCGCCGCTTAGGATGATGCCGATCTTTGCGCCCGCGGGGAATTGGAATTTCGCGTTCATCAGCGCCGCTACGCCCGCCGCGCCCGCGCCCTCAACGATGATTTTTTGCTGCTCGAGCAGATAGAGTATCGCGCTTGCGATCTCCTCGTCATCGACCTGCACGAACTCATCGACGCACTCAATGATCGTAGAAAGCGTGATCTCGCTAGTATCCCGCACCGCGATGCCGTCGGCGATGGTGCGGACAGATTTGGAATTTAGAGGCTTTTTCGCGACGAAGCTATCGTGCATCGCGGGCGCACCCTTGGCGGCTACGGCGATGATTTTGATGTCAGGGTTAATCTGCTTGGCGCAGCTGCAAACCCCCGTCGCAAGCCCGCCGCCGCCAACTGGAACGACGATGTATTCAAGATCTGCGACCTCCTCGATCATCTCAAGCGCGATCGTGCCTTGGCCCGCTTGTACGAACTCGTCGTTGAAGGGATGGACGAACGTCAGATTGTGCTCTTTCGCATATTCCAGCGCAAACGCATACGCCTCGTCGAAGTTATCGCCCTGCAAAATGATCTCTGCGCCCAGAGCCTTCGTGCCGCTTACCTTAAGTAACGGCGTGGCCTCAGGCATTACGATCACGGCATGCACGCCGAATTTTTGCGCGCTCATCGCTACGCCCTGGGCGTGGTTGCCCGCGCTTGCAGCTATTACTCCATGCGCCCGCTCCTCATCCGTTAGGTGCGCGATTTTATTGTAAGCGCCACGGATCTTATATGCGCCGGTGCGCTGCAAATTCTCGCTTTTGAGATACACTTCCGCGCCGTAAAGCTTGCTGAGCTTCGGCGCCAAAGCAAAGGGCGTTTTATAGACGAAATCGTTTATGGTGCGCTTTGCTTGGATGATTTTATTTAGATCAACCATCTACTTCCTTTCGTAATTTTAAATTTTGTTATTATACATATTTTAGGCGAAATTTTATCCCGCGCGCCGTCTAAATCCACAACTTCGGTTGTAAACCCGCCTAACTCCTGCGCTTTAGCAGCACGCCGCATTCGATATGCGCCGTATGCGCGAACTGATCGAAGATCGCAAATCTGCGCACCTCATGCGTAGCGCAAAGCGAGCGTAAATTTTCAAAAAGCGTCTGCGGATTACAGGAGATGTAGATCAAATTTTGAAAATTTTTTATGAAATCAATCACGCTAGGCTCCAGCCCCGCGCGCGGCGGATCGATCAAGACGTGCGAAAAATCGTAGCTGAAAATATCGATCCCCTTTAGCCGCTCAAACTCGCGCCTGCGCGCAAACGCGCTCATCAGCTCATCCGCGCTAAGGCGGACGAATTGCGCGTTGCAAACGCCGTTGAGCTCGCAGTTTATGCGGGCATTCGCGATCGAGCTTTTTGAAATTTCACTCGCCAGCACGCGGTTAAATTTAGCCGCAAGCGGGATAGTGAAGTTGCCGTGCCCGCAGTACAGCTCCAGCAGATCGCGCGCAGCGGAGCTTTCTGGGCGCACGGCATGTTTTTCGCAGCTCGAATTTTGCGGGGTGGGTTCCTCGCAGCTCGAATTTTGCGCGATGAGTTTTTCGCAGGCTGAATTTTGCACGCAATGCTTTTCGTAATCTAAATTTTGCGCGGCGGAATTTTGCACGTCCAAATCCTTGCGAGCGAAATTTTTATCCGCAGAGCTCTCGTCTTTGGACGTATAGTTAAATTTCACGGAATTTTCGCCATTAAACTCCGCGCGAGCGGAATTTGCTTTAACGGAATTCCGGAAAGCGGCGTTAAATTCGGCGGAATTTTCAGAAGCAAAATTTCGATCCGTAGAATTTCGCGGGGCGGGCTCCTCGCAGCCGTAATTTTGCGCAGAGGAATTCTCTGCTATTAAATTCTTTGCGGCGAAATTATGCGCGGCGCGCCCTTCGCCCACGCTCTCTTTGCCGAAGTCCACGCAGCTTCTCGCCCAGGCGATCATCTTTTCGTTCACGCCGCGGTTGGGCTGGATGAAGGCGTTTTCGCCGAAGCGAAATTTATAAACTCGCCCGTCCACGCAAAGCTCGTCCGTGAGGCTTAGCTCGCCGCTTAGCAGCTTCTGTCCGCGCGCGCGAACCATAACCCCGATGCCAAGCTTGTCCGCCAGCTCGCAAATCGCCCCTTGCTCGCGCTCGCCCAGGCGCTTGTGATAAAGCAGAGTCGCCAAAATCCCGCTAGCGCACGAAATGAACTCGACGCTGAAGAGCTTATCTTTTAAAGCTTCGCTCCGCCTAAGCGCCTCTAGCAGCCGCGGCATTAAATTTGCGATAGGAAGCGCCACTTTAGGGCATTCGTTAATTAAAATTTTCTTGCTTTGCGCGCCGCCCATCGTGTAGGCAAGATCAAATGCGCTATGCCAAATATCGTGCCAGATACCAAATTCCGCCCTGATGCGGTAATTTTGCGGCTGTGAGGCAAAAAACTCAAACTCGCCGTCAAAGAATTCTCTAAATTTATCGGCGATCAGCTGTTTTTTGTATAAAATTTGATCCTCATAGGGCTCGCCGAGCGTGCAGCTACCGCAACTACCGAAGCTTTCGCAATTCATACATCCACTCTTTTACCCACTACGCGCAATAAAAGAATGATAGCCGCGATACCCAAGATCAGACATCCCCACACGCTGAGCCCAAAGCCCGCAGGCAGGTAGCCGCAAACGATACTGATGCCGCAAACGACCAGCGCATAGGTCATCTGCGTGCTTACGTGCTCGATGTGATCGCAGCCCGCGCCCATCGAAGAAAGGATCGTCGTATCCGAAATCGGCGAGCAGTGATCGCCGAAGATCGCCCCGGTGAGCACCGCGCTAATATTTACGCACATGAAAACGTGAAATTCCTCGCCGCTAAGACCGTATTTTTGCCCCACGGCGTGCGCTAACGGTACGGCTAGAGGGGTTACGATGCCCATGGTGCCGAAGCTCGTGCCGGTGGAAAATGAGATAAATGAGCTAAGCACGAAGATCACGATCGCAAGAGCAAAGCGCGGCGTAGCGTCGCTTAGAAGCTCGACTAGGTAGCGCGAAGTGCCGAGCTCTTTGATAACCGAGCTAAGCGACCACGCAAAAAGCAGGATTATGACGGTATTTAGCATACTTTTCCAGCCGCCCACCCAGACCTCGATCGCCTCTTTGACGCCGTAAATTTTTTGCGCGATGCCTAAAACGACGGCGATGATCGATGAAAAGAGCGCGGATTGAAACAGCACGACCGAGGCGTCCGCCGCGCTAAAAGCGGTGCGGATCGAAGTGAAGCTAAGAGGAGCTGCTTTGACCGCCTCCAAAGTCTCGCCCTCTAGCGAGCTGTAGCCGTTGAGATAAAATCCTATGACCGAAAGGACGATCATCGCGCCTAGCGGGATCAGCGCGTTTATCTTGCGAAGAACTACGCCCTCTTTGGGTACGAAAATTTGATCCTCTAAATTTTTGATTTTAAAATCCGCAGCTCCGCTCTTGCCGCCGCGAGATGCGATCTCTGCCCGATACATCGAGCCAAACTCCCTACTCATCACGGCGGTGGCAACTACGAAAAAGATCATGAAAATATTATAAAATCTATACGGGATCGTCTCTACAAAGACGGTGAAAGCGTTTATGTTTTCTATGCCGATCTGCGAGTAGGCCTCTTTGATCGCCGAAATTTCAACTCCGACCCAGGTGGAGATCACTGCGATACCGGTAATCGGCGCGGCGGTAGCGTCGATGATGAAGGCGAACTTTGCGCGCGAAATTTTAAATTTATCCATAAGCGGCCGCATGATCGGGCCCACGATCAGCGCGTTTGCATAATCGTCGAAAAATATCACGATACCCATCAGCCAGGTGTAAATTTGACCCAAAACGGGAGTATCTGCGTGCTTGCTAAGCCAGAGCGCAAGCGCCTTCGTGCCGCCGCTTTTGGTCACCAGAGCGATGAGCCCGCCGATACACATAACCTGAAGCAAAATGCCCGCATTCCACGTATCCGCCATCGATTTTACCATGCGCGAGCACAGGTTCGTAAAAGCGAAAAGCGCCGAAGCTGCGATATTTTGATCTACCATACCGATGAGAAAGGTCCCGCTTAGCACGCCTAAAAACAGCGACAAAATCACGTCCTTGGTGATAAAAGCAAGCACGATCGCCGCAACCGGCGGGATAAGCGTCAGCATGCCGTAAAGCTCGCTGTTTCGCACGGCGGGCTCCACGTCCGCAAGCGCCAGCGCGGGCAAAAAAATCGCCGTAAAGATAAGCAAATTTTTTAACATTTTAATCCTTGATGATTGATAAAATTTTAAAATTTAACCTCCGATCGGGGGTTAAATTTTAAAATTCTGCGCACTTTGCAGCAAATTCGTATTCACACGCTTTCTTTTACGGCGATTTTTGAGTGCCTTAATCGCACAGCAAGCTCTGCTATTTTGCTGCGTTTGCAATTTTGCGAACGCATTTTTAAGTAACTTGTCGCGCAGTAAAATCTCTCCGGTGCAAAATACCGCGCGCGGCGTAATCAAAAGCATTTTATAAACGCATTTAAAATTTTACTTAACATAGCAAAAGACCCAAATTAAGGTAAAATTCCGCAATACTGCGATGCTTACCTTGTCGCAAAAGGATAAATTTCTCTCGCAAAATTTTACGAAATCCCGCTCTTGATCGCAAACCAAAATCCCTAGACAAAAATTTTATCGCGCATAAACGCACAAATCGCCATTTCTCAAGCCTGCCTGCGCGTTTATAAAATTTCAGTGCATGCAACCTGCGCAAGCAAAGCGATAAAATTTTAAAGCGTTAAATTCTACCAACTCGCACTCGAAAAATCCACTAAATTTATAGAATTTACAAAGCGGCAAAACTCCAAATTTAAAGCTCATAAAGCTTTTGCAAACCTAAAACGCTGCAAGCCTAAAACGAAGAAGCGGCGAGCAACCCTTTAAATCAAGCCTGCTTGCTAATTCTCACGCTCAGGTGCATCTTGTGGATCGCTCGTAAAATCATCGCTTGCTTGCGTAGGACTTAATCCAAGCGAGCGCAAATAGCTCTGCGTAGCCGCTTCGCCGCCTGCAAGCGCGTAGTCTAGCGCATTTAGCCCCGCCTCGTCGACTGCTTTTTCGTTTGCGCCCGATTTTACGAGCAATTCAACGATCTGCTTGGTGCTTTTTTGCGCCGCAAACATCAGCAGTGTCTTGCCCGCGCCCGAATGCTCACAGCCGTCGCTACGCTCGCCTAGCGACGCTAGAGCCTGGGCCTCGGCGCTGCCGATCTGGCGGACATTTACGCTAGCATGCGAGTAAATTAGCAACTTTACGAGCTCATAATTTTTTGCCGCGGCGGCGAAAAATATCGGAGTTTGCCCAAGCGAGTTTTTATAGCCAACCAAAGCGCCTTTAGAGATCATAAATTTAGCGCTTTGAACGTTATTCATCGCGTAAAATAGCGAGTTTTCCTCGCCAGCATTCACCTGCGCGCCCCGATCGATCAAAGCGCCGCTAAAGCGCTCGTCATATCCTAGCAAAAGTGCCAGATCCAGGGCATTATCAAGCTCGTAAATCGCAAAATCCTTGCTAAAAAGTAGCGTACGAAACTCATCTGCGCCTACTCCGCCTTTTAGCGCCAGCTCAAGCTCACCATAATCTCCCGCCTTGCGATCCTTTGCGGCGTATGCGATAAATTCCGCTATAACGGCGCTTGCCAGCTCATCGGCGTCGTTTTTATTAAATTTGGCGGCGAAATAATCTTTTAGCGCCTCCCTGGCTGCTGAGATCTCGCCCATAAAATTGCCATAAGCGATGAAATTTCCAATCTTGCGCTCGGAGTAAAATTCTAAGGCTTCAAGCGATTTCTCGCTAATTTGCGCGTAGTTTTTCTCTTTAGCATAGCTCAAAAAGCCCTCGCCATCCATCCCCGCAAATGCCAAGGTTCGCTCAAGCCTTTTTTCGTTCAGCAAGGCTTCGTTACCGACACAATCGATATTTTCGTCCCTGATCTCAGAAGCCGCGCTTTTTAAATTTTGCAAAAATTCTGCGCCAGCCAGCGAGCCTTTACAGCCAAAATCGCTTTGCAGCAGCTCTTCGTCCGTAGGCTCTTTGCTAAAAAAGCCGCGCGGATCGCTTAGTATCTGCTCGCAAGAAGCGCCAAAAAGCGTGCCGCAAAAAACAAACGAACCCATTAGAATTTTTCGCATCGCTACCTCGAATTGCATTTGAAGCGTTATTTTACCTTTAAATTTATTTATTAAAACTTAGTGCGGGCAGTGGAATTTTATGGAATTCCTTTCAGCCTTATAAAATTTTGCGGAATTTTTAAAATTTTACGGCGCGGCGGCGTGGCGGCGGACGGCGCTAAACGACGACTAGGCAGAGGCGTAGCGACTGGCGGCGCTATATAACGGCACGGCGACCGGCGACGTTAAAATTTTAAAATTTACGCGCAGGCTAGCGGTAAAATAAAATTTTGCAAGCTGTACAGATCTGGCGGAATTCCGTGCTAGGCTTATCGTGAAATAAAATTTTTACAAGTGAAGTCCGTTCCGTGGAATTCTACGCGCATTAGTAGAGAGATAGAATTTGCGAGGTAAAATTCCTTGCAGAATACAAAGAATTTTGCAGCGGGTAGAGTTAAATTTCTCCGCGCAAAATTCCGCGCTTAGCACAAAATCCGCCGCGTTAAAATTTAGCAAATTTCAATCTTATGGAATTTAACACGACCGTTACGGAGCTAAAGCACATCGCCGCAGCGCCGTACATCGGCTTTAGAAGCACGCCGAGCGCTGGATATAACGCGCCTGCCGCAATCGGAATACACACGGCGTTGTAAAACAGCGCCCAGAATAGGTTTTGCTTGATCGTCCGCATAGCAGCACCCGATAAGCGGAATAGATATAGCACGCTTGCAAGGTCGTTTTTTATAAAAATCACGTCGCCCGCGCCCTTGGCTACGTCACTGCCGCCGTTCATCGCGATGCCGATACTGGCGGCTTTTAAGCTTGGTGCGTCATTGACGCCGTCGCCCACGAAAAGCACCCGCTTGCCCTCATCCATCAGGGATTTGATGAACTCATATTTGCCGCTTGGAAGCACTCCGCTTTTTACCTCGTCGATGCCGAGGTTGCGAGCGACGAAATTTGCCGTTTTGGCGTTATCGCCCGTTAGCATGACGGTTTTTACGCCGCCTTTTTGCAGCGTCTGAATGACGCTGCGCGCTTCGGCTCTGATCTCGTCGCTAAATGCGATAAAGCCCGCGTACGAGCCGCCTATCGTGCAGTAAACGACGCCGAAGCCCTTGTCTAAAAGCTCCTCCGCTTCTACTTCGACGCCTACGTTCACGCCGCGCTCGCGTAGAAAGCCCGCGCTGCCGCAAAGAATTTCGCCGGTGGGATTTTTTGCGACGATCCCTTTGCCTGCGATGCTTTCAAACTCGCCGTTAAATTTAGAAATTTCGCCGAATTTCAGCTCGGCAAATTTTACGATCGCCTTTGAGATCGGATGCTCGCTAAGCTTTTGCGCGCTTGCTAGAGCGTAGAGATCCTGAGCGCTCAGATCGCTGAAGCTTACCGAAATTTCGCCCTTGCTAAGCGTGCCGGTTTTATCGAAAACCGCGACGTCAGCGCCTTTTAAAATTTCTAAAATTTCGGGATTTTTGATTAAAATTCCAGCCTTTGCGGCGTTTGAGATCGCGCAAACGATCGCAATCGGCGTCGCAAGACCTAGCGCGCACGGGCAGGAGATGATAAGCACGCAGATAGCGGCGGATGCGGCGTATGAGAGTCGCCCGTCAAGCGCCATCCACGCTATAAAGCTAACAAGCGCGATCAAAATCACCGCGGGCACGAAGATATTTGAAATTTTATCCGCAAAGCGCGCGATCGGCATCTTTTTGTTGCCCGCCTCGTTCAGCAGATTTTTAATCTCGGCAAGCAGCGTCTGATGCGAAAATTTCGTCACCTTCACGTAGATGACGCCGTCGGTGCTGACGCAGCCTGCGTTTACCTCATCGCCTACGCTTTTATAAACCGCCAAGCTCTCGCCGCTAATGAGCGAGGTGTCGATCTGTGCGCCGCCTTCTACTATAAGCCCGTCGCAAGGGATGCGCGAGCCGTTTTTTACTAGCACCTTATCGCCCGGCTTTAGCGCTTCTGCGCGCACTTCGGTTATCGTGCCGTCGTCTTTGATCAAAAGCGCAGTTTTAGGACTTAGATCGATTAGCCCCTTGATGTAGTCGTTCGCCTTCATCTTGCTGCGCTCTTCTAGGTATTTGCCGAGAGAAATAAAGGCGATTATCATCGAGGCGGACGAGAAATAAAGATTGGTAAATTCGTTCTGTGCGCCGTGCGTATAGACCCACGCCGCGACCGTTAGCGAATAAGCAAACGCAAAAAAGCTTCCCATCGCCACGAGCACGTTCATATCGAAGCTTCTGTTTTTCAGCGAGCCGTAAGCGTGATAAAAGAAGTTCTTGCCGCAGTAAAATAGGCTCACGCACGCCATCGCTGCGCAAAGTAGTGCCTTTGGAACGAAGCTTAAAAACCCGCTCATCTCCACCGCCATTACCGCCACGGCTAAAATGAGAGCGAGGATTAGCCTAAATAGCGCCGCTTTGAGATTGCTCCGCTTTTTGCGCTCCAAATCCTCGTAATCCACGGCGATGTCGTAGCCTAGCTTTTTGATCTTGGCTTTTAGCGTCTCCTCAAGCGCCGGATCAGCAAGTACGAACTCGCCACTACCGTTTGAGAAATTTACGTGCGCGTCCTGCACCCCCTCGATCTTGCGACTTACCCGCTCGATCGCGTTAGAGCAGTTTACGCAGCTCATCCCGACGATATTTAGAGTGATTTTGCTTGACATCCGTTAGTTTTTGCAGGACAGCTTTTCTACGACGCTAAAGCCCAAATCGTCCATCTCCTCTTTAAATTTAGCCTCGTCGCGCGGATCTAAGCTTAAACTCACCACTCCGCTTGCTACGTCCACCTCGATCTCGCCGAAATCGTCCTTAAGCGCGTTTTTGATCGTCCTCGCGCAGTTTTCGCAGTGGATATTTTGCGCCTTAAATTTTACGCTTTGTTTCAAAGCCATGGGTCTCTCCTTTGGATTAAAATTTCAAAACTTATACTACTTTTTAATAAATTTTATTTTAACGCCCGCTCCTGAAATTTAAGGGTTTTTCGTTATAATCACCCGTTTTAAATTTAAGCTTTAAGGAATTTTATGGGACGAGCTTTTGAATACAGACGCGCTTCAAAAGAAGCTAGATGGGGGAAGATGAGCAAACTTTTCCCAAAACTGGGCAAGGCCATAACGATGGCTGCGAAAGAGGGCGGCGAAGATCCGCTGATGAACTCCAAACTGCGCGCCGCGATCGCCACGGCAAAGGCGCAAAATATGCCCAAAGACAACATCGACGCGGCTATCAAGCGCGCAAGCGGCAAAGATAGCGCCGATATCAAAACGATCTTTTACGACGGCAAGGCGCCACACGGCGCGCTTTTAATAATCGAATGCGCCACCGACAACCCAACCCGCACCGTCGCGAACGTAAAGTCGATTTTAAACAAAGCCAAGGGCGAGTTTTTGCCGAGCGGCAGTTTGAAATTTATGTTTTCGCACAAGGCTGTTTTTGAGACCAAGCTGCCGAGCCGCGACATTGAGGAGCTGGAGCTTGAGCTCATCGACTTCGGTCTTAGCGAGCTTGAGATCAACGAGTTTGAAAACGATAAGGGCGAGCTCGAAAAGACGCTTCTAATCTACGGCGAATACGAAAGCTTCGGCACTCTAAACGAAGGTATCGAAAAGATAGGGCTTGAGATCATCAGCGCAAGTTTAAAATTTGTCGCCAACGAAAAGCACGAATTTAGCGAGGATCAGCTGAACGACATAGACGCGCTGCTCGAGCGACTAGAGGATGACGACGACGTGCAGGCAGTTTACACCAACATCGCATAGGAGAAAAAATGGAAAGCTTAAAAATTTACGACATCGACGCAGCGGCTTTGGCGCGCGATAAATACGCCGTGATAAAAACCGAAAAGGGCGATATGAAGCTGGAGCTTTTCGGTGACGAAGCCCCGCAGACGGTTACGAATTTCGCCAGCCTCGCGCGCAGCGGGTTTTACAAGGGGCTAAATTTTCACCGCGTAATTCCAAATTTCGTGATCCAAGGTGGCTGCCCGCGCGGCACCGGCACGGGCGGTCCGGGCTGGCGCATAAAGTGCGAATGCGACCACCAAAAGCACAAGCACGTGCGCGGCGCGCTATCGATGGCGCACGCAGGGCGCGATACGGGCGGCAGCCAGTTTTTCGTCTGCCACAGCGCGCAGCCTCACCTAGACGGCGTGCATACGGTGTTCGGTCGTATCGTGGATCAGCCTAGCCTAGCGGTTTTAGACGCGATCAGGCAGGGCGATAAGATCATCGACATCGAGATTAAAGAGAGCCTACAATCGTGATTAAATTTAAGCCGCGGGGCGCCAGACCGTGATAAAGATCGGCACGGACATAACCGCGGTGCGCAGGATCTCGGCGCTGCGCGCAAAATACGGCGCGAAATTTCTAAAGCGTATTTTGAAAAAATCCGAACGCTCCTCCGCGCTGCGCGACGAAAGTATCGCGGGTGTCTATGCCGCTAAAGAGGCGCTTAGCAAAGCTCTAGGCACCGGCATCGGCGCAGGATTCGGCTTTAAAGACGCTAAAATTTACAAAGACGCCCTGGGCGCGCCGCATCTAAAAATACGTAAAAAAATCCGTAAAAAATTTCATATCAAATCCGCAAGCCTTAGCATCACGCACGACGCAAACGTCGCAATCGCAGTAGTCGCACTAAAACTCAATAAGCCGCGCTCAAAGTAACGAAGCGAAGCGGCGCGACAGCAAGAACCCCGCGTAAATTCTACATAAATTTTGCGCGACGGAATTTATGAGGTTAGGCGCAGATTATGTAGAATAGTATTTCGCGGCGCGGTACGCGATGCGGCGGCAAACTTTGACTATCTCAAATTTTATATTTGCCGACTTAAAATTCTACATTCATGGATAAAATTTTAGAGCACAAAATTTACCGCAACGAAATTTTAAAATTTCACCGCGCCGCAGAATTTTGCTTTAAATTTAAGACTTGGAATTTTATAGCGGCGAGGCGGCATAAACTCAAAAGGTAAAATTTCAGCCTGGAATTTAGCGACAGAAGCATAGATTCTCTATTAAAATTTCACGGCGAAATCGTGCTCTGAAATTTTAAACGGATGCAAAGTCTGCTCCGCCTAATCTATCGCATCATAAAGGATTAAGCGAAAGTTCATGAGCCGACCGAGCATATATCGCTGCGGCGGCATCTGTTTATCGCACCCGTCTCAAGCAAGAGGCTTTTGCGCTGTACTTATGCCGAATACCGCAGATAGCGCGGCATTCTCTATTGCTATGTGCGAAAAAATAGAGGCGAGTTTATGTCGCTGCATTTACCGCTCAGTCTGGCGCTAGCTTGAGCGTACACAGATAGGCGGCACACACAGAAGCGAGCGATCAAAATTTACACGACGAAATTTTAAAGATGAAATTCTGCGAGCCATGGATTTGGCGTTAAATTTTAAAATTTCACGGCGAAGCAAAATTTTAAAATTCCATGCAGAGCGGATTTAAAATTTTAAGCCCGTGAGGATAAATTTAGCCGCCAAAAAGTTTGCAAGTCTCTGCAAAAAGAAATTTTATCACGGCGCGACGCCGCAAAATTTTCAATTGCACGTATTTTAGCGGTGGCTTACGCGGTTTATGTTTTCGCACGAAGTATAAATTTTAATTGTCTATATTTCAGCCGCTTTAAGACTGCGCCCGAAGCCGCTCTGTATTTAAAGCCGCGCAAATTTTAATCGCTCGCGCCAAGCTACGATTAAATTTCAAGTGTTTCAAGCGCAAAGCGCGGTCACGGCGCAAACTTACGTAAAATACCCAAACTACGATTAAATTCCAAGCCGCGATAGAATTCCCGCGCAATGAAAGGCGGACTAATCCGCCTTTTTTAGATTATCGGCGAGCAAAAACGCAAGCTCTAGCGCCTGATCTGCGTTTAGGCGCGGATCGCACTGCGTTTCGTAGCGCTGTTTTAGCGTCTCTTGCGTCACGTTAAACGAGCCGCCCGTGCACTCGGTGACGTTTTGACCGGTCATCTCAAGGTGAATGCCGCCCGCATGCGTGCCCTCCGCGGCGTGGATCTCGAAAAAGCTCTGAACCTCGCTTAAAATTTTAGAAAACTCGCGCGTTTTGTAGCCGTTGGTGGTCTTGACGGTGTTGCCGTGCATCGGATCGATGCTATATAGGATCGCCCTGCCCTCGCGCTTTAGCTCGCGCAAAATTTGCGGCAGCCGCGCGCCGATCTTATCCGCGCCCATGCGGATGATGACGTTTAGCCTGCCTGCTTCGTTTTGCGGATTGAGCTTGTCGCAAAGGCGCAAAATTTCATCCGCGGTGCCGCTCGGGCCGATCTTGACGCCGAGAGGGTTTTTGATACCGCTTAAAAAATGCACGTGCGCATCGTCCGCGCCGCGCGTGCGCTCGCCGATCCAAAGCATGTGCGCCGAGCAATCATACCAATCGCCGCTGGTGCTGTCGATGCGCGTCAGACACTCCTCATAGTGCAGCAGCAGCGCCTCATGCGAGGTGTAAAGCACCGTCTCGGCAAGGCTCGGAGAATTAGCGGCGCTCAGCCCGCATGCCTCCATAAATTTAAGCGTGCGCGAAATTTCATCGCTGAGCTCGTTAAATTTAGCCTCCAGCTCGCCCTTTTTCAAAAAGCCCAAATTCCACTTATGCACCTCGTGCAGGTTCGCAAGACCGCCGCGAGAAAAGGCGCGCAGCAAATTCAGCGTCGAAGCGCTTTGATGATACGCCTCGATCATGCGCGCAGGATCCGGCTTTCGCGCCGCTTCGTTAAACTCAAATCCGTTGATTATGTCGCCGCGATAGCTAGGCAGACTTACGCCGCCAACCTCCTCGAAATCGCTGCTGCGCGGCTTTGCGAACTGCCCTGCGATACGACCTACCTTCACGACGGGGCGACCCGCCGCGAAGGTAAGAATGATCGCCATCTGAAGCATTACTTTAAACATATCGCGGATATTATTCGCGCTAAAATCATTAAAGCTCTCAGCGCAATCGCCGCCTTGAAGCAGAAACGACTTGCCCTCGCTGGCGCGCGCGAGCTCGGCTTTTAGGTTGCGAACCTCGCCCGCAAAAATTAACGGCGGCAGCTTGTAAAGGCGATCTTTGGCGGCCTGCACTGCACTTTCATCCTGATAAATCGGCTGCTGTAAAATTTTATAATCTTTCCACGACGTCCTACTCCAACTCATAGCCACTCCTAGATTTCGTAAAATTTCGCGATTATACCCAAATAAGCTTTTATTAACCCAAAAAATCTTAAAATAGCGCCTTTAGGCAATTTAGAAGGAATTTTATGGAAGAAAACCGCACTAAAGGGCTAATGTTTGCTCTTGCCACCTTTGTTATGTGGGGCGTTTTTCCGATATTTTTCAAGCTCATAAAGGATGTGGGCGCTGTGCAAATTTTAGCGCATCGCGTCGTTTGGTCCTTCGTGCTGCTACTCGTTTTTCTCTGCTTTACGCACCGTTTAAAAAACGTCGCGCGGCTTCTTAGCGCCCCTAAAATCGCCCTCACGCTGCTTTGTACGGGACTACTTATCAGCACGAACTGGGGCATTTACATCTACGCGGTAAATTCCGATCAAATTTTAGCCACTAGCCTTGGATATTTTATAAATCCGCTATTTTCGGTGCTTTTGGGCGCCTTGTTTCTGCGCGAGCGGCTAAGTGCGGCGGCTAAGCTTTCCCTGCTGCTAGCCTTTGCGGCGATCGGCGTGCAAATTTACGCGCTGGGTAGGCTACCGATAATCTCGCTCGTGCTGCCGCTTAGCTTTGCATTTTACGGTCTCATACGCAAAAAAGTAAAAGTGCCTAGCTTTGAGGGGCTGTTTTGCGAGACGACGCTGATGCTGCTACCCGCGCTTGCGTTTCTGATCTACTGCGCGCTGAAAGGAAGCGGCGCTTTCGGCTTTAACGTAAGCGGTGCGCTGCTGTTTGCAAGCGGGCTGATTACGATTTTGCCGCTGCTTACCTTCGCCGTAAGCACGCAGTATCTGCCGCTATCTACGATCGGCTTTATGCAATACATCAGCCCCTCGCTAAGCATGCTGATCGCGGTATTTATCTACGGTGAGGAGCTTGAGACTTACAAAATTTTGAGCTTTTCGCTAATTTGGTTCGGGCTCGCGGTCGTGGGCTTGGACGGCTTAAGGAGAAAAAATGGCTAATTTCGCTTTGATGTTCGCAGTCGCCCTTGCGGTGGGCGCGCTCGTGTATTTTCAGGTCCAAAAGGCTTCCGCGCGTGCAGACGCCGCAGACCCCGAGCTTAGCTCGCAAAGATATATGAAATTTTGCGATATTTTAGAGGGCAAACTGCGAGATTTAAAGCGGCTTGAACTGCACGACGAAAACGCTCGCGAGAGCTATCTAGACGAGCTTGAGGCTCTTAGCAAGGAGTTAGTTTATATCAAAACGATGCATCAAAGTAACCTAAACCCCGCCGTGTGGGAAGGCAAGCTATTTGAGTTTCTAAGTAAAACGGACTCGCTTATCGAAAAATACGCCGCGGACGCAGAGCGCTCGCTGCAAGACTGGCGCAAGCAGCTGGAGATGGAATTTAAGAATTTGTAGCGCGAAATTTTAAGCGGCGAATTTCGCAGGTGTCTATATCAGTAGAATTTTAACGCCTAAATTTATATAATTTAACGCGCCGCAACTCTCGGAATTTTTAAAATTTACATACATGCCGGAATTTTGCAAACCGCTTGCGTCATGGCGACAAAATTCCATGCGTTTTACAAAGCAAAACGACGCAAATTTTAAATCGGCGTAATTTATAGAGTTTTGCAAGATACATAGCAACCGCGAAGCCGATAATCGCGTCTGTAAATTTTATAGAATTTACTCATTGGCGGACGCGGTATCTGCAGCCTTGGATCCCGCTTGCTCTAGTTGCTTAGACGCATCGCGCCTTAAAATTTTATCGTACTCCTCCACTCTTATCACCTTGCCCTCATACTCTATTTTAAGATAATATTCCAATTTTTCTAAGTGTAAATATCTAAAAAATTTATCCAAATCAAAGCCGCTTGCACCATTAGGCTCATTGCCGCAGAGCGCAGAATAGTGCTTTATAAGCGTATCGTAGATACCAAGCAGCGCCACATTGGGCGTTACCGAGCCGCATCTATTAAGATCGGGCAGCGAACCTTTGTTAAGCTTGATTACATCATTTTCCGAATACTTTGAGCGCTCCGTCATCATATATCTAAGCAGCTCATACCTAGAGCTGTTTAATAAAGTCAAATCTAAAATAATCTCATCGTAACAATAATCATCCATATGCTTTAGATATATTTTCTTATACTCCTTCAACGTATCCAAATCCTTACGGCAGTCATCGTATTTTTTTTGAATACGCTCATCGTCCGGAAGTCCTGCCAAATCGTATTTAAGCAGCAAATTTAGCATACTTGCGTCATATCGTTGCGGCAGCATCTGATAGATGGAGCAGTTCGGCTGCCGCTCATCTTTGCGGTGTTTGAGTGTAAAAGCGATACAATTATCGTCCGTCCAAGCGGTAATCTCAGGTCTTACGCCGCTGCTAAGCATAAGCTCCGTCATCTGCAAAAATCCGCCTGCTACGGCGTAATAGAGTGGATCGGATACCGCATTAGTACCTTCACTTTTAGGCGTTATGGAATATGTCTTTACCTGTGCGTCGCTAGTAACAACCAAATAGGAGTCACTATATCCAGGGTATGTAAGCCACGGACGAACATATTTAACGCTAGAAAAGCTAGCTCCGTGCTTGAGTAGAACTTCCACGGCGGCGGTAGAGTTATTTTCGATAGCATAGCTCAGCGCCGAATGAGAAAAATCGTCCGTGCGGTTGATATCCGCTCCGTGATAGATCAGCTCCTCGGTGGTGTTTGCATCGTTGTAAAAGCTAGAATACATTATCGCCGTTATGCCAAAATGTAGCGGATCGCCCGCAGTGATGCGCTGCTCTCGCATAAATGCTAAAATACGCGCAGTGTTCTTGGAGCGCAAAAGCTTACGGAAATATTCCATTCGCTCATCGCCCTGCACTACGCGCTCGTCTAAATTTAACTCGGCGCCCAGCCTTTCGTACCGGTACCTTGCTATTGCGGCGCGATCCTCGTCCGTTAGCGGCCGATTGGAGGAATTGCCGGAGGTCGCGATGCGGCTTGCCGTGGAATTTTGCGCGGGCTGAGTTTTGGATCTGTCCATAAACGCACCGCCTGCGATCAAGAAAAATACGCCTGCCGTAACAACCAAGCACGCTATGATGAGCTTGGATTTTATCTCTTTCGAAGCAATCTCCGCAAATAAAATGACAAATACTACCGAGTGTGAGCTTAGCCGAATATAAACGGGCGTTTTCGCACATAAAATTTAGTGGCGACTTACCAAAAATATTGAAATTTTAGTTTTAAATTTGCCGCCCGCTTCGCATATATTCCTAGATAAAAACCGTATAGTCCTTTTTAATATAGTCTATATTTATATTTTTCTGTAGAAAATACTCTCTAACTTCGTCGTAAATTTCACTGCTATACAAATAAATCAAATAGTAGTGTGCCGATACGACAACGGAATAATATAAATATCCGCCATGCCACGGCTCATCTACTTTTATAAATGGAAAAATTTTAAATCCTTTTATGCCTTTATTTATGCAAAAATACACGACGAATTTTATAAATATATTCGCCACATACATGCAAAGCAAAAATACAAAGAAAAAACCTAACGAGCCAATACGATAAAAAATTCTGACATTTTTGGCAAATCAGAAAAATATTCTTGTAACGATTTAAGACTACCTGTAATAGGTGCGCCCTTTATCAATGCTTTTTCTGCTCGTTTATATCTCTTTTTTTATTGGGGGGATTTGACTACATAAAATAATTTACTTTATCGATAATATCGATATTAAGCTTATTTAAAAAATATTCTCTTACCTCTTTTGTATCTTTTTTTGAAACCAAAGGAATTATTTGTTTTCCGGTTCTTGTTTTAATGCATAAATATCCTGGATTATAAAATTCAAATTTTTTATTGTAGAGCATCGAAAATAGGAATATTGGCAAAAATCTAACGACAAGTATAGAAGCGACAAAAATAATTTCTTGATAGCCAAAACCTGACAATAAGGAAATCAAACACAAAATAAAACATAAAACATTTATTTTCAATTTATAGTTTTTCTTGATAAAGCTATCATTGTTTATTTTAAAAATTTCCAACCCGCTTGATATGTTTTTAAAATATGTTATGTGCGAATTGTTGATAATAATATCATTTTCTTTTGCAAAATAGCAATACAAGGCGAACAGGCACAAAAATAAAACACTTAAAATAAAAGTTGAATTTTGATTATATAGCAAATATGTTCTACCGCCATAATATAAATCTATCAAACCTTTGTTATACAAAATTTTTATGAAAATAGACGGAATAATGATTGCTATGATGATATAAAACAGCAAGTGCATAATGTTGTAATTTTTTATAACAATCGGATCTTTGTCGTAATCCCTAGCCCCGGTTTTAGAATTTTTATTAGGAGCGGCATCATCGGAATTTGAATTTTGAAATTTTAGATTTCCTTCTATGTTTAAATTTGAGGTATCGGATTTTGAAGTATCAAAATTTAAGGCATCAAAATTTTGAGCATTAAAATATTCTTGCGAGCCTTGCTCTAAATTTTGATGTCGTTCATTTAGAATTTTCTTTAGCTCTTCGAGTCTTGCTTCGTTCATCCTTATCCCTCGCTAGCGATCTTAAGCGATTTCGTATTTTACTTCTTTATCGCTTGGGATAGTATTAAATTTAAGGCTACCTTGCTTGCCAGACTCAAGCATTTTTGAAATTTATTTGTTGAGTAAAATTTAGTGAGATAAAGAAATAAATTTAAGCGGGAAGATCCCGCTTAAATTTTATTTGCCGCAGCCGCATTTGCCCTGAGCGGCAAGCTTACGGCGGACATAGGCGATTTTGCTTTGAAGCGGAAGATGCTTAGGGCAGTGGTCTTCGCAGCCTAGCAGCGTCATACAGCCGAATACTCCGTCATCATCGCCGATTAGCTCGTAAAAATCCGCGTCGCTGCGTTTATCCAACGCATCGATCTGAAAACGTGCCACGCGGTTGATGCCGACGGCGCCGATGTAGTCTTTTCGCATTATCGCTACGCCACATGCAGCTACACAGATACCGCACTCGATGCAGCGATCCAGCTCGAAAACCTCCTGCGCGACCTCCGGCTCGACCTTCTCCTCAAGCTTTGAGATGTCGGTTTCGTGATCGGTGTGGATCCAACTCTCTACGCGTTTGCTCATCGCGTTCATCCAGTTGCCCGTATCAACGCTGAGGTCTTTTAGCAACTTAAAAAATGGAAGCGGCATAAGCTCGATCACGCCGTCCGGATAATCCTTAGTAAGCGTGCGGCACGCAAGCTGCGGCTTGCCGTTTACGAGCATACCGCAGCTACCGCAGATACCCGCGCGACAAACGAAGTCGAAGCTTAGCTCGGGATCAAATCTCTCACGAATCACGTTAAGCGCAATAAACAGCGTCATTCCGTCGGTCTCTTCGATCTCGTAAGTAGCGAAGTGCGGCTTTGAAATTTTGCTTAGCGGATTATACTTAAATGCCTTTATTGTTATTTTTCTACTCATATCCTATACCTGCTCTTTCGTTAGGTGCTTTGTATTTTGGCTGCAATTCATAATGCATCAATGCCTCTTGAATTTCATATCTGCCTTTGCCCTCGGCTTGCATTTTCTCGCGAATTTCATCGACCTCTTTTTGGCGCACGGCGCTGTCCGGATGCTCGATGATATTGCCTTTGGCGCCGTATCCGCGGAATGCAGGCGGCATCTCCATCTTCATAATATCAAGCGGCTCGTAGCTTAGAGTAGGCATAGTATCGCCCTCTTTCCAGTTTGCAAGCGTTCGTTTTAGCCAGTTTAGATCGTCGCGTTTCGGATAGTCCTCGCGGAAGTGTGCGCCGCGGCTTTCGGTGCGATCAAGCGCACCCTTGGCGATACAAAGCGCGAGCTTTAACATCTTCGGTACGCGGTAAGCCTCCTCAAGCTCCGGATTTCCGAAAAGCTCTTTATTGCTTACTTTGACGTCCAAAGACTGCTTGTAAAGCTCCTCGAGCTCTTTTACGGCTTTGGCTAATCCCTCGCCGGTGCGGAAGATTGCGCAGTGCTCCCACATAACGTCTTTCATCTTGTTTTTGATCTCGAATACGTTAAATTTACCCTCTTTTTCAAGCAGGCTTTTCATGTAGTTTTTCTCTTTATCTACGAATTTTTGTATATCGTGCGTATTGATATCGACATCGTGTCCTTGGCAATACTCCGCAAAATACTCGCCCACGATCATTCCTGCGACGACGGTTTCGGCAACGGAATTTCCGCCCAAGCGATTAAAGCCGTGCATATCCCAGCACGCAGCCTCGCCGGCGCTGAAAAGTCCAGCTAGCGTTGGACTCTCGCCCGTAGCTTTTGTTTTGATGCCACCCATCGAGTAATGCTGCATAGGAAGGATCGGAGCCCAGCCCTTGCCGCGCTTCCTGCCCTGCTCGTCGGTTATTACCTCGGTGTCGGCAGGATCGATGCCGTTGAAAATCTCGCAAATTTCTTGCACGTCGCGTAAATTTTTCTCGATATGCTCGCGTCCGAGGATCGAGATATCAAGCCAAACGTGCTCGCCGTAAGGGCTTTTGACGCCCTTGCCTTTTCTTATATGCTCCATTATGCGACGGCTTACGACGTCGCGGCTAGCAAGCTCCTTTTTCTCCGGCTCATAATCCGGCATAAAGCGGTAGCCGTCCACATCGCGTAAAATTCCGCCGTCGCCGCGGCAACCCTCGGTAAGCAAAATTCCGCTCGGAACGATAGGGGTCGGGTGAAACTGCACCGCTTCCATATTTCCAAGTTGCGCGACGCCCGTCTCAAGCGCGATAGCAGCACCTATACCCTCGCAAACGACGGCATTTGTAGTGTGCTTATACACTCTGCCGTAGCCACCGGTAGCGATCAACGTACCTTTTGATACGTATGCGCTAATTTCGCCGGTAACCAAATCACGCACGATTGCGCCGTAGCAGCGGTTATTTGCATGAATTAGCGCGATCGCTTCCTTGCGGTCGTGAATATCGACATTATGCTTTAGCGCTTCATTTGCAACGGCAAAAAGCATAGTATGTCCCGTAGCATCGGCGGTATAGCAGGTTCGCCATTTTTTCGTACCGCCGAAGTCGCGGCTGTGGATAAGTCCGTGAACCTCATCTTTTTCGGTGATCGTGGTCTTTTGAGCGTTGATAATAGCGCTTCGCTCGCCTCTAGTAATCCTGGTCCAAGGAACGCCCCAGCCCGCAAGCTCGCGGATCGCCTTAGGCGCCGTTTGCGCAAACATCCTAGCGACATCCTGATCACAGCCCCAGTCGCTTCCTTTTACGGTATCGGCAAAGTGCACGTCCTCGTTGTCGCCCTCGCTCATTTTGGAATTTCCCAGAGACGCCTGCATGCCGCCTTGAGCTGCTGCAGAGTGTGAGCGCTTAACAGGGATTAGACTCAAAACTATGGTGCTAAGCCCCTTCTCGCCGGTAGCGATCGCAGCTCTTAATCCCGCCAAACCGCCGCCAATAACTAAAGAATCGCAATATATTACATTCATCCTAAGCTCCCTATTCTAAACTTAACCATTTGAAATCGGCGATTATCGAAAGCAAGAAAAATGCGCCCCAAACGATAAAAACCGTCTTTTTGATGAGAGCTCTTTTTCTTTGAATTTCCGCCTTCGTGCCGTCTATGCTGATCCATTTCATATAAAGCCTATAAATTCCGATGCTAGCGTGAGTTACTACGAAAATCAATAAAACGAAATAAAATAGATGAAGCTGTCCGAAGCGAGCGATAGCAAGATCTGCAGTAATTTTCGGACCGAATACGATCATTAAAATATGAGCCGCCGCAAAGAAGAATAGGAAAAACCCCGTCCAAAACTGAAACCACCAAAGCGTCGTGTCGCAATGCTTCATTCGCATTTTGTGCGCTTTAAACGCTCTGTAAGCGGCGTAGTTAGCCGGAAATTTTCTCATCGCCAAAAATGCGTGAATCACGAAAATCACGAAAATTACAAAAGCGACGATGTTTGTGACGAAATAAATTCCGCCTGGTTCGGCGAAATGTACGACGCCCTCAAACGCGCCCTTACCGATCAGAATCGTACCGGTAAATATCATATGACACAGCATAAAACAGGCCAAAATCAGCCCGCTGATGCTTTGCGCCACATCTTGCAAAGCCATAATGCGGCTTTTTTTGCCGTCTATGGATCTGCCCGTAAAGCCTTCAATGCGACCTAGCATAGGTTCTCCTTAAAAAAGATGATTATAAATCCCCGCTAAACGAAAATTTACATTTTTATAAAGAGATTATATTACTTTTTAACTTTAGATTAATTTAATTTCTGCAAATTAGTTTTTTCTTCAAAGACTGCTTTAAGAAAACTGCTATCAAAAACATCACCAAAGATAAAATTTGCCCCATCGATAAATTTAAAAATATAAACCCAAGCCCGTCGTCCGGCTGCCTAAAAAATTCCACGAAAAATCTAAACGCCGTGTATAGCATCGCATACAGACATATCAACTCGCCGTTAAATTTCTTAAATTTACGATAGAAAAATAAAATCACGAAAATTACCAGTCCTTCCAAAACCGCCTCGTAAAGCTGGCTTGGATGACGCAATGTACCGCCCACCAAGATCCCCCATGGCTCGGTCGTTTCGCGCCCGAAAAGCTCCTGATTTAAAAAATTTCCCACGCGCCCGAAAAAATACCCAAGCGGCACGCTAAGTGCCACGAGATCGAGCAGCGCCCACATATCGGTTTTAAATTTTTTGCAAAACCAAACCGTCGCAATCACAAATCCGACGACCGCGCCGTGATAGCTCATACCGCGAATGCCCACGAACTCGCCGTTATGAAAGGGGTTGAAAATTTGCCACGGATGGCTGAAATACCACGCCGCCTCGCCCGAATAGATCGCGATGTATCCAAGCCGCGCGCCCAAAATGACGCCCACTTCGACCCAGATAAAGTAGCGATCGAGCATCTTATCGCTGAAGTCAAGGCCGTCTTTTTTTACAAAATACTTTGCCATAAATAGCGCCGTAAGTAGCGCCAAAACATACATAATGCCGTACCAGTGCACGTTTATACCAAACGCGCTGAATGCCACGGGATCAAAGTGAGCGTAAATTTCGTTCCAGTAATTCAAATTTTTCCTTTGTTTTAAATTTTAAAATTTAACGCCACGCATCGGACGCTGCGTGGCGAACGCTCGGTAAAAGACGCAGAGCGGCGTATACGCAGGCACTAAACCTCAGTTTTCGAACGCTCGATCGCACGCGCGAAACACGTAAGACACGAATCCTAGCGAGAGCGTCAAACGACGCGCGGGCCACCTCACATGAAATTTCAAGCGGCGGCGCCTTGTGCGGCATACAAAGCAACGCACGGATTACCCAAGCACGCAACGTCGCGGCGCAGACGCGACGCGCACGGTATCGATACCGACAGCACACGGCAAAGGCTGGATGATGCGCATAACGCGACCAAAGCGCCGAATGCCGCGCAGAATTCAAAACGACGCGCGCGATACGACAAGCACCGACGCACAAAAACAGCAAGGCAGCTACTTTGCATCCGCGCAAGATAATGCAGATAAAATTCGCCCGCCTCGCTTAGCTTGTCGCGCCCGCAGGAGCTGTATAAGCCGTAGCGCAAGGAATTTCGAAAGCAAGCTTTAAATTCTATCTCTACGCAGCACTTCTCCGTGTCGAACACGCAAAAAAATACCGAGCGCGCGTTCTAAATTCTAAATTCCAAGCCCTAGCGTTTCTTTAACCACGCGGCAAAAATCCGCCAAAAACCACCCGAGCGCCTTGTAGTAGCTGCTTTTGGCGTTTATCTGCACGTGCGTAGCAAGCGCGGAAAAGCTCGGAATGATAAATTGCGCCAGATATAGCGTCAAAATTTTATGCGATTTCGCGTCCGTGTTTTGCTTAAAGATCATGGCAAGAAGTGCTAGCATATTGGCCGCGTGAGCGCTTTTAAGCTCCGTAAAAGGCTTTTTAAAGCGGCATTTTTCATAAAACAGCTCCACTTCGCTTTCGCTAATAAGCTTGAAAAAATCCATCTCAAACGCCCCTTTTAGCGCCTCAAAATCGCGCTCTAGCGCCGCGTAGTCCTCGCCCTGCACTTTTTGCCAAAGCTCGTAGCCGTTTTTGTTCTCGATATTTTTATTTACGATGATCCAGTTTTTGCCCAAGCCGCGCAACTTCTGCTCATCTATCACGCCCCTGAAATTCGTCGCAAAGATTATGCAGATCACCGAGTATAGCTCGCCTAATTTCATCTTTTTCCTTTAAATTTAATCAAATTTCGCTCGCCTTTTTTAGCTTTTCGATGCCGAATTTTTCCCAAATCCTGCTTAAAGATCGATCCAAGCTCTGCTGCTTTTTATCGATCTCGCCAAAAAGCAGCGAGCCGCCCGATCTGCCGCCGAAATTTGAAAGATTTAGCGCTACGTGGATTATCTGCGCGCCTTTTTTCACGTCGCAGAGCTCAAACAGCTCAAGCGCGGTCTCGCTCAGCAAATTTAGACTAAACGCCCTATCCTGGCTGATTTGGTGCGAAAACTCCTCGCGCGATTTGTAGCGGATCTTTAGATCATACGTCGCGGGCTTTAGGTCCCTCGCAAGCACTTCGCCCGCCAAATGGCGCGCCAAAATTAAAATTTTACGCCGCAGCTCATCCCGATCGGTGCACGGCGCGAAGCTGCGCCCAAAGCCGATACTCTTGCGCTCGCGCTTTGAGACGACCTCGCCCTCATCCTCGCCGCTAAGGGCTGCGAAAATTTTCCTGCCGTTTGCGCCCATCTTTTCAAAAATTTCTCTGTGCCCTAGCGCGTCGCCGAAGCTTACGATGCCGTATTTGCCGAGCGTTTTTTGCGCCGCTTTGCCGATGCCCGGGAATTTCGCTACCGGCACGGCGGATAGCTCGCGCGCGATTTGCGATTTTAAAATTTGACGCACGCCGAAGGGCTTGGCAAGGCTAGTGGCGAGCTTTGCGATCAGTTTTGCTTCGCTAAGCCCGACGCTGCACGGAAGGCTAAAGCGGCGCATAATTTCGCTCTGTAAAAACGCGGCAAAGCTCAGCGCGTCCGCGTCGTATGCCGTGCCGCGTAAATTTAGAAAAAACTCGTCGATGCTAAATTTTTCGATCTCGGGCGTAAAGTTTAGTAAAAACTCATAAATTTCGCGTGAAGCTTTTCGGTATTCGCCGTGCCGCGCGCGCACCAAAATCAGCTGCGGGCAGAGTCCGAGCGCGATTTTAACGGGCTGAGCCGAGTGCACGCCGCAGGCTCTGGCTTCGTAGCTCGCGCTTAAAATCACGCTGCCAAGCTCGCTCTTGCCGCCGAAAATCTCCTCGTCGCCGCCTCCGACGACTGCGATCTTTTTGCCCGCAAGCGCGGGATCGGCAAGCCTCGCTACAGAGACGAAGAAGCTGTCCAAATCGATGTGAGCTATCAAACTATGTCGATCCCGAATCCGCTAAGCCCCGCGTAGTCTTTCGGCTCGCTCTTGCTTAGAATTTTGATTTTTCTTACGCCCAGATGCGCTAAAATTTGCGCTCCGATGCCGAAGCTCTTAAAATCGGCGCGATTTTGCGCTGATTTTAGCATCAAAAGCACGCCGCCCTCGTTGCGTAAAACGTCCAGATCGCGCATGAAATCGTTAAATTTCGTATCGCTTAAAAACTCCAGATCGCTTGAAATTTTATGAAATTTCACGTTCGTCTGCGCGCTCTTTTCGGGCTCGCCGAAAATATAGGCGCGATGCTCGTTGCCCTCGTGATCGCTCACGTCGTAAAATTTCGCCGCTTCGCCGCACAGCAGAGCGCTTTTTGGCTCGCTAAATTTAACGAGAGTTTCGTGTTTTAGGCGGTACTGCACGATCTGTGCGACCGAGATCATATTGATGCCGTGCTGCGCGCAGAATTTCTCCAGATCGTCCCTGCGCGCCATATCGCCGTCGTCTTTGACGATCTCGCAGATCACGGCGCTTTGCGAAAGCCCAGCCAAGCGGCACAGATCCGTAGAGCCCTCGGTGTGCCCCGTGCGAGCGAGCACGCCGCCGCTTTTGGCGATGAGCGGGAAGATATGCCCAGGGCGGACGAAATCATCCGCGCGAGCGCCCACGCGCGACATTAGCTCGATCGTCATATTGCGCTCATACGCGCTTACGCCCGTCTTGGCGTCCTTCGCGTCGATCGTGACGGTAAAGGCGGTCTCGTGGCTGGAGGTGTTTTTATCGACCATCAAATTTAGATCTAGCTGCTGCGCAATCTGCGGGCTAAGCGCCACGCACAACACTCCGCGAGCATGCGTGATCGCAAAATTTACCTTCTCTGCGCTACTAAAGGTGCTCGCAAACACCAAATCACCCTCATTCTCGCGATCGACGTCATCGACCATAACAAGCATCTTGCCGTTTTTCAGATCCTCGATCGCTTGCTCTACGCTAACCATTATCTCTCCTTTAAATTTACGATATTATTTTGCCGTTTTTATTCACGATCGTTTCGCGACCGTCTAAAATAATCTTGATATAGTCGTCGCTTAAAACTTTCACAAGTTCTACTTCGTCGTAGAACGCTGGCTTTAAAATTTCATTTTCCAAATCGTCTAGTAAACCCCATTTGCCGTCTTTTTTGACTTTAACATATCCTTTATAATATATGACTTGATCGTATATATCAGATATGGTATCGCCCAAGACCAATATATCATCATAAATACAAGAAACGATCTCTTTGCCGGTTTTATCTATCAAGCTACATTTACCATCTTTTTCGACACAAGACAAACCTTTGCAAAAGTATGAAGCGCCATCATAAATACAAGGAACGACTTCTTTTCCTGTTTTGTCTATATAGCCATATTTGTCGTAATCTCTGACCCTAGCTAAGCCTTCTTTAAAATCATTAATATAATTACAAATACAAGGAACAACTTCTTTGCCGGTTTTATCTATAAAGCCATATTTACCATCTTTTTTGACCAGAGCTAAACCTTCGGAAAAGTCCCTAGCATCATCATAAACAAAAGGAATGACCTCTTTGCCGGTTTTATCTATAAAGCCATATTTACCATCTTTTTTGACCCGGACTAAGTCTTCATGAACATGAAAACTATAGACTTCATTATCATAAATACAAGGAATAACCTCTTTGCCGGTTTTATCTATCAAGCCACATTTACCATCTTTTTCGACCCAAGCTAAGCCTTCGTGAAAACTATAGATAAAATCATAAATACAAGGAATAATCTCCTCTTCTCTTTGATTTATGACACCCCATTTTTTATTCTTTTTTACTGCAACTAAAATCATCTCTATCCTCCGTTTTAAATTTTGATTTCTGCGTAAGCCGCTTTTAGCTTCTGAAAAAGCGGAGCGAACGAAACGCCGTTTACGCGGACGTTTGCTATCGTCGTGATGAAATTCGTATCGCGCTGCCACCGCGGCACGAGATGATAGTGCACGTGCTCGGCTATGCCCGCACCCGCGGCGGCGCCGAGGTTCATACCGATATTTACGCCGTTTGCGCCCAGTGTGCGCTTTAAAATCCCCACTCCGGCGCGCACGTAGCGGCTCATCTCCGCCCACGCATCGTCGCTAAGGCACTCGATATTATCGGCGTGCTCGTAAGGTATGACCATAAACGCGCCCGGGCTGTAAGGGTAGAGGTTCATCACCCCGAAGCAGTGCTGCGCGCGAAAAAGTACGCCGTTGCGATCATCAAACGCCGCATCCGCCACCGCGTCGCAGAAGGGACAGCCGCTTCTTTTTTCGGTAAAATACTCGCTTCGCCAAGGGGCGCAAAGATAATCCATCTCTTTTCCTTTCCGAAATTCCAAAATTCTATGGAATTTTAAAATTTGCGTTTCGCAAAATTCTATGAAATTTGGAATTTAAAACTTCTAAATTTCATAAAATTTTAAATTTACGCGGTCTGCGCTTGCTCGAACGGCGCGGAGCTATGCACGCGACGGAACGCGCTTTGCAATCGCGGGGCACTTCGGCGCAATACGCACTCTGTGAATCAAAGCCCGCGGCGGGCGTTAGTGCGCATTTGGCGAGCACTCATCGCACGGCAAACATAGCGTCTAATCCGCACCGCAGCCGTTCGCGCGGCATGCAATAACAAGCTCGCGATGCCAAAGCGCACGTACCGACTACGTGGTATGCGATATCAAATCTACGCGGTCGTTTGCGCGGCGCATTATAACAAATCTTAGGCGCACTCACAGGCACGGTACGCGATGCCAAACCTGCGCCGCAGTCACCATCGCAACACGCGCTAAAATTTAACGCGACGCGGTCACGGCACAGCTGTAATACAGCCGAAGTTTAATCGCGGCGTATCGCAGCCAAGGCGGCTTAGATCGCGAGCTGCGATTAAATTTACGGCGCCGTATATAATCGCCAATACTAGGCTTGTGTAAGCGTACGACATACGGGGCATTACAACAGACGCGCAATCCTAAGCAGTCAAATTCCGCAAGCGCAAACCCGCCTGCGCGAAGCTATGCAAAGCGTAAATTTAAACCTCTCTCCGCAGCCGTTTGCGCGGCGCGCAATAACAAGCTCGCGATGCCAACGCGCAGCGTGAATTCTCGCGCGATGTGCGATATTAAATTGCGCCGCGGCGCTAAATTTAAAGAGCCGTTAAATTTTAAAGTCCGCCGAATTTTAAAATTTACTGCCTTAAAATTTCGCTCCGTTCACTAAATTTAACCGCTCGCTTCGGGTTTAAGCCTACGCGATCAAATGAGCCAAATTTAAATTTAGCCGCTCGCGCCGAGCTTTATCTCGCGCAGTGCCGCGCCGACGTCATTTTGGCGCATAAAATGCTCGCCGATCAAAAACGCATCGACGCCCGCCTCGTGCAAGCTTTTAAGCTGCTCGTGCGAGTGCAGACCGCTTTCGGCTACGATGATCTTGCCGTTTGGAATCAGCGGGATTAGCCGCTCGCTCAGGCTCGTATCGACCTCGAAAGTCTCTAAATTTCGATGGTTGATGCCGATAATATCAGCCCCTGCGAAGACCGCCTTTTTCAGATCGTCCTTATCGTGGATCTCGCACAGCGCCCGAAGCCCCAGCCTGCGGGCAAACTCTAGCAACTCTCTTAGCTGTTTGCCTTCCAGAGCTTTGGCGATCAGCAGGATAAAATCTGCGCCGTAAACCAGCGCCTCGAGGATTTGATAACGATCGACGATGAAATCCTTGCGCAAAATGGGCGTGCGGGTATAGCGGCGGATCTGCGGGATAAACTCCAAATCGCCTCTGAAATAATGCGGCTCGGTAAGCACCGAAAAGGCGCTCGCACCTGCATTTTCGTACTCCACCGCAAGGCTTAGCGGCTCAAAATCCTCGCGGATGATCCCCTTGCTCGGGCTTGCCTTTTTTATCTCGGCGATGATGCGCAGCGGATCCTTCTCATCGCTTCTAAGCGCGCTTATGACATCGCGCGGCTCGTAGGGATTGGCGCTTAGCGAGCGGCCGAGCAGATCCTCGGGCAGCCTTTCTTTACGAAGCGCGAGATCCTCGCGAGTGCGTTTTAAAATTTCATCCAAAATCATCGCTACTGCTTTGGTGTCTGGATTTTAGAGCCGGTGGGCTCTTTCGACGTAGAATTTTGCTCTGGCATAAAATCCTGCCTCGATACGGAATTTTGTCTTGACGAGGCAGAATTCTGCGCGGCGGAATTTGGCGTCGCAAAATTTTCAGAAGCCGCGGAATTTGGTGCCTGGTTTTGAATCGCGGAATTTGCAGACCCAGCAGAATTTTGCGAAGCGGAGTCTTTTGGCGTTAAATCACGCGTTGCAGCGGAGCTCGGACGTGCGGAATCTAACACAGAGCTTTCGGGCGCCGTAGATTTTATGGAATTAGGCGAAGGGGTTTTTATTGCCGGGCTTTGCGGCGCCTGATCTTTCGGCGCGGAGCCTTTTATCGTAGCGGGGTTTTGCGATATAGAATTCTGCGGCGCTACGCCTGTGCTAGCGGCGCACGCATCGATCGCCTCCAAATGCTCTTTACCTTCGGGGGAATTAAAAAATTCTGCGTCTTTGATCTTAGCCATTTCATTTTTAGCCTTGTCGCACTCGCCAAGCTTGTAGTATCCCCAAGCAAGCGAGTCCAGATAATACGGCGAGTCGGGGTCTTTTTGTAGAGCGCGGCGGACGAGCTCGATGCCCTTGCGAATGTCCAAATCGTGATCTATTAGGATGTAGCCGTAGTAGTTTAGGTGCACGGGGTCTTTAAGCTGCGGCGCGATATTTTCAAATTTTGCCACTACGCTAGATAGGGTCTTGGCGTCCACGTTTTTGCCCGCACTTTCATATTCGTAGATCGCCTCGATCGCCAAAAAGTCGTAATTTTTGGTCTTCATAAACTCATCGCGCGCCATTTTAATCGCGGTTTTATAGTCTTTCTTATGCGCGTAGGCGTCGATTAGAAGCTCGCGCTTGTAGTCGTATTTTTTCAAAAGCTCGATTATTTTATCAAAGTCATTTGAGTAGTAATAAATCGCTATCATATCGTCTAAGAATTTATTATCCCCCTTGGCTTCATACAGCGCTTCATCGATCTTAGCGACATCCAAATAGCGTTTATTCGCGCGATACACATCAGCTAGCAGCTCGCACGCCATACCCTGGGCGCAGCCGTAGATGCGCCTGTGCGTCTCGATGATGCGGATCGCTCCGTCCGAATCATTGAGTTTATTTAGCAGCACGTCGCATAATCTGATGAGATTTTCGTCAGTTTTGTCTAGCTCATAGGCTTTTTCAAAGTAGGTTTTGGCTAAAGTAAAATTCTCCATCGCATAATATGTCGCCGCTAAGATCGCGTAACTACGCGAAACGGGATCTACGGTGACCAGCTTAAGAGCAGCGGTATTGGCATTTAGATTATCTTTAATGCCTAAGTAGTAGCCGATTTTTACTCGCAGATACTCGGAGTCTGAGCTTAGGCTCTTTTCGCCGAGCTTTAAATAACGCGCCGTATTTTTACGATCTTTGATCGCAAAAGCGGTCTTTAGCGCTTCTAGCAGATAAACGGACGAGCCCGTTTTATTGTATGCCTTTTCGTATAAAAACATCGATGCGACTGGATCTTTATGCAGTAGCTCCAAAGCTGTAAGCAAATCGAAATTTAACTCGGCGTCCTCTTGCGCTCGCATCGCGTGATTTAGCTTTTCTTTGGTTATACTTTTAGCACTTACGCCGCGATTTATCAAGCTCTTTTTAATTGCATCTTTTGCACCGTTTTTTGTGCCAATGCTGGAATTCCGATCAGACGCCTTTTTATCCGTAACGGACTGCTTCGCTGCTGCAGCATTCGTCCCACTTTCCGCACTTAGATACTGGGGTGCTAAAATCATCGCCGCGATTAAAATTCCGCCAAAAACCTTACCCCGATACATTCTTCCTCCAATTCTTTAGTATGCGTTTTAAAATATTCCCAAAACGGGAAGCTACGGCACTGCTTCGGACGCAGCTCGTAAATCCCGCAGTTGCGCTGTGTCTCGTCAAAAAATACGCACGCCAGGCCGCCCTCAAAGGGCTTTTCTTTTACGCTAAATCTAGCGCCTATTTTTTGTAAATAAATTTTTTTAATCCTTGCAGGTGAAATTTTAAATTTTGCCGCTAGCGCCGTAATCTCGCTCTCATCTATCCAGATATAGCCGCTCTCTCCCGTGCAGCACTTGCCGCCGCAGCGCTCGCACGCGCTCGCATCAAAGCTAAAGCCGAACTCACTCATAATCCACGCTCGTTAAATCCGCGCTTTTGTAGATCGCGTGGGCTTGTGCGGTGCGCCTTCCGTGCGCGCTAGCATAGATCGGAAGGGCGATCTCACAGGGCGAGCGCGAGTTCTTACGAGCCTGCAAAAGCGCGAGTTTAGCGGGCTTTGAAATGTCAGGATAGACAAAACCAAGCCTCGTCAAATTTAGCCTAAACTCGCCCAAAAGCTCGCAAATTTTAGCTAGCTTGCCTGCCTCGTAGCAAAAAATAAGCGTACCGCCAGGCTTGAGATGAGCATTCGCAGATCGCACAAAATCCCGTAGGCTAAGGCTTACTGCGCTCTTACTAAGCGCCATGTGAGGCTCTTTGCTAAGCGACATGCGCTCTCGATAAAAAGGCGGATTTGAGACGATAAAGTCAAAACGCTTTTTGCTTTTAAACTCCGCGAAGTCCGCGTGCAAAATCTCGGCAGGCAGATCGTTTTGCAAAGAATTTAGCCTTAAGATTTCTAAATTTCGCTCTTGAATTTCTAGCAAACTTAGATTGATGCTCTCAAAATCGCGTTTTAGCAAAAATCCCAAAATTCCACATCCTGCGCCCACATCCAGCACGTCGCCGTATATCGCTCGCGGATTTAGCGCGCCTTTTAGGCTACGCTCATTGCAAGCGGCAAACCCGCCGTCAAACAAGCACTCCGCAGCAAAATCCTCGCGCACCTTGGCGTCTTCAAATTTGCTCGCGAAATCTTTATCGTGCGTCTTTTTAGATTCTAAAGACTGCGCGATTTGCTCGTCACAAAATTTAAAATTTTCACCGCTTGCGATATCGGGCTTTAAAGTATGATGGGCTTCGTCGCTTTGAAAATCGGAATTTTTATAGCGCTCGCTTTGAAATTTCTCCTGAAATTCCGCTCGAAATTCCATTTTAAATTCCGCCTTAAGTTCAGCGCAGCCCTTACTTCCAAAATCGCGATCATTCCCCACGCTATGGTTAGCGGCATACGACTCTTCTTTGCTAAAAGCGCAATCCTCGGTACAAAATTCCGCTTCGCCGCCTGCGAAATCCGCAGCGTAAAACTGCGCATTAAAGCCTCCATCTGTCGCGTCTTTAAATTCCGCGCCACAGCCCAGCGCTAAAGAGCCATTTTGCGATGCTGCGTCAGCTTTACGCACGCCTGAGCTTCTTATAAAATTCCACAAAAAAATCGTATCGCTCGTGTAGCGATAGCCCTTTTTTGGCTGATAAAGCCTCATCTGCGGATATTTTTGATGATGGTATGAGCGTGATTTATCGCCACCACGATCGATCCACCACTTCTGCTAATGAGATCTCCACCGACGTAAAGCCCGCTAGTGGCGGTCTGGAGATTTTCATCCACGATCGGCACGCCGTTTTCGTCGTAAGCGATGCCGCATTTTTTAAGAAAATCAATCGGGCTCGTGCCACCGATCGCGTATATCACGCGGTCAAACACGAGCTCGGTGCCATCATCAAATTTTACCAGCACCTTGCCGTTTTCATTCTCAAGAGCCTCTATATCGATGCCTAAACGCAAGATGATGTTGCCGTATTTGGTCTCGCGCATTACGTCGCTTTCGTTCGTCTCGTTTAGGCGGGTAAATTTAGGCTTGCGATAGCAAAGCGTCACGACATTGGTCTTGCATAGCGCTATAGCGTATTCTGCAGCTGAGTTACCACCTCCGACGACTAGAATTTTTTCATTGATCGTGCATTTATCAAGATTGAAATTTACGCGTTGCGTGATCGAAGGCGGAATTTTATAAGCGGGCTTATTGGGCTTGCCCATCCTACCAATTGCGACGATGACGTTGCGCGCGCGGTATCCAGCCGAGCTAGTCGTGATATAAAACTCATCTGCGTGCTTTTCGATCTTTTCGACCTCACTTTTGAAATTCGTATCGATTTCATCGCTATCTAAGAGCTCGTCGAAATAATTTAGCACGCTCTCTTTCGTGCCGGTTTCAAACGAAATAGAGCCGCGCGTCTCGCTGTCAAAGCCCTTATATTCTTTATCGACGCGCTTTTTATCTTTGTAAAACTGCCTAATCGTTTGAGAGTGGTTGTCGCCTTTTTCGAGCAGAAGTACATGCGCAAGCCCGTTTCTTTTGGCTTCTACTACGGAAGCGATGCCGCAAGGACCGCCGCCGATCACCGCCAAGTCGTAAACGTCTATCATAAATTTCCTTTAATCTTTTAAATTTCATACGAAATTATAGTAAAAATTCCATTAAAATCAGTGGAATTTCCTAGCAATTTCGCAGCTTAAATTTAAAATTTTAACGCTTTAAGATGCTTGCTTGGCTAAATTTGAAAAGACATAATTTTCTACGTTTAAATTTTAAATTTCACGGCGCCAATCCGTTTATAAAAGCTCATGCGGCGGAGCAGTAGAAGCGGCAGCAAGAGCAGTAAATTTTAAAATTTCACTTCGCCGAAATGGAATTTTGCGAGCTAAGATAAAGCGGTAAGGGCGGCAAATTTTAAAATTTCACCGCCCAGACAGGGGTTTTTAGTAGAAGCTTTAAGGCTAATTAAAATTTAGCGTATATTTTATGCTAAAGTTAAATTCCATATCTTTCTCGACCTTTGGAAAGCTGCCTTTTGTGCGCTCGACCGCGCTTAACGCGCCCTCATCAAGCGAATCGACATTCGAGGAAGACGTAACGCGAAGACCCTTAACATCGCCACTTGCCGTATAGGTAAAGTGCACGCCTACGACGCCGATTTTACGCATACGTTGCGCATTTTTTGGATAGTGCGACTGCGCGTAGCGAGAAATGATGGCGAAAATTTTCTTGCCGACATCGCTATTGCTAGGATCTCCGCGGCTTGTTATAGCGTCGCTACCACCACCTGCACTACTGGAGCCGCCGCCCCCGCCGCTACCCAGCGAAATAGGCTTTGTCGGGTCAAATTTTGCCGTTAAATTCTTATCGCTGCTTTGAACTTTATGCTCTTTTTTCGGCTTAGGTTTTTCGATCGGTTTTGGTTTTTCTACCGGCTTTGGCTTAGGCTTTTCGACCGGTTTTGGTTTTTCGACTACAGGCTCTGGTATAGGCTCCGGTTCAGGAATCGGCTCGGGCTCCGGTATTGGCTCTGGCTCAGGCGGAGTTGGTTCCGGTTCGGGCTCCGGCGGAATGGGCTCGGGCTCAGGATCTGGTTCGGACTGATCGGAATGAGGCGGGATATTGGGTTCATCGGAGATATCGCCCTGCTTGGCCTCATCCATTATGCTATCGATGGAAAAGGCTATCATATCGGGCATGCTAGGCGGCTTCGGTGCCGACGATAAAAGAACAAAAACACCTACAGCGATGATGCAATGCAGCACCAAAGATACAATGAAGCCTATTGCGCTATCTTTATTCATTGCTCTTTTTCGGTCACGATCGCAAATTTTTCATGGCCTGCCTTTTTTAGGACATCCATGATCGAAATGAAAGAGGAAAATTTCGAGTCTTTATCATTTTTCAACACGACAAGATCGTTTTTATCGAGCGCGGCAATTTTTTCCTCAAGCTCATCCTCGCTTATTGCGACATCGTCTAGATAAATTTTAGATTCGCTATCCACTTTGATGGTAACTTTTTTATCCTCTTGCGGATTTTGCGAGCTTGAAGAAGATGGAAGATTTACCTTAATATGCCCCTGCGCAATAAAAGTCGAGACACTAAGCACGATCGCTAACAGCACCAGCATAATGTCGATGAACGGGACGATATTTAGCCCGTCTCGTCTAGGAATGCTCATTTATTTAACCTCATCGTAGCGGTTTAGAAGCACATCTACCTTGCGGACGAAGCCGTTGTAGATGATGAGCGTAGGTACGGCGACGACTAGACCGGTAGCCGTAGCTTTAAGGGCAAGCGAGAGACCTTGCATGATAGCCTTGGTATCGATACCGCTTGCAGTACTCATATCAAAAAATGTGATCATAATGCCAATAACAGTACCTAAAAGACCGATGTACGGAGCATTTGAATAAACAATATAAAGCGTCGTTAAATTTTTTGTCAGAGCCTCTTCATATAGCGCCTTGCTTTTGTAATCGCTCGCCTTAACCTTCGAATAAAAAAGCAGCCTTTCGATAGTAAACCACACGACTAAAAAGCTCATAAATCCGAGGATCGCAAAGATAATGTAATCCACGTAATGCGCCAAAAATTCCATAATGCCCATAAGCTCTCCTTAAAAATTTTAAAAATTTTTATAAATTCAGCAAAGTGCCTTGCCAAAAAATGAGCGATTTTATCAAAAGTAGATTTAATTTTTACTAAAATTTTGATGATCGATATTTAAATTATATTTTATCATTTAGCTTTATTTAATGATAATAAAGCATTCGGAGATAAAATTCTAATGATTTTAAAATGTTTTGATAATCAATATGAAATAAAGGATTAATTTTATATTATTTGCCGTTTTTTAATCTTAATTATCATTTAGAAGTTTCGTATGAAAAAATTTCATCTGGCTTTGTCCTTGTGCGCAGTTCTTTGCTTAAGCGCACAAGTAGACGAGAAATCAAGCGCTACGGACGCATCCAAAAGCAAGGATTCAAATACGCAAAGCCTGGGCGTAATCGAAGTTACTAGCGATTCTAGCACGCCTAGCATCGTGGATGATGTCAAAATCAATACTCGCAACGCTACGCTCGTCAAAGACGTATTTCGCGACATCCCAGGCGTTTATGTGGGTGGCACTAACGGCATGAATCAAAAAATTTATATGTGCGGCGTGAGCGATCGCGGTCTAAATATCACGATTGACGGCGCGAAGCAAAACGGCAATACTTTTCATCACAACGCCGATTTACTAATCGATCCTGATCTTATCAAAGCCGTAGAGGTCGATGTAGGCGCGCGCTCGGTCGTGAACGGCTCGGGCGCTTTGGGCGGCTCAGTTGCCTTCAGGACGGTAGACGCTTCTGACATGCTTGAGGACGGTCAGGATATCGGCGCCAAGCTCAAAGTGGGCTATACGAGCAATAACGAGGGCTATTCGCAAAGCGCGATACTCTACGGCAGGGCGTTTGATAGCCTAGATATGCTTGCTGCGTTTAAGCACTACGGATACGGCTTCGGCGAATCGGGCAACGGCAAGCCTACGGGCGGCGACGGCAACGATATAAATTATTTATTAAAAGCGGGCTATAGCTTTTTGGATTTTCATAAAATTTCACTCTCTACCGAGCATATGCAGTATAAAGGCTTGTATCCTTTGCGCCCAGAATTCGGCTCATGGCTAAACGGACAGCTGGATAACCGCAAATACGAGCGCGATACATACACGATCAAATACACGTATAATCCAAGCGACCTGCTAGAGCTCGACATCACGGGATATTACACCAAGCATCAACGCATCGGATCGACTTCAACGAACGTAAAATGGGGCGTCGAGACCAAAGGCGGCAAAATCGGCGCTAAGAGTAAATTTGAAACGGGCGATCTGGCTCATACGCTACGCTACGGCTTTGATTACTACCGCTCCGAAAACTACGTTAAGCCCGGTAATCTACGCCCCGAGAAGGTCGATAATTATAGCTTTTATATCGAGGATGCTATGCGCTACGGCGGGCTTACGGTAACTCCCGGCGTGCGCTACGAAAGGCACGAGCTAAAGACTTACAACGGCAGAGGTGCTAATATCTCTAGCTACAAATATAAATTCAACGAAGTAAGCCCCGCCTTGGCGCTTGATTACGAGATCGGCGCAGGATTTGGGGCATTTGCGAGCTATGCGCGAGTATTTAGAGGACCTGACGTAATGGAGAGCATGATGGCTGCGGGTACTAGCCGCGGCAGACCACTAAGCTGGATGGCCAATGAAAATTTAAAGGCCACTACGGGTAACGCCTACGAAATAGGCGGTCGCTACAAAAGCGATCTAGCAGAAAACTCCTCAGTAAGCCTAACTGCGAAGTATTTCAGAACGGAATATAAAAATCTCATCGTAGATAACAACGCTCGCAGCGGCGTTATCGGCTGCCCGGGAGGCGCAGCAAATACCTTATGTAGGGCTAATGCAGGCGGTGCGGACATTGACGGCGTCGAGCTTTTCGCAAGATTAATATTAGATGATTTGAGCCTTGCTGCGGGTTACACCCACCAGCACGTAGAATATAAAGACCGCGTGCGCAGCGGCTCGGGCTATCTAAGCTCAAACATCATCGGCTACCGCGACTATGGCGATAAATACACCTTCAATGCCGAGTACGCAATCTCTGCGGCGGATCTACTGCTGGGCTATAACTTGCTCTTTTTCGACTCCAAAAACGTAGCCTCCGCAGATAGCGACGAAAAAACCAAGGTGCCTAGCTATGCGGTTCACGATCTATATGTGACCTACGCTCCGGATAGCGGGCGATTTAAAGGGCTTGAGATCAACGCGGGCGTTTACAATCTCTTTGATAAAGCCTACGCGTCGCACTCACAGCGCAGTGCCGATTTCACCGGTGATTCAAACGCTATCGACTGGGAGCCTGGACGGAATTTCAAGCTAAGCGTGGCGTATAAATTTTAAAGCTTACGCGATATGACGGCACGAAATTTTGCACGCTAAAGCAGCGAAATTTTAAAAATTCAAAGCCCTTGGAATTTCAAAATTCCTAGGGTTTTATAAATTTGAAATTCTTAGACTTAGAATTTCAAGCTTTTAAATTCTACTAACAAAAATTTTTCTCGTAAAATTCTTGCGAATAGCAAAATTCTCATTCGCAATGAAATTCTAGCTTGCGGCGAAATTCCCAAAATTCAAAGCGATATCCGCAGCACTTCACATCCGAAACTCGTTTAGAATTTATAAAATTCCTCCCGCTTCAAGTGCCGTCCGTTTACTCTTCATCGTTAAAATTCTGTTTTAAATTCTACTTAAAAGGAGAGCCTTTGTTAAATTATACTAAAAACGCCATTCGCGGCGCATTTTGGACGAAACCGTTCATAGTTTTAGTGCTGCTTTTGCTGCTGCTAATTCCGCTAAGCTTTATCGATAACCTCACCTACTCGCGCTCCGAAACCAAGCAGCTCGCGCAGGATTCGATCCTCACGCCGGTGGGCGGCGAGCTGCAAATCCAGGGTCTTGCGATTGTAGTGCCCTACGCAGAGATAATCGAAGCGATAGACAAAAGTAACAACGAGCTCATAAAAAGGCGCGTAGAGAAAAATTTCATCATCGTACCTAAAAATTACTCCCTCGCGGCGGAGATCGACCCCACCTATTTAAAGCGCGGAATTTTTCGCGTTCCGATATATAACGGCGACTTCGCGCTAAAAGCGGACTTTGAGGCGATAAACTATACCGAGCTCGGCGTCGATCCTGCGCGGCTAAATTTCGACGAAGCCGTGCTAGTGCTCGGCGTAGGCAATCAAAAATCCTTCACCGCCTCCCCCGCTTTAAGCTTAAACGGCAAGGAGCTTAAGCAATATCACGGCAACACCGAGGCTAAAATTTTCGATCGAAGCCTAATCTACAAGCTCCCCGCTTCCGCGCTGTCGTCTGATTTTAGCATCAGCGGCACGCTTAAAATCCAAGGCGGCGAGGCACTTCATCTAGCTCCGATCGCGCAAAATAGCCGTTTTGAAATTAGCTCTACTTGGGCATCGCCTAGCTTTGGTGGCGGCTTTATCGCCAAATCGCGCGAGGTAAGCGCTAGCGGTTTTAAAGCTTCGTGGGAAGTTACAGGCTTAGCCGCAGGCATTGCTCCTGCGTGGCTTGTAGATCAAGATGTCCGCGTCGCTATGACGAACTGGCGCAGCAACGACGATAGAAATGACGCCGTAAGCATCGGCTTCATCGAGCCCGTGAACAACTACTCGCTGATTAAGCGCTGCACGGATTACGCTCTGTTATTCTTAGCGGTGCCGTTTTTGGCGATCTTTTTGTGCGAGGTTTATACTCACGAGCGCATCCACCCGATCCAGTATCTGCTCATCGGGCTTGAGGACGTTGTTTTCTACCTGCTGGTGCTTTCGCTCTCCGAACACATCGGCTTTGCGATCAGCTACGCCATCTCGGCGATCGCGGTAAGCGCGATAGTATTTTTCTACGCGAGCGCGATTTTTAAAGGCGCGCGCTGGGGCATTTTCATCACCTGCGTTCAGCTCGTTTCTTACGCGATCCTCTACGTCATCTTAAATTCCGAGGACTACGCCCTATTAATGGGAAGCCTGATGATATTCGCGGTGATTTCGCTAGTGATGTATTTTACGCGCAAGCTTGATTGGTACGATACGGCGATCCCAAGCGGCGAGAAAAAACAAGAGCAAGAGCCCGAAATTTAGCCTTTAAATTTGCCGCTAAATTTAATCACAACGGCCTTTGGAGCTTTAAAATCCAAAGGCCTTTTTAAATTTGCTCGCTAAATTTAAACTGCTAAAATTTCATCTATCTGAAATTTTACCCGACGCGGCATACAAACCGCGACCGAGCCGAACGGCACATTTTAAAATTTAGCCCCGCGAGCGGGAGTATGTCGCGACAAAGACAAAAATTTAGATCGCGCCGCTTTAAATTTTAAAATTTCATCTATTCCATAGCGCCGATTTTTGAGTATAATGAGCGAAAAATTTTAAGGATTTTGTGTGATACTTGCTATTGAGAGCAGCTGCGACGACAGCTCGGTCGCAGTGATGGATGAGCGCAGTTTCGAGCTGAAATTTTACGAAAAAATAAGTCAGGAGGCTGATCACGCCAAATACGGCGGCGTCGTGCCCGAGCTTGCCGCGAGGCTGCATACGGAGGCGCTACCGCGGATTTTACAGCGCGCAAAGCCCTATTTTAGCGAGCTTAGCGCCGTCGCAGCGACCAATGCCCCGGGGCTTAGCGTGAGCCTGATCGGCGGCGTGAATATGGCAAAAGCGCTCGCGCTCGCGCTAAATCTGCCGCTCATCGGCGTAAATCATCTCATAGGCCACGTTTACTCGCTGTTTTTAGGCAGCGAGGCGCGATTTCCGATGGGCGTTTTGCTTGTTAGCGGCGGACATACGATGGTTTTGGATATCGACGCTGCGGGGGGTATCGAAATTTTAGCGACCACGGGCGACGACAGCTTCGGCGAGAGCTTCGATAAGGTCGCAAAGATGCTAGGCCTCGGCTACCCGGGCGGCGCACTCATCGAGGAGCTTGCAAAAGGCGGCGAGCCGAAGTTTGAGCTGCCCGTGCCGCTAAAGGGCGACAGGCGGCTGGAGTATAGCTTTTCTGGGCTTAAAAACGCCGTGCGCGTGCAAATAGAGAAGCTAAAAGAGGCGGACGAGCTAGATGAGCGGGCGATGCGCGATCTGGCGCGCTGCTTTGAGGACGCGGCGTGCGCGCACATACTGGATAAATTGCAGCGGATCTTTGAGCTGCGGCGCTTTGCGCGCTTCGGCGTCGTGGGCGGAGCGAGCGCGAACCTACATCTGCGCGGGCTTTTGACTGATTTGTGCGAGCGGGCGGGCTGCGAGATACTTTTCGCGCCGATGAAATTTTGCTCCGACAACGCCGCTATGATCGCGCGCGCGGCGATAGAAAAGCTGCGTAAAAAGGATTTTGTCGCACCCACAGAGCTTGAGATCATCCCGCATCTAAATCTACGCTCGGCATTTGAGTAAAATTTTAAAATTTACATATCGCGTTTCAGGCTCGCGCCGCGTTTTGCTAAATTTTTTGTACTCGCACCGCCATCGGTGCCGCTGCGCATGTCCTTGCCGTTTGCAATATCTGCTAAAATTTTGATCGACTTTGTTAGTTTATCGTTTTTATCCTTTCTTAATCATGCAGAAAAGTTACGACTTCGTGTTCTTTTGGCAAGAACTTTCTACCGTGTATACCACTTTCTCCATATTCTATCAAAGCTTCATTAAGCACCTTATAGAGCTCATCTAACGAAATTCCATAAGTGCTAGAATTTATATTTTCCAGCTTATATTTTATAAAAAACGGATTATCGATTAGCATTTTACTTGTGGTTTCGTCATAAATTCGCCTTATATCAAGCTCAATAACATTGCCCTTATAACATAAAATATAAATCTCCTCACCCGTAAATCCATCTCGCGGATCCGGTAGGTGCGGATCACACACAAAGATAAACCAAATATCCCTCTGCCTATCGATGACCCAATCAAGCTGCTCTATACGTTGATCGCCCAATGGAAGTTCACCAAAATTTGCCCTGGAGCTATTTACTATGTCAATAACGCCATATTTCTCAATATCCTCTTTCGAAATATATTCCGCAACGAACGCCACTTTCTACTCCTTAAATTTAATATTTAATTATATCTACGACATATTTATATTCGCTTATATGCTCGTAGATATCGCCTTCGCTTTTAATGCCTAGTCTCCCAACCATATCGTTTAGAAAAAATTTCTCAAAATTTTCAGCGGTTACCTTGGCGCCGCTACTGGTGCGCATATCTTTACCATTTGCAATATCTGCTAAAATTTGATCAGCTTTGTTGGCTTGTCATTTTTTGCACTTTCTTAATCGTGCAGAAAAGTTACGACTTCGTGTTCTTTTGGAACATATTCCCTATTTTCAATACCGCCACTACCATACTCGGATAAGGCTTCATTTAAAATTTTATAAAGCTCGTCTATCGAAATATCTCCAATGTCAGAATTTACGCTTTGGAATTTATATTTGACCTTAAATGGATTTTCCGTGAAATATTTACTCGTTGTCTCATCATAAATTCGCCTTATATCAAGCTCGATTTCTCTACCTTTATAATAAAGCAGCCAAATCTCCTCTCCAGTATATCCGTCTCTTGGATCCGGTAGATGTGGGCTACAAACAAAGATAAGCCAAATATCTCTTTGCCTGTCGATGACCCAGTTCAACCACTTTATTTCATTGGGCTCCTGTGAATCATAATGATATTTTGCCAAGCACTGATCTACACGATTTATAATATCATATTTCTTTAAGTCCTCTTTCGAAATATATTCTGCTACAAACGCCACTTTATTTTTCCTTTCTTACATCTATTAATGCTACACTAAAATCATCCTTACCCTCCCAGCCTGGTCTAAATTTAAAATCAATCAAAATATCTCTCAATATTTTAATAACTTCATTATCTGGAATAATAGAATTTATAACATTCACCTCGATAATTTTCCACACCCTTTGAAATTTGCGTCCATCCACTTCTTGATCATATTCGTAGTCCAAAAGAATATCTAAATTATTTCCTTGAATATAAAGCCTCCATAGCTTTTTGCTCCCATAACCATAATCATACCCTTCATTTGGTAGTCTTTTAATTAAAAGAAACCAAATATCTTTTTGTCTATCAACAACAAAATTTCTAGGTAGTTCTTCATAATACGGACTATATTGATAAAAAATTTTACTCAACCCGTACTTTTCATCATCCTTTTTAGTGATGATAGCATTTTCAAACGCCATTCTCTCCTCCTTAAAATTTAATTCTCGGATTATACTACGATATGTTTATATCCGCCTATGCGCTAATAAATATATCGTAGGGTTAAATTTATAATTGATTTTCGCCTCAAACCGCATGCAACGCTCGCATTAAAATTTTTCAAATTCCGAAGCGCAGTTTAAATTTACAGCCACAGCTCGGCGCGCGCCAAAGTGCAGGCCGCAGCGCGTTTAAATCCTGCCGCAAACCATGCAGTATTTCAAATTTAAACGCTACGCGGATTACACGCTACGCGGGCTCGGTAAATTTTGCCGCGGCGCGATTAAATTTCGCCGCGGCGTACCTAAACTTCTATCGCATAGGGGATTTTATCCTTCGCGCCGGCGCCAGCAAAGCCTTTAAGCCGCAGTAGGCAGCTGTCGCAAAGCCCGCACGCAGCATCCTCGCGCTCGTAGCAGCTCCACGTAAGCTCTAACGGCACGCCGATTTCAAGCGCCAGCGAGACGATCTGCGCCTTGCTAAGGTGCACGAGCGGGGTTTTGATGCGCGGATGAAAGTCGCGGCTCGTGCCCAGATCGAGCGCTCGCTCAAATGCGCCGATGAACTCCGCGCTGCAGTCGGGATAGCCGCTGCTGTCCTCCTGCACCACGCCGATGAAGATCGCGTCGCAGCGCTCCTTCTCGGCGAGCGCGGCGGCGATGCTCAAAAACACGCCGTTGCGAAACGGCACGTAGGTGCTCGGCAGATCTGAAAACGCGCTCTCGCCGCCTGGCAGCGGAATTTTATCGCTTCGGCTTGGCGATGAAATTTGATTGTTTTGGCTTTGAGGTAAAATTTCACCCTCTGCGTGCTTAAGTGGAATTTTATCGCCCTGCTGCGGCTCGGCTCCGCTTTGAAGTGAAATTTCACCTTCTTGAACCAGAATTTCGCTGCCCTGCGATAAAATTTTATCGTCGCAGGCTAAAATTTTAATGTCTTGCAGCGAAAGCTCATCGCCCTCTAGTAAAATTTCAGCGTCTTGCATTAAAATTTCACCGCTCTGCGTACAGCTGCTCCGCGCCGAATCTGCACCGAGCGTAGCATCCGCGGAGCTCGTCGAGAAATTTGACGCAGCAAAATTTTGCCCGCCAGTCTCGGCATTAATAGAATTTGCCGCGATAGAATTTTGCCCGTCTAGGCGAGCGCTCTTGGAATTTGCCGCACTGTCAATCTCGGCGCCGGTAAAATTTGCCGCGCCACAAAGCTCCGCCGCGCCCTTCCTGATCGGCAAAGTGCCGTCCGTAAGGGCGCTACCGCCGATCTGCGCGATGAAGCGAGCGTCTAAAATCAGCCTTTTTGCGACCCCCAAATCGTCGCAAATTTTACCGAAGCACTCACGCTCCTTGCCCATCGTGCGCTGATCGTAGTCAAAGTGCAGCGCCACGATCTCGTAACCTTCGCGCCTCGCAATATAGGCGCAGGTCGCGCTGTCCATGCCGCCGCTGATCACGCATAAAGCTCTCATTTTCGTCCTTTTTTTGCTAAAATTATACGAAAATTTTATAAAAAGGCGGTAAAAATGATACTTTGCGAACAGCCCTATCCCGAAATTTTGGACGCTATCGCGGCGGAGCTGGGCGGAGGGAGCGTCGAGCTAATTTTCGTGCGCGGCGAGGAGATGCGGCAGCTAAACGCGCAAACGCGCGGCATCGATAAGACGACCGACGTGCTGAGCTTTCCACTCGATCCTGCAGCGTTTGCGGGCTTCGGCGAGGATTTGAGCGAGGAGAATTCCGCGCATGAAAACAGCGGCGCCAAAATTCTAAACGCTGCGAATTCCGCTAGTGAAAATACAGGCGCCGCGAATTTTGCGAGCGAAAATTCTAATGCTGCGAATTCCGCCAGCGAAAATTTTAATACCAAAAATTCCGAGAGCGAAAATTCTAACGATAAAAATTTAAAAAATTGGAATTTTAACGGCGGAAATTTCGCTCCCGTGCTGCTCGGCTCGGTTGTGATAAATTTAGACCTCGTAGAGCTGAAAGCCGCGCAGCTGGGGCACGGCAGGGATGACGAGACGGCGCTGCTTTTTACGCACGGCTTGCTGCATGTGTTAGGCTTTGATCACGAGAGCGACAACGGGCAGATGCGCGCCAAGGAGTGCGAGATAATCGAGAAATTTCGCCTTCCAAAAAGCTTGATCGTGCGAACGGAGGGAAGCGAGGAGTAGGCGCTGTATATCGAAAAAGGGCGAGCAAAGGATATGTGCAGCGGCGTAAAATCCAAACAAAATTTTAAAAACGCAGATATGGAAGCAAAAATAAGCGGCCCAAAACCGTAGCGATAAAAGGATCTTTTAGGGTAAATTCGCCGCAATTTCCCAACCAAAATTTTACATACTTAAAGTTATCAACGGCAACTGAATGCATTGCATGTTTTACTCGTTAATGGTAAATTTTCGTATTTAAATACAAATTTCTACAAACGGATGTTTGCGAAACTTTGTCTTTAAATTTGCTAATTTTAATAAAAACCGCTTTAAGACCGTTTATTAAATTTACGGAATCGATAAAAAGTAGATAATCTTCGCTCTTATATTTTATCGGTCCGAAATAAATCAGAGTATCTCCTGCGATCTTGTTTCGATAATCCTCAAAATCTATCCTGCTATAATATGAATCGTATGAGGGGTCTTTTATAATTTTACTGCACTCTTGCGGATCTAGAATATACATAAAAATTTGCAAAAGACATCTCGTATTGCCGAAAATCTTCTCTATACGTCATAATATACAAAAGCTTATTATCAAATTTATATAACGTAAATCCTCTCCCCGTAAAGCCGTCTCTAATCGTTGTATTCATATCCATATACCAGCAATCGCCCATATTTTTCTTTAAAACGGGGTCATTGTAATCCGTCGTATCAAAAACCAGAGGCTTGATTACGCTTATATTTTTCCATTCGAACAGATCATCGTAAAAGTCGTTGCAGAAGTCTCTTTCTTTTGATAAATGCTCTTCATATTCTTTTTTGAGCGTTGTATTTCTATCTATTTGCCAAAAGCTAACGGTTTTTCCGTTGAAAGTGGTTTCTCCTTCTACCATACCGGAAGGATTGCTTCTTACTACTTTCCTATCATTAGCTTTCCATAAAGCTATTTTTAAATCAAAAGGAATTTCCGTATCGCTTACATCGTTTGCATTCGCAAATAGTACGAATGCGATCATTAAGATGAAAATATGAACCCACATATCCGCTCCTATCGATAAAGCTTCGTATTTAAGTATGAATTGCTACAAACAGGCATTTGCAAAATACCGTCTTTAAATTTCCTGATTGCGACGTTTAGTAATTGACCGCTGTGCGTATTGTCGAAATCTATGAAAAGTAGATAGTCTATATCTTTATAACGTATCGGTTCGGCATAAAACAGACGCGGTTTATATATGATATTGCCTGGAATCTCCAAATTTACCCTGCTACGAGGATCTTTTGTGATTTTACTACACTCTTTGGGATCTAAAATGTAAGCAAGATTTGCGAAATCATCCGTCTGATATATATAAGGAGTGGTTTTATAAATCATAATATACAAAAGCTTATTATCAAATTTATACAATGTAAATCCGCGCCCGCTAAAGCCGTCTTTAATCGTTTTATTCATATCCATATACCAGCAATCGCCCATATTTTTCTTTAAAACTGGGTTGTTGTAATCCGTCGTATCAAAAACCAGAGGCTTGATTACGCTTATATTTTTCCATTCGAACAGATCATCGTAAAAGTCGTTGCAGAAGTCTCTTTCTTTTGATAAATGCTCTTCGTATTCTTTTTTGAGCGTTGCATTATCTTCTATCGTAAAAAAATAAAAACTCTTGCCATTAAAGGTAGTTGCACCCCGGATCATAGGTTCGTGGAGGGCTTTTCTTACAACTTTTTTATCTTGAATTTTCCATAAAATAGGTTCCAGTTGCCATGGCATCGATGGATGCTTTATATCGTTCGCTTTTGCGAACGATACGGCAAACAAGATCGCTAAAATAAAAGCACGAATTTGCATCCCTTGCTCCTTAAATGGGCTTTTGGAATCTTAAAAGCGTTTTTTGTTATCGGTTTTATAAGCTTATACAACATAATTACTTAATCAAAGTATAAAATACATTATCATATCCGCACAAATATGAATTTATGCATATACCGCCGATCTATACGGCAGGCTTTCGATGTTTAAATTACCGATCAATTTTATTCACATTCATGAATATATGGATCTTTTAGGGTAAATTCGCCATGATCTCCCAACCAAAACGTCGCATACTCAAAATTATCAATCGCAAATGTCGCATGGTGTTCGCTGTATACCCTGCGCGATCTGCATTTTTTGCCTTTGTAATCATAGTGATCTGATAGCTTTTTATAAAACTCGATGCTTTCGTTATCAAAGTCGTAGCCCAGCGCGATATCTTGATTTCGCCCGTCGTAAAAATGAATATAGTCGAAATCGAGGTTGTAATAAACTTTGCAATGATCATTATCGCCGTTTATTATGGCATCGCTGCAATATTTTTCTAGCTTTAATTTCTCTTTTTCAAACTCATGCCGTAGCTCAATCTGCTCAGACGGGTCTAAATTTTGTGTTTTCTCAGTAAAAAATTCCTCTTCATACCTAAGCGCCTTTTGCAATAAAATAGCCGCATACTCGGCTCTTTTAGAATAAAAATATAGAAAATAGGAGGTGTATAACATAAAGATAAACCCTACAAAAATCATAAAATTTCTAAGTAGTTTTTTCAAATCGTTGCCTTTTTAAATTATAAGACGGCAAGACCTACCGCCGCCAAAATCTATTTTCTAGCATAAATTCATCGCCCCGTTGCGCAAAATTTTGCGGGCAAGGCTTATGTCGATAAAATTTTATAAATCGCGCTTAGCCGAAGCTTACAGGGTCCATATCGATCTCGACGGGCAGATGCTCAAGCGCGCGCGCGGCGTTGATCAGCGGCACGTGCGAGCTAGCGCGCAGCAGAATTTCAAAGCGAAATTTCGACGCGATATAGGCGATACCCGCCTTGCCGTAGCCGATGATCTCAAAGCTCTCGCTCGTCTTCTCTTTCAAATACTGCGCAGAATTTTCGGCAGTATTTTCGGCCGCTAAATTTATAAAATTTTGCGCGGCACCGTTTCTTTCAAGCTTTAAATTTACGCTGTCTGCGCCTGCGTCACAAGCTGAAATTTGCGCAGCATTTTTCAAATTTGAAGCGTTTTGGCGGTTTAAATTTGCATCGTCCCCGCACAGATCCGAGCTTTGAAATTTAAAATTTGATATTTGTTTGCCGCTCTGCTGCACAGAATTTTGTAAATTTAAAGCGCTTAAATTTGCTCTCCTAGCATCCAGCCCGTCACGCGGTGCAAACGCGTTACTTCCCGACTGTTTACGACGTAAAAGCTCAAGCGCGGCGTTCATTATCTCGCTCGCCGCCTTTTCATTTTTATGCGAGATCAGCACGCGTAAAAGCCGCATATACGGCGGATAGAACCCTTCTCGAAACTCCGCTTCGTCGCGCAAAAAATCGTCGTAGTTTTCGATATAATCCCTAAAAAAGCCGCTCTGGCGCGTCTGTATGACGACCCTGCCCTGCCCCGAGCGGCCCGCGCGGCCAGCCACCTGCATCGCAAGCGCCAGCGTCTTTTCACGCGCCCTAAAATCGGGATAGCTCAGATGCTCGTCGATCCCCATTATCACCGCAAGATCGACGCCATGGTAATCGTGCCCCTTACTAAGCATCTGCGTGCCCACCAGAATGTCGATTTTATGGGCGTTGAAGTTATTGAGCAGCGCCTCAAGCTTGCGCTGCGTGGTAATCTCGTCGCGATCAAATTTTGCGATGCGGGCGCTTGGGAAACGCGCCGCAAGCTGTGCCGCAAGCTCGCCGGTGCCGATCTTGCGCGCCTGCATCACCTCGCCGCCACAGTTTTCGCAAGACGCCCTGTAAAACGTGCTAAAGCCGCAGTAATGGCACTTTAGCGCCGCAGCGTCCGCGTGGTAGCTCATCCCGACGGCGCAAAACGGGCAGCGCACGATCTGCCCGCAGTTTTCGCAAACCATATATTTGTAGTTCGCGCGCGTCGGCAAAAACACGACCGCTTGCTTGCCCGCTTCGAGGCTGCGCCCGATCTCGGTTAAAATTTTAGGGCTCAGCCCCGTCTCGCTCTCATCGAAAATGAAGCGCTTAGCGCTGCTAAAATAGGTGCCGCGCAGGCGGAAATGCGGCTGCTTCGCGTAGGTGCTAAGCGCGGGCGTCGCGGAGCCCAAAACCACGCGGATGCCAAGCTTTTTGCCGACGAAAATCGCGGCGTCGCGGGCATTTAGGCGCGGCGCGGCGGCCGATTTATAGCTGTCGTCGTGCTCCTCATCCACGACGATGAGGCCTAGATCGCTAAAGGGCAAAAATAGCGCCGAGCGAGCGCCCGCGATGAGCCGAATCTCGCCTGCGTTAAATTTTTCTAAAATTTCGCGCTTTTTTTTGGGCGAAATTTTGGAGTGCCAGACGCCGAGCCGCTCGCCGAAATAGCTCTGTAGCCGCTTCGTCATCTGCGGCGTGAGCGAAATCTCGGGCATCAAAAACAGCGCCTGCTTGCCCGCAGCGAGCGCCTGCGCGATCAGCGCGATATAAATTTCGCTCTTGCCGCTGCCCGTATCGCCGAAAATCAGCGACGTCTCGTTGGCTTCGGCAAATTTACGCGCTTGCTCCTGCGCGGGGGTGAGGTTTGGAATTTTACCTATTTGAAGCGGAGATAGCGACGGCGGGGCGGGGCTTTGCGCCGCGGCGTCGGAATTTTGAATTGAGATGGAATTTTGCGCTGAAGTAGGATTTTGAATCGAAATGGAATTCTCTCTCTCGGTAAAATCCCGCTCTTGGATCGAATTTTGCGCGATAGCGAAATTTTGTTTGTGTGCCGAACTCGGCGCGGTAACAAAATTTATGGCGGTCTTCATGGCGGCAGAATTTTGAATCAATGCGAAATTTTGAATTGAGGCGGAATTTAGTTCATTGACAAAGCCCTGCTCTTGGATAGAATTCTGCGCAGGGGCGGAATTTGACGCCAAATTTTGCGAGATAGAATTTGGCGCCCGCTTTAAATTTTGCTTTTGCATGGAATTTGGCGCGATGACGGAATTTATGACGGTAACAGAATTTTCTGCGGTAGTAGAATTCCTCCTCAATTCAGAATTTTGAATTGAGGCGGAATTGTGTGTGGCATTAAAATTCCCATCGAGCGTAGAATTTTGTGTGGTGATGGAATCCTGCTCGAAAATAAAATTTTGTTCGCGGGTAGAAGCTTGTTTGCAAGCGGAGACCAACTCACTAACGGGAATTTGCTCGCAAGCGCAATTCCGCTCGGTCGTAGGATCCTCCTGCGAATTCCGCAAATTCTGCGTCGTCTCACTTGAAGGCTCAAAGATCCCGAATGCAACGCCCTTTTCGCAAACATAATAATGCGCTATAAAATTTGCTAGTATAATTTGAAACTGCGTAAATTTAAGCTGCGAAATCTCTAAAATTTTCTTAGTTTTGAAGCTCGGCTTTGCAACCTCGCGCAGAATTACGGCGGATTTGATACTTGATTTTATGGGAACGGATACGATTTGATAAGCTGGGATTTTAAAATTTAAACTATAAGTAAGCGGCTTTAGGCTGGCGCCCAAAACCGCAACTTCATAATAGAGCATTTAGCTATTGAGCTAAGGATTGGCAAAGCTCGTCTTTGTGATCGCAGTCGAATGAACCTACGTTTCTACCCGCTGCCGTAGCCAAAGCCGATGTCGGATAGTAATCAAAAGTAGTACTCTTGCCCGCTACGCTAGCCCTATATGTAGACGTTGCGTTAGCATTGCCGTTCGTAACCAAAGCCCAGCCGTTCCTACCGCCATCTCTCATAGGATAGATAGGTTGCTGCAAAACGCCGTCAAAAAGAGTGGCGTTGTCCGAGCCCTCCAAAGCAGGCCATGTGGTCACGCCCCTCATCATATTCTCGCTTCTAACCAGCGAAAGTCCGCTTCTAATGGCGGCGATATCTCCACGCATCTTAGCGATCGTAGCATCGTCGCGCGTAGCGGCTAATCTAGGCACTGCGATGCCCGCCAAAATACCTAAAACGACGATGACGAAAACAAGCTCGATCATCGTAAAAGCTTTTAAATTTTTCATGTTAAATCCTTTGATTTAAAGTGAGATGATTATAGCCAAATTTAAATAAAATTAATTTTAGTTAAACGGAAAATATCTAATTTTAGATAAAAATTTACTAAAATTTGCCTAGTTCGCCGATTTTTTGTGAAAATTTTACGGCGGTCTCGGACGAAATGCTAAATTTCAAAAACTCGCTTTGCGCTACGAGCACGATCGTCGAGCCCAGCTCGAAATTTCCCAAATGATCGCCCTTTTTAAAGCTTAAATTTTCATATTCGTAAAACGCTCCCTCCCTGTTTGCGCACGCATTCGTCTGTATCTGCGTATCGAAATCAAATCTCATCTTGCCGACGTTTAAAGCGCCTACGAAAACCATCCACAAAATCCCGCCGTTTCGCATTTTACACTTCAAAATAACGCGCTCGTTTTTTGCGTAGAGGTTTGGAATTTTAAGTAAAAATTTCTTCGCCACGCTGTAAAGATCAGCAGGTATGTAAAGTGCCTGCAGCACGCTCAGATCGCACGGCGCGTGATAATGATGATAATCACGCGGGCTTAGATAGATGTTTGCGTAGCTTAAATTTACGCCGCTTGTATTTTCGCCGCCTTGGGCGTCCTCTGCGTTCGTTTCGCGGCTCGCACCGCTTTCATCGCTATAAATTTCAGCCTGCACGCCGCTTGCGGCATAAGTTGCGCCGCTTTCGTCGCTTATGATTTTCGCTTGCGCGGCGCGAAATTTCATCCTTGCGCCGGCATCTTTTGCGTATCCGGTTCCAACCTCGCCGCTCCCGTTCGTAGTAACCGCCCCGTCATCTAAATTTTTAACCGCTCCGCCGCTTTCGCTTGCAGTAAACGTGCGCCCCAGCAGCTCGCTAAGGCTGTATTCGCAACCCTTTACGCTAAAAGCTCGCATATCGGCGCAGCATCCGCTCTCAAAGATCACGCCGTCGCTAGGGCTTATAAAAGCTGTCTCGTCTGCCGCTATCTCGCGCGGACTCAGCAAGCGGCGAGTAAAAAGCGCGTTTAAACTCGCGTAGCTTTGCGGCGGATCAAATTCGCTCATATCGATTTTGAAAAATTCCACATATTTGCAGTTGATAAAATTTTGTATAAATTTAGGGAATTTCACCGCGGCGATAATCCCGAAAATCCTCGAAATAAAACTTCTCATCTATGCCTTTCTAAGCTTAAGCAGCGCGATCTCGGCATCCGCAAAGACCCTTATCGGCGGGCCCCAAAACCCTACGCCGCTGCTTACGTAGATTTGCTTCAGCCCGTCGTTATACAGCCCGTAAAGATACTTCTGGCTAAGCAGCACCAAAAGCGTCCATGGGAAAATTTGCCCCGCGTGAGTGTGTCCGCAGATACACAGATCGACCTCGTCGCGCACGAAGTCCACGACGTATTTGGGCTGATGCGCGAGTAAAATTTTAGGCTTATCGGGATCTGCCTGCGCTAGCGCAGTGCTTAGATCGGGCTGCATGTATCCGAAGCGAAAGCCGCTAAGATCGTGCACGCCCATTAAATTTAGCCCTTCAAATTCCACGCTTTCGTTTTGCAGTACCCGCACGCCCGCTTTTTGCATCGCCGCGATAAGTCCGATTGCGTCGCCGCGGTAATACTCGTGGTTGCCCGCGACGAAAAAGATAGGCTTTTTGATCGCCTCAAGAGGCTGCAAAATATCCCCGAGCTCATCCGAGCGTAGATCAAACATATCGCCCACGATCAGCAGCGCGTCGAAACTTAGCGAGTTTATCTGCGCTACGACGCCTTGCAAAAACTCCTTTTTCAAAAACTCGCCCAGATGCACGTCCGAAATAACGACGAAGCTTAGCTCGCGAGCTAAGTTTTTGATTTTTATTTCGCGCTCGGTGATTTTTGGAATTTTTAGTGCATTATAAAGCCCCTTAAAAATATAGCTAAACGCCATTATCACGAAGGTTATGTCGATAAGGGTTTTTAAAAATTTTCGCCTGTTTTGGCTAAATTTAACCACATGCGCAGCGGCGCTTAGCACATCGTAAGCAAGGCAGATAAAAAAGAGCGAAAAGGACGCTGCCATGCAAAATACGCATAGTTTATAGAGCAGCTCGTTTTTAAAGCTTCCATTAAGCCCAAAACCCGCAAAAAATATCGCATCTAAAATCGCCAAAGCTATGCAAAGCAAGCTCAAGGCAGGGCGGAAGATCACGAAATTTTTATATGGCGTAAAGCGCGCGTTGATCGATCTGTAGACGTAAAGATTAAAAAACAGAAATAAAACGGTGCCGACGATCGGAAAAATATAGGCGCTTTTCAAACTCTAGCCTTGGATATACTCGTCCAGCTTATCTTTATCAAAGCCCGTGATTTCTTGCTTATCGTCCAAAATTAGCGCGCCACTCTTTTTAAATTTAGTGATAGTGCGCGAAAATGTTTCGGGAGTCACGTTTAGAATTCTGGCTATTCTAGTGTATTTCGTGCTCATAAAAATATCGAAATTCTCGTTGATAAACTTAGCGATCCTGCCGTCGCAGCTAAGCACGACTTGATTATCAAAGACCGCATTTAGCGCGCGGATCTTCTCAGACATCGATTTTAAAAGCTCCAGGCAAATTTTAGGATCGCTCATAAACTCGTTTTTAAATTTTTCATAATCGATCTTTAGCACCTCGCCGTTTGTCGAAAACACGCCACTTGCAGGATAGCTCGTCTCTTCGAAATTTACCATCTCCGCCACGAGCGAGATGGGGCGGATCTCACGCATATGGATCTCACGCCCCTTTGCGGAGGTTTTATAGATTTTTAAAATTCCTTTTAGCAGGATTAATAGATACTGCGAGCGCTCGCCCTCGAAAAATAAAATTTCGCCCTTTTTGTAGCTTTTATGGATGCTAATCTGCTCCAAACGATCGATTTGCGCTGCGCTTAGAGCTTTGAAATAAGGAATTCTCTCAAGCATCGCCGCGACCTATTTTTTAAGCAGGTCTCTTATCTCGGTAAGAAGTTTAATCTCTTCGCTAGGCTCCGCAGGTGCGGCAGGCTCCGGCGCAGGAGCAGGCTTTTTAAGCTTATTGATCGCCTTGATCGCGCAGAATATACAAAATGCGATGATTATAAAATCGACCGTTACCTGGATAAACGAGCCGTAGTTTATCGTAACGGCGGGGGTCTGCCCCACCGCTTCTTTTAGCACGATCTTAAGGTCGGTAAAATTCATCCCTCCCGTAAGAAGTCCTAAAACCGGCATCATGATGTCGCTTACGAGCGAGGTTACGATCTTGCCGAAAGCCCCACCGATGACGACGCCCACCGCCATATCGATGACGTTTCCTTTCATCGCGAATTCTTTGAATTCCTGAATGAAACTCATATTGTCTCCTTAGATAAGATGCGCCGATATTAGCCTATTTTTGCTTTGTTTTTGCTTTTTATTAGGAAGTAAAAAGTATAATCCCAGCTTAAATTTAAACCCAAAGGACCTAAATTGTATCGCTTCGCTCCGTCGCCCACCGGCGATATGCATATCGGAAATTTACGCGCGGCTATTTTCAACTACATCTGCTCGCTGCAAGATAAAAGCGGCTTTATTTTACGCATCGAGGATACCGACACTGCGCGCAATATCGAAGGCAAAGATCAAGAGATCATCGAAATTTTAAAGCGCTTCGGCATCTCGTGGCAGAGCCTGTATTATCAAAGTAAAAATTTAAAATTTCATCAGCAGTTCGCAGCCAAGCTACTCGCCGAGAAAAAGGCGTTTTGCTGTTTTTGTAGCGAGGAGGAGCTTGAGGCGAAAAAGCAAGCCGCCAAGGACGCGGGAGAGGCGTACCGCTACGACGGGCACTGCGAGCATTTAAGCGACGAAGAGGTGCTAAGCTGCGGCAAGCCCTTTACTATCCGCCTTAAAAAGCCCGATCACGCGCTGGAATTTACCGACGCGATCAAGGGGCGTATCGCATTTGAGCCGCAGAATATCGACAGCTTCGTCATCATGCGCGCGGACAAGACGCCTACATATAACTTCGCTTGCGCCTGCGACGATATGATGCAGGGCGTTAGCTTCGTAATCCGCGGCGAGGATCACGTCTCAAACACGCCAAAGCAAAACTGGATCCGCGAGAACCTCGGCTACGACGGCGAGATCAAATACGCGCACCTGCCGATCATATTAAATTCCGAAGGCAAAAAGATGAGCAAGCGCGAGGATAGCTCCTCGGTAAAATGGCTGCTTCAAAGCGGCTACCTACCCGAAGCGATCGCGAACTATCTGATCCTGCTGGGCAACAAAACGCCGCGCGAGGTCTTTAGTATGGATGAGGCGGTGGAGTTTTTCGACATCGCTAAAATTTCAAAAAGCCCGGCGAAATTTGACGAGGACAAACTCGCCTTTATAAACCGCGAGCATATCAAAAGAGCGAGCGAGCAGCGCCTAGCGGAGCTTTTTGAGCTTGAGCCGAAATTTGCGCCTTTGATAAAATTTTACACTCAAGAAGCGAGCCTTATCCCACAGATCAAAGAGAAGATCGCAGCGATCTACGGCGCGAAAGATATCCCGCAGGAGTGGGCGGCGCAGGCACAGGCACTGCGAGAGGCGATCTTAAATTTATTAAGCTCAAACGGCGCTCCAATGGAATTTAATGACTTCAAAACGGCGCTTTCGCAGGCTACAAATTTAAAAGGCAAGAGCCTGTTTATGCCGCTTAGGTTTTTACTAACCGGCGCGCCCCACGGACCGGAGCTTAGCGAGCTGTATCCGCTGATCCACGCCGATTTAAAGGAGATACTCGATGCTACTAAATAGCGTATTTTACGGCATTTTAGTGAGTATTCACTACGTGATTCAAGCTTATATGGTGCTAATTTTCGTCGCCTGCGTTTTGAGTTTCATCCGTCCAAATCCGTTCGGTAAATTTTATAAAATCGTCCGCGTCATCTCTGCGCTTACTGAGCCTGCGTTTGCGTTGGTGCGTCGCTATCTGCCTACGACTTTCGGCGGCTTTGATCTTTCGCCGCTTCTTATCCTGCTCGTGCTTAATTTCTTTGACAGCGCGATAATCTATATCATCAATAGGACGGTCATTTGAAAATATTTCTGAAATTTAGCCTTGTTTTGGGGCTGCTGTGCGCCGCAAGTAGCGGTAAAATTTTAAGCTACGAGGAGATCAAAAACGAGCCCAAATCCCTAGCCAAGGACTATTACATCTATCGCCTAATAGATGAGACGAAATACAACAAAGCGGAGATTAAAATTTTAAAACAAAGTATCTTTCGCTACAAAGGCAAACTAAAAGAGAAGCTAGATAGAATTTTCGGCGCCATTCGCCCTCCTAAGCGTCCGGATCGCTGCGCAGGAGTAACGGCGGCAAATATTTTAGATGCAAATTTAACCTGCAAAAAGGCGCGCTCATATCCAAATTTCATCGCCAAACTAAGCCCGTCGGTACGAGAGACGCTCGCTTCGCAGCTTGAAAAGTACCAAGACGCAGCAAGTAGAAACGCCGTAAATTTACTGCGCGGATTTAACGACGAAAATCCGAGCGAGTATTTTATGCAGAGCCGCAACGCGCAAAACTACTTTTTATATTACGACTACTTAAAAGGTGCGGGCAAAGACGCTCTGATCGACATCGACGCCAACGCAGCCTTCGTAAGCGAACTAGCTTCGCAAAAAGGTTTCAAAGCGGTTCTTAACGATGCGCTAATCAACCGCAAATACCCGCACTTGCGCCGCTCGCTCACGGGCGTCGATCCACTAACCGTGGAGAAGGACGTAGCGTTTATGCTGGGCGTAAACGCCGTCATGCAGGGCGACGAAGGGGCTGCGCTTGCATTTTTTAGCCGCGCGGCTGCTAGCTTTGAGAAGCCTCACGATGTGCACAATGCGAAATTTTGGATCTACCTGCTAAACGGAGATCAAAATGCCTTGCGCCAGCTTGCTAGCAGCGATTATTACAGCCTCTATGCGCTTTATGCCAAGGAGGTCTTAGGGGATAGGAATTTAAACATAATCATCCCAAATCCTGCTAAAAATTCCATCGAAGGCTACGATATTACCGATCCTTTCGCTTGGGTTCGCACGAAAAATAGCGCTGATAAGATGTCGCGCCCACAACTTTTGGAATTTGCTAAAAAATTCGACACCAAGCAAAGCATCGGCGAGTACTCATACATCATGAATAAAGCAAGCGGCGGCAAGGACAACTTCTATCCGACGCCGTTTATGGAGTATATCGGCGACGGCGATAACCGCCGCAAGGCGCTAATTTTGGCGCTCGCTCGCCAAGAAAGCCGCTTCGTGCCCGCATCGGTATCTACGTCGTATGCGCTTGGGATGATGCAATTTATGCCATTTTTGGCTAACGAGATCGGAAAAAAGCAACTCAAAATCGACGGCTTCGATCAAGACGATATGTTCCGCCCCGAAGTCGCCTACCGCTTTGCTAACATCCACATCGACTGGTTGGAGCGTAAAATTTACAGCCCGGTTTTCATCGCATACGCTTACAACGGCGGGCTCGGGCTCGTCAAAAAGATGCTTCAGCGCGACGATATGTTTAATAAGGGTAAATTTGAGCCGTGGCTTAGCATGGAACTCGTGCCGTATGCCGAGAGCAGGGACTACGGCAAAAAGGTACTCGCAAACTTCATCATCTACTCGCAGATCCTCGATCCGCGCGCGAAAGTCTCGGTACAACAGGAGCTGCAAGATCTGCTGATACCGAGTAGAAGCGACAGCTTCCGCTAAGCAGGCAGCGGGCTTGGAGGATGATTTTAAAAAGCGATGAGCAAAGAATTTTAAAAGCCGTCGCTTCAACAAAAGCGCGAAATTTGCCCGCTAAGGGCTTAGACGGGCAGATCAAAACGGCAAAATTTTATCGCGCGAATAGGCAATGCGCTATAAAATCGTGCGGAATTTATTTTGGTTTCAGTGACAAAATTTTATCTCTTGATGCTAGCCAAAGGTTATTTCTGCCCTACACGAAAGGCGGCGCGCCATGCAAATTATCGCGACCGCAGTTCTCATAGTAGCCGCCGTTTTGTGCGTATCGTCATTGAAAGACGAAAAGAAGCGCTCCGCAAATTTAGCGGCTTGTTTGTTTTTTATGGCGTTTGCGTATTGCGTACAATTCGGCGTAGGGGACGATAGCTACGTCCGAGTGGGCGGCGCGGCGCTGATAGTCTTTTTTATCTTTGCGGTTGCTTTTTTCGAGCTTTATTTCTGGGGCGACGAGCTTTAAAATCTAAAATTTATTGAAATTTTATCGCGGCGTTTTGTGAGCGATTAAATTAGCGCCGGAGCGCAGAATTTTAAGTGGCGTGAAATCAAAATCGGGCACTTTCGGCTATGGAATTTAATTTAAACAGATAAGCTATTCGCAGATTACCCGCCGCAAAGGCTGCGGCAGGTTTAAATTTAGCCGCTTTTGCGGCCTACTTGCGGCGCTTTAAAGCTTGGGTATGCAAACCGTCGTTTTAAAATTTCGGCAAGTTTTAAATTTTAAATCCACTCCTCTTTGCCGCTGCGCCGTTTTAGTTAAATTTTAACCGCGCGGCGCAGAGCTCGCGAGCGCAAGATGATTTAATTTTACGACCTTAACTCCGCGCGAGCTTCTGCGGAATAAAATTTAGCGATCAAATTGCTATTTGAAAAGCCCTTTGATCTTGCCGAAAAGCGACTTTTCGCCGCCTGCGCAGGTTTCGTCTTCATGATCTTCTGCGGCGGAATTCTCACTGCCGCCTTCTATCGTATCACCGCTGCACGAGACGGAATTCTCGCTGCTTGCCTTCATTATGTCGCCATCCGCTTCTATTGCACTGCTGCCGCCCGCTACATCGACGCTGCGCAAGGTAAAATTCTCTCTGACCATCCTAACGCCTCCGCCTGCCTTATCTCGCTCTATCGCCTCGCCGATCTGCTGCGCGGCGATTTCCGCATAGATCAGCGCGCCCTGCGTATCGCAATTAAAAAGATTTGAAAACGACTCGGACCTATTCAGATCGATCGGATTGGGCTCAATCACCTCGGTAGCCTCAAGCAGCCCTGCTTCAAGCTCTGCGGCGGAATTTAGCGCGTTTAAAAACACGGGCAAATTCTGCGCGTAAAACTCATCTATCGCCTCTTTTATCTCGCCGTCCGCTTCGTAATCGCGCAGCAGTTTCTGCACGCCATCGGCGCCAAGATACGCGCCGCAGCAGTAATTCTCGACGATCTCGTTGTGAATTTCGCCGCTAAATTCCGCTAAAAATTCCTTCGGCAAAACCTCGCGCCAATCGCTTATGTAAGGTTTAAATTTAAAGCTTTGCTCCGCCAAAAAGCTAAACGCCGTGCCGCGCGTGTAAAAATACTCTCTAAAATAGCCCTGCGCCACGGCGAGGTGAAATCCGTGCGTTTTATTAAAAATCCCCTGCGTGCCGTACTGCAGCGCCGAGCGGAAGCCGTCCGCGTATTTTTCTACATAAAATTCATCCATCCCCGCTTCGCGAGCGATTTGGGCGATAGCCTCAAAATCTCCCTTCTGCGCGAGCTTTAGCGGCTTAAAATACCACTGCGAAATTTCATCTTTGCCGATCGCATGGTAGCTTATGTCGTAGCCCACCCTCTCTCCTTTTAATCTTTCAGATCGATCTGCGGCTGCCAATACAGCGACTTTGAAACTTTGCGAAATTTCATCGTGGCGTTCAGACCATTTGAGGTGCGGTAGCTAAGCACCAGCTCGTCCTTATCGCTCTTAGGCGCGGTGATCTTGTAGCGGCTCGCCCACGCGATCTTAAAAAGCTCCTTTTGCAAAAGCGGATCCCCGTCGTGCAGCGGCACTACGTTTGCGTTTACGCCGTTGATCTGCACCGCGCGGATCTGAATCTCTTTAGGATAGGAGGTGAGCAAAAACACCTCGTCCTCCGCGGCGTTTCTAAGCTCGGGCGCGACGGGATTTAGATAGGTCGCCACTCCCAAATAGCGATCGCCCGCGCGCACCGATTCAAATTTTTGCGTGTAAGCAAGAAACTCATTTTTAAGCGGATCGTGACGGGGATCGTTTGCGGAGCAGGAGTTTAAAAATAGCGCTAGCGCGGCTAGGAGCGCGCCCTTTAGCAGGCCGTTTAGCGCGCCGCTAAAATCAAATTTCTTCATCGATCTTTCCTTTGAAATTTTAGGCGCATTCTAACGAATTTTGCTTTTTAAAAGGCTAAATTCGCTACAATCTGCTCATCTTAAAAAGCCGGATTTTAAAAATGAAAAGACTTGTTATCGCATTTTCAGGCCCTTCCAACAGCGGCAAAACGACGCTAATTTGCAAGATCGCTAAAATTTTTATCGCTAGCGGGCTACGGACTGCGATCGTAAAGCACGATCCCGGCGATAAGGCGCACTTCGACGTAGAGGGCAAGGACAGCGCAAAATTTAGCGAGCTCGGCGCCGAAACCGTCGTGATGAGCCCGACGCGGACGAGCTATTTTTCGCAGCGCTGTATGCAGATTGACGAGGTCGTGCGGATGCTAGGCGAGTTTGATATCTTGCTCGTAGAGGGGTTAAAGACGCTGCCGCTGCCGCGCATAAGCCTGTTTCGCGACAAGATCGATGAGGCGTATCTGCCCTTTTCGGACGCGATCGCTTCAAATTTAAGCGGCGAGCAGATGGATAAGTTTTGCTCTGTAAATTTCGACATCGACGACGCTGCGGGCATTAGCGAATGGATCTTAAAAAACGCCAAAAAAATGTAAAGGAATAAAATGCAAGAGATCGTAAAATCAATCCAAAATATCGCGCTACAAATCGCCGAGGAGCTGAAATATGCGGACTTCGGCTACACCGATCATCACAACAGCACGGGCGATACTCAGCTCAAACTCGACGTAAAAAGCGACGCCATAATCGAAGCGGAATTTCGCAAAAATCCGCTCGTGCGCGCCCTAATCAGCGAGGAGAAAGATGAAATTTTAACGCTGCAAGAGGATGCGCGCCTAATCGTCGCCTACGATCCGCTCGACGGCTCAAGCTTGGTGGACGTAAATTTCGCCGTGGGCTCGATTTTCGGCATCTACGAGGATGAAATTTCGCCCGCAAACTTAAAGGCGGCGATCTATTGCATCTACGGGCCGCGCCTTGAGATGGTCGTTTGCGAGGACGCGCCGAAGCTCTACCGCCTAAATCGCGAGGGCAACTTTAGCTTCGTAAAAGACCTGCGCCTACAGCAAAAAGGCAAACTAAACGCCACGGGCGCGACGCAAAAGGGCTGGAGCGAACCGCACCGAAAGCTCGTGCGGGCGCTGTTTGATGAGGGCTACCGCCTGCGCTACAGCGGCGCGATGGTAAGCGATCTGCATCAAATTTTATTAAAAGGCGGCGGACTTTTCAGCTACCCCGCTACCAGCGATCATCCTCGCGGCAAGCTTCGCGTGACCTTCGAGGTTCTGCCGTTTGCGTTCATATTCGAGCACGCAGGAGGCGCCACTAGCGACGGCGAGAACGGCTCGCTTTTGCAGCTAAAGATCGAGAAAATCCACCAAAGCAGCCCTTGCTTTTTCGGCTCGAAGTACGAGATCGCGAAAATGCATGAAATTTACGGCGAGAAAAACTGATGGCTGATACCCAGAGCAGCGCGCCGCGCGACGTTTACGACGAAATTTTGGATAAAAGCTTAGCCGCGCTGCAAGCCTGCCAGGCAGAGCACAATCTCACCAGCTGCTTGGAGTGCGAGAAGCTGCTAGATTGCGCCGTGCGCGATAAATACGTCAAGGCGGTTTATGAGAGCATGTCGCACGGCGCGACGGGGGATTTTTCGTTTTAAATTTGGCTATTGCGATGCGACGAGGGATTTTTACGAATTCGGGTATAAATATACCACCGCCTTCCTCTTGCGTCGCAAGGTTTTCACGAAAATAGCTGCGGCGCGGAATTTGCTCTGCGGTGCAGATTTAATCCGGCGGCGCGCAGGCTCTTGCTTTGCAGTGTAAAAAATTTGCTCCGCTGCGAAACGATAAAATTTACGGCGCGATTTGGCGTTGCGGCGAAATATGCTCTGAGGCGCGCCTGTTTTGCGGGCCAGATTTTACGGCGGGCGATAAAATTCAAAATGAAGGTGTAGCCAAATTGCAGGCACGCGGCTAAATTTCAAACGCACATACGGTTAATTCGGCACGCGGCTAATTGAAGCGGACAAACGTTGATCGGGCTCCGCGGTCGGATTTTTAAAATTTGTGGATAAAATTTTAAGACAGGCAGAACGGCGGGATTGTATCCTTCGTTGAGTTTTTAAAATTTACGGATAAAATTTTAAGGCGCGATTTCGCTTCGCAAAATTTTATCTGCGATCGTGAGCCGTTTATAAGCGCGGACGCGCGAAATTACGCAAAGTAAAATTTCGGCGGGTTAAATTTTATCGCCGCAATCTTTAAATTTACGCGACTAAAATTTACCGGCTTGCGCGAGCCGCCGTTCGTCACCGATCTTTTGCCGGTTTAAATTTTGCCTTGCGAAATTTGGCTCGAAATTTCACAATGCAGGCGAGACGGCGGATTTTGCCTCGCAAAATTTAAGCCGTAAATTTAAAACGCAAATTTAAACCACGATCCGTGCGTTAAAATTTAAAAGCCAAAGCGCAGGCAATCGCACGCGTTAAATTTAAATGCCCTGGCGCACGCAATGCTCGGTATCAGAATTTCAGAGCCAGCCAAAGCTCAGTAAGCAAGTGTGTCGCGAGCCGTGCATGCTAAAATTTCAAAGTTGAGATGCATGCGACTACGCGCGTTAAAATTTTAAAGCCAAGGCGCATTACGGCGGCGATTGCGTTAAATTTAAAAATCGATCGGCGATCGCGCGGAATTTTAGGATCGGTCCATTCGCGAAGCTGTGCGTCATCGACCTATTCGTAAAGCCGCGCCCATAGGTTTTTTCGCAATGCCGCGTGCCGAAATTTTATAGCAGATTGGGGAGTACAAGCAGAGGGATGCAATCGTTCGTACAAGGGGTTTTGTTGGGGCTGGGCGTTAGCGTGCCGATCGGCCCGGTAAACGTGCTGATAATGTCCTACGCGCTGCGAAGCTACACCAAGGCGCTGTGCCTGGGCCTAGGCGCCATGAGCGCGGATATGCTATATCTGGCGCTATCGGCGTTTGGCATATCGCAGCTAGCCAAAATCCCGATCGTTTTTGCCTGCATATCGGTATTTGGTGCATGCTTTTTACTCTACACGGCGTACGCGATCTGGCATGGCGCGACTAGCTCGGTGCAGCCTGCAAGCGTCGAGGCTTGCTCAGGCGTAGCGCTTTACGGCAAAGGCTTTTTGATAAATTTACTAAATCCATACGTCATTATGTTTTGGCTCAGCGTCTCTGCCGGCACCGCGCGAGCAGATTTTGCGCTTGCTCTTGCGGGGCTTGTAAGCGGAATCTTAGCTTGGATCACGCTTTTTCCGCTTGCGATATATTCTAGCCCGCAGCAAGCTTCCAAACATAGTAGTGCGAGCATTTGCATATATCTCGGCGTTTATTTTGGTATTTTTCGCACTAAAGCTTTTATACGCTATAATTTTTGCTAAAATTTAAACCAAAGGATGGCTTATGAAACCGATTGAAATTCTAAAAGAGCTCATCAAATTCCGCTCGCTCACGCCTAGCGACGACGGAGCTTTTAACTACGTCTCGATGCTGCTGGCGGACTTTAGCGAGGATAGATTCGAGCTAAACGGCGTAACTAACGCGATTTTTACCAAGCGCTTCGGACAGGGTCCGCACCTATGCTTTGCCGGGCACATCGACGTAGTCCCGCCGGGCGAGGGCTGGGCGAGCGATCCGTTTAAGCCGGTGGAAGCAGAGGGCTTTTTATACGGGCGCGGCGCGCAGGATATGAAAAGCGGCATCGCAGCGGCGATCTGCGCGCTAGCGGCGGCACACGATTTTAAGGGTACGCTAAGCCTACTACTAACCAGCGATGAGGAGGGTGACGGCATCTACGGCACGCGCGAAATGCTCTCTAAATTACGCGAGCAAGGTGCCCTACCCGACTTCGCAGTCGTTGCGGAGCCTACATGCGAAGTATGCTTCGGCGATACCATTAAGATCGGCCGTCGCGGCTCGATTAACGGCGTCCTCACGCTCACGGGTATCGGCGGGCACGCAGCCTACCCAGATAAATGCATCAATCCTGTCCACATTTTAGCGCCGGTGCTTGTAAGTCTTGCGGGGCATGATCTGGATGCTGGCAGCGAAGATTTCGCTCCAGCCAAGATAGTCATTACCGACATTCGCGGCGGTTCGCAGGTAGTAAACGTAACGCCCAAGGACGTACACGTGATGTTTAACGTACGCGGCGGCGTAGGGCTGGGGCTAGAAGACGTGCGAGACTATGTACTAGAGTTATTTGAACTGGACGCAAAAGATGCGCTATGCAGCGAAAGCGAATCCTGCGGCAAGCTAGAAATGAGCTGCACCGCACAGCTGCGAGCAGGCGCATCGCTGCACCTTGCGCTAAAAAGCTCCTCAAAGCCTTTTTTAACTCAGCGAAACTCCAAAATCGTGCAAAAACTAAGCGCTAGCGTGCAGAAGATCTGTGGCGCAGCAGCCGAGCTAAACACCGCAGGCGGCACGAGCGATGCGAGATACTTCGCGGAGTTTGGCGTGGAGACGGCGGAGTTTGGCGTGCGAAACGACACGATCCATCAGATCAACGAACGAGTAGAGATTAGCGACGTCGAAAATTTAGCTAAAATTTTTAGCGATCTGATAGAAAATTTCGGCTAATTTAAGAATTTGGCAAAGCTGCGTAGATTTGATAAAAATTCTTCGTTCTACCAAGTTTCGCCGAATTTGCTGGGGTTTTCGCTCGTAGTTGCTTGGCAAATTTTATCTTTGCCTCGCGTCTTACGTAGGAATTTCGCTCTGCGCCACTTTTGCTAAGAATTTTATCTGCAGCATGCTCGCCGCTTTTACAATTACTTTGCTATGCAACGTCGCTTTCGCAAGAAACTCTAGCAAAACGTCGCTTTCAAAGGCGAGCTTCGCCGACGAACGCTACCACTGCTAGGAATTTTTTAAAAGAATATTGCTTTTGCGCGAATTTCAGCAAATAGCGCGGTCTTTGCGCAAAATTCCCCTCGCTCTCTTTGCGTAGAATTTCATCTTCGTCAGGTGACTCTAGCGGCATACTGCTGTACTTTGCCGTCTCCGTGAAAAATTTTATCTTTGACGCGCCCGCTGCTTACGCAAGAAGCTTGGCTAAGACAATGCTGCTTCTGCCCCCCCAGGATACCGCCCGCTTCGTGGATCTATAAAATTTTACTTAGTCACGTTACCGCTAGGATAAATTCTGCCCCGGTTACCGCTTCTGCGCGGATTTTAACCTCGCTTCGGCAAGCGCAATTAAAAATTTACTTTGCCTTAATACGGCGGCGTTGAATTTTACCCTTGCAGCGCGGTGACGCAGAATTTTTAGGCTATGCAAAATTCCGCCTCAAAATTTGCTATCCTTGCCTATTTTCACGAAGGGGGCTGCAAAATTTTTACCGCCTCGCGTGCTGCTACACTAAAATGCACGCAAGATGAAAATTTATCGAAGGACTTCAGCACGGAATTTCGCGAGGCTAAATTTTATCACTGCGAAAAATTTCAACCGCTCATAGCAGGCGTCTAAGGCGCGATAAATTTAAAATTAGGGCTTTAAGTCAGCATAGCAAGTTTCGCTTCTTGCAAAATTTTAACTGCCTTGGTCGCCGCAAAACTAGAAATTTACAAAATCGCTTTATGAAATTTCGCAGCGTCGCGCGGTAAAATTTTAAAATCAGCGCCGTGCCTGCAAGGCATAATTTAACGGAATTTTACTTGCCCAATTTGGCTAAGCTTTCTCTTTCAAAGTTTAGCAGCCATGCTTTGGTAGCTACGCCGCCCGCGCCGCTGTATCCGCCGAGCCCGCCCGCAGCTACGACGCGGTGGCACGGCACGATGATGGGGATTTTGTTTTTGCCGTTTGCGCCGCCTACTGCGCGGCTTGCGTGCGGTCTGCCGATAGCCCGAGCTAGCTCGCCGTATGTTACGACCTCGCCGTAAGGAATCTCTAAAAGCTCGCTCCACACGGACTTTTGAAACTGCGTGCCATTTTGGCTCAGTTTAACGCTAAAGCTTTCAAGCTCGCCCCTGAAATATGCGCCAAGCTCGTCGGCGCAAAGAGCCAAATTCTTTCTTAAATCGCTAAGCCTTAAATCGCGTCCTTTATCATCCGCTGCACGCACAAAGCCCAATTTAAGCTTTGCGTCGTGTTTTTTAAAGATCTCATCGTTGGGGCTGCAGGCAGAGCTTTTGACCCAGTCGATACTGCAGATCCCGATCTCGTCATCCCAAATTTCAAGCATTCCAATAGGCGAATTAAAAAAGGCTTTTTGCATCTCAATCCTTTCAAATTTTTACTGGTTTGATCAAAAAAATTTTAAAAAGCGCTTGTTGCGGTGCGAGCTAAAGCTCGAAAACGATGGAATTTCATGCGGTAACGCGAATTTTTTAAAATTTATACGCAAGGTGCCGCAAAGCCTCTACTCAAACCGCACGATGTTTACCAAAACCCCGTCGAAAACGTCCTGCTTAAAGAGCTTGATCTCGCGCACGATATCTGCGTTATCATCGTCGATGACGCCATTTTTAACGAGGCTGTCCTCGATGAGCTTAAAGATAAAGGCGTGGTTGCTGACGTCAGAGATACCGCTTTTAAAGCCCATTTCAAGGCGTACCGGCACGCCTATGTGCACGCCGCGCAGATCCTTGGCGATGTAAAGATCAGCGATCGTGCGCACCATCTTTTTCGCCATTTGGTAGCTCGCCGTGGACGACAAAATATCATTAAGACCGAAATTCTCCATCAAAAGTGGAATACGAACGCGCGCCAAAACCCCTTCGCCCGGCTCGCTCGCGCTCTTTTTCAAAAACGAAATTTTAATCCTATGCGCGATGCCTATGAAACGCGGCTTAAGCTCGATGAGCCTAGCTTTAGACGTTTGCGGTAGCGAGATAGGACGCGAAGTACTTGCAATAGGCAGAGCCTGCGGACGCTCTCGAAGGCTCGAGCGCTCTTTCGCAGGCGCTTTGCGCGCAGGCTTGCCATAGAAATTTACGGGCTTAGTCGCAAAAGTTGATTCGCTCCCAAAAGCAGCAGACGCGGGCTCATCACCAAGCGCCCCCTCCGCCATAGAAGAAGCAAACGTAGAATTCTCACCCGTTAACGCAGGCTGCGTGGGTTGCTCAAATTCGGGCACAAATTTATTTCCCGCTTGCGGTGGCAAATTCGAAGGGCGCCACTCTTGTGCGGAGCTTTTCTGTGCTAAATTTTGCTCGTCGGAATTTTTTAGCGCGTAATTTTGCCCTTTTGCCAAGCACATTGAATCCTCACCGACTAAATTCTCATCTTGAGGCGCGAATTCCGAGGCATTTTCTAAGGCAAAATTTGCGGCACGGCGGCTAGCGAAATTCACGCTTTGCTTCTTGGCAAACTCGGAGCCTTGAGGCCCACAATCATTTGCGCACTTTATATCAAGCGCAGAATTTGCGAAAGTGGAATTTTTTGATGCAGAGCCTTGCGCCGTAGAATTTTTACTTCGTAAGTCCGCGTCCTGCTCTGCTACAAACAAATTTTCAACCGTAAAATTCTCTGTTTGCGCTATAAAATTAGAATTTTGCGCCTCAAATGCGGAATCTTTCACGAGCGCAGAGCTTTGCGCAGAAACAAAATTTCGCGATGTAGGAATGAAGCTTTGCCCTTTGGCAGAATTCGCAGGCGCAGAGCTTTGCGGCATAAAATTTTTACTCCTCGCATTTGCGCTCTCTTCGAAACTAGCAGCAAGCCCCACGCTCACGTCATCCTGCGCAGCATCATTTTGCGAAATTAAATTCTCGCACGCCGTATCCCACGCGGTATCTACGCAAAATTCCGCCCGAGCCGCACCATAAAATTCTGCTTGCGAAACATCTTGAAATTCCGCCTGCGAAGTAAAGCCTTGCGCACTCTGAGCGCTGCGCGCAGAAAAATCTCTCTCGCCGCGCCTTGCATTTGTGGCATACGAAGTCTTTGCCAAGCTGTCATTTGCCTCGGGCAAAACTGCGCTTAAATCTCCTTCACAAAAGCTACTAAAATCGCAGGCGTCGCCAAACTCCGCATAACCATAACCATCCGCTGCGCGGAAACGATCTGTGCGGGCTTTCTTTTTGGGCGTAGAAGAGAGGGTGAGCCTGCCTGCAAGCTCGCGTCCGCCGGAGTTTAAAATCCCAAAGATTCTAGCTCTAAAACGCTCGAACTGTTCGCCACTGAGCGAAATTTTGTCGTTTAGGCTCTGCACGCCGAAGTCTGCAGCGGTAAAATTTACGATCGCTCCGTCCCTACTCGCGACGCGCACGCGGCCTTTGACCGAGCCTTTTAGCTTAAAATCGCTGCCTGCGAGAATTTTTTTCATCAACTCCTTCGGATTGTAGGGCATTTTAGCGCTCGCCAAAAACCACTTCGTTAAATTTAGCGACGAAGCTTAGCGGATTGACACTCACGCCGTTGATTGCGATGCCGAAGTGCAGATGCGGGCCGCTGACTCTACCGCTCTCGCCCGAAAGTGCGATTTCATCGCCTTTGCGAACGTGATCGCCAAGCGTCACTTTGATCTCGCTTAGATGATAGTACTGCGAATAGATGCCGCCGCCGTGATCAATCACGACCGAGCCGCCCGCGTAGTAGCGATCTTTGGCGATGACTACGACGCCGTCGTTGGCGGCGCGCACCGCAGTGCCTACTGCGGCGCGATAATCGGTGCCGCTATGATAGCTTTTAAGCTCGCCGTTGAAAGTGCGGGCATTGCCGAACGCAGAGGTTATTTTGGAGTTTAAAGGCAGCTCAAACGGCGTGGAAAAAAGATAGCGCGGCGTGGTAATCGCATAGATCGCGTTGGCTTCGTCGAGCTCTTTTTTGATACGCGCGGCGGCTTCTTTGGGTGGTTTAACTTTACCAGGAGCGACACTTAGGGCCTCTTTTTTATACTCGCCCTTTTTCAAAGCGACGATCTGCTCACGGCTGCCGCTTTGATCTACTATTCGCAGCGCGAAATCTCCCTTAGCACGGTAATTCGCTGCTAAAACGGCGATTTTACAGCTAGAATTTGGCGCCTCGATAAGGGGGATTTTCTTTGAGCCAAAGCTCAACTCGGTTGTGCTTTTATCTAATTTTAAGATAATAACGTCACCGTTTACTATGTCTAAAGCGAAAATTTTGATCGCCAAAAGTGCAAAAATAGCTAGAAATTTCATAAATTTTCCAAAATTCGTTATTTTTCATCAATTTTTTGTTAAAAATTAGCTAAAACAAATGAAATTGCTGTTATAATAACGAAAATTCAATTTTAAAAGGATTAAATGATGAAAAAGTTTTTGCTTCTAGCATCTGTTGCACTTTGCGGTCTTTTGCACGCGGACGTCGTGGCAAATCAAGAGGTTATAGCGGCGACTAACGTCGTTAGATCTTTCGTAGCGGCTAATAACTTCGGCACCGATGAGCGCTATCTAACCAGCGCCAAAGCCGTCGCAATCCTAACCGACGTAAAACGTTTAGCTGCGGGCGCATCGCTACAATACGGCGATGGAATTTTTAGCGTCAAAGGCGAGAACGGTGAGTGGAGTTCACCGATTTTTATCAAATATAAAGGCTACGGCGTGGGCTTACAGGCAGGCTACGAGACGAGCGACATCGTGATGATCTTCCATACTACGAAGTCATATCAAGACATTTTTACTGGCACAGACACCCTTGAGATCAATGTAGGTGCTGCAGCAGGCGGCGTAGGTAGAAGAACAGGTCGCGCAACCGATCTACCTGATATTTCTGCATGGATGGTAAGCCCGGGCGAGCAAACAGGCGTCTACCTAGGCGTATCGATCGACAACGGCAGAATCACTATCGACGATCAACTAACTAACGACTTCTATGAGAGAATTTACGACTACGAGGATATCTTAAACGATTCTCCGCGCGCGAATAAATATGCAAAAAGATGGAAGGAAGTGATGAGGAAGTATTTCACAAACGGCGAGAAATATGGCGCTAGCAGCAGTGCAGCGATACCTGTAAGTCACGTGCAGAAAAAATACCCTGATGGTAAGCCAATCATCTCAAACCGCTCTCCTAGAACTCATGCTAAGGCTACGCGAAGCAAAAAGGCTAAAAAAGCAAAATAAATTATCGAGCCAAGCCCCGCTTATGGGGCTTCTTGTTTTGGCTTTGCGTTGATTTGTGCAAGAGCGCCTAGATGTGAAATCGAAGCGCATAGGTTATTTTAAAAAGATTTATTGATTCTTTACTAAAGTATTTTATTTAATTTTTATGAGTTATTAGATATATAAAGACCGAATAAAATTTTATGAAATTTAACGAAATTTTTATAAAATTTAATCAGTTTTTTATATTTTTATCACTACAATTATAATTCTTGTCTCGTTAGCTCAGTTGGTAGAGCATCTGACTCTTAATCAGGCGGCCGTAGGTTCGAATCCTACACGGGACACCAATACTTTTTTACATACAATTATAGAATTTTAATCGGCGATTTTTAATTAATACACCTAAATTTATAATTACGATGCTTTTGTAAATGCAAATTAGGGCCACTCGAAGTAATAAATGACTTTTTCGATAATGTATCCAAGCGATAGAATTCGATGCATAGATGAAATTTAATAGTCATAGCCAAAAGCACAAAACAAATCTATCTTTGATACCGCAATAGCCAAATGTCATTCTTGCTCTTTAGTAAAATAGTATTGCTAATTTAACGTCAATACTATTTTACTAGAGTTTGCGCAAAATAATATTTCATATAAAGGCGCCGCAGTAGGGAGTTTTATCAAAAGCAGCCTTTACATTCAGCTGTAACACCCCAATATAGAAATAAATTATTTAAAATTTATCTATTTTCGGAATTGCAGGTTTTAAATTTATCATAAACCAATACTACAAAGGTAGAAAGCATAAGTCCTATTATTGCAGATATTGCTAAAATGATTAGTTTTTTAGGCTTTACTGGGCGATCAGATAAAACTATATTAGAAATTATATGAGAAGTTTTAAAATTAAAATCAGAAAGCCTACTTTCTATAATGCTCTTTTTCTTCATTAAATCAGGAATTTGTACTAGAGTTATAGCACTCATTTCATCGCTTATTTTAGGTATATTGTCGTTTAAAATTTTGTCTTTTATATTCATTAACTCCATCAGTTTTAATTCGCCAACATCACTAAGCTTTTCTTTCTTGTTCAGCATATCTATTTGATCGTCTATTTTGGCTATCTGAACGCCTTTTAAATATTCTATGCGTTCTTTTAAATTACGAATTTTATCATTTTTTAAATAACTTATCTGCGAATCAATACTTACCGATTGTTCGCGTACAGCCTTTTTATATTCATCTAAAACTATAGCATCTTCTTTGCTTAAATCTGCCACCATCTCATCTATCTGTTTTTTTAGTAATTCGTTTGATTTGGCAAACGCCGTTATAATAAATATATTGGCGCTATCTTTATCAGCGACGATACTATCAACCGTTACGTTCTTGTCCTTAATATCCTTTAGTCCATCAATATATTTTACTCTAAGCTCATGCATCCGAGCGGATCTTTCGGTTATATACTGTGGCATACCAGTTTCATTATTATAATAGGCGGTTTCTACCGCCGCCGTTGCTTTATACCACGGAGTAGCAAATAAAATGTACAAAAGCCCAATCGCAATAAATCCGCAAGTTACTATACAAATTTGCTTTTTATATTTCCATATCTTTTTTGCCAAATCTAGCAAATCAATCTCATCATCTTCACAATAATTCTGTTGCATATTTCTTCTCCAAATTTAAAATTTAAATTGCGCCCTCACGAACAAGGACCACCTTAAAGGTTTTTATGATTATCACGATGTCGTTCCAGATCGACCAGTTTTTCATATACCACGTATCCATGCCAGCTCTAGTCGCAAAATCCACGTCGCTACGCCCACTCACCTGCCAAAGCCCCGTAATACCGGGCTTGACGGCTAGGATGAGATCGGCGTATTCACCCATATCTTTGCGCTCGTATTGCGCGCACGGGCGAGGTCCTACGATGCTCATTTCGCCCTTTAGGACGTTGATCAGCTGCGGAAGCTCATCAAGCGAGCTTCTGCGCAAAAAATCGCCCAGCTTCGTAATACGCGGATCGTGCTCGTATTTGTGATATTTTTCAAAATACTCCACTTCTTGCGGATTTTGCTTGAGATACTGAGCTAAAATTTCATCCCCGTTCTCTTTCATCGAGCGGAATTTCAGGCATCCAAACGGCTTACCGCCAAACCCCATCCTTTGATGCGAAAAGAATATGCGCCCGTCCGGTTCTTTTAGCTTCATCATCAGCGCGATTACGCCGAAAATCGGCACCAGCAAAGGAAGCGCCAAGATGATAAGTGCTAAATCAAGCCCGCGTTTAAGCGCTAAATTTAGAGGACTTTTTAGAGAATTTCGTATCGCAAAGAGGCTTGTGCGCGAGGCAAAGACGCTGTAAATATATGTCTGCGTAAAGTCATACGAACGCAGCACGGGGGTGAATAAAATTTCTTTATTTTCCCTGATGTTGCTCTCGATGAGCTCGTTTAAAGCGCTCGCTTCGAGCCTGCTTCCGCCGATAAATAGTACGTCGTAGTCCCTGCCTAGCGCTCTTACATACCCAAGATATGCGCTTCCTAAGACAGCGCTTTCAAACTCCTCGCCCTCGCCTAAAATTTTCGCCCTCTTTCGCCATAATCCAAATTTAAAAAGCTTCCTTTTCATTATGAGCTTAAAAATCGGCAAAACCACCGCCATAAAGGCAAAGCTCAAAATAAAGCTGGCGCGCGAAAATTCATAATTGACTTTGATTAAAGCAAGTAGCGCTAGGCTTAGCAAAAGCCCAAAAAAGCAGCTTCTTACTAAAATTCTACTCTCGTGCCAAAAATCATATCGCCTCGAATAGATCCCCTGATAAAAAAATAGAAATATCATTATGATGTAGGACGGCGCGAAGCCCTGATACCTGCCGATATCCAGCAGCACGCTATCGCCGTAGAGCAAATTTTTAAGCACCACGGCAAGCCCGAAGCAAAGCCAGATGCCGAAAATATCGACCGCCAAGATTATCAAAACGCAGAGTTGCTTTTTCATCCTAACTCCTATTAAAATCATCTTGCAGGCGCACGATATCGTCCTCGCCGGTATAGCTGCCGACTTGAGCTTCGATTAGCACTACGGGGATCTTGCCTTCGTTTGCGAGGCGGTGGACCTCGCCCATTCTAATGAACGTCGATTCGTTCTCGCGCAGCAAGAAATTCCGCTCGCCCACGGTCACAGTCGCAGTGCCGCTAACGACGATCCAGTGCTCGTTGCGATGGTAGTGCTTCTGCAGCGATAGTCGCTTGCCGGGCTTTACGACGATGCGCTTGATCTTATAGCCACGCTCATCTTCGAGCACCGTGTAGCTGCCCCACGGACGGTGCGTCGTTACGTGCACGCGCGCTAGATCACTATCCTTTAGCCGCTCCACCACCTGCTTTACCTTTTGGGCAGAGCCTTTTTTGCATATAAGTAGGGCGTCCTTGGTATCGACTATAGCGAGATCCTCGACATCTATAGCGGCTATCGTGCGGTCCGAGCCGATGATGAGATTGTTTTTAGAATTTAGAGCGATATTTTGCTCGCTTGCGGTGTTGCCGTTCGCGTCTTTAGGCAGCTCGGCGTCTAAGCTATCGAAGCTTCCCAGATCGCTCCAGCCGATATCTGCGGGCACGACCTTAGCAAGGCTCGTGCGCTCCATAACTGCGTAATCGATACTATCTGAGGGGATCTCTTGCATATCGCCTAGTTTAATTCTAATCGGATTTTCCGCATTAGAATTTTCGTGTGCACGAACGCAGGCTTCGTAAATTTCAGGACTTTGCGATTTTAGTTCGCTCAAAAATACGCCGGCTTTAAACATAAACATGCCGCTGTTCCAGTAAAAATTCCCCGCCGCTATGTAGCTTTGCGCCGCCGCAAGCTCAGGCTTTTCGTGAAATTTTAACACGTCCTCGCCGCTTGCTTCGATATAGCCGTAACCCGTATTTGCATCCGCGGGCTTGATACCAAACGTCACCAAAAATCCCTGCTTCGCAAGCTCATGCGCGCGCAAGACGCTGTTTTTATACGCCGCTTCATTTCTAATGAGATGATCGCTCGGCGTTACGAAAACGATCTCCTCGGCCTTTAAGCTCAAACATGCAAGCGCGATCGCAGGGGCCGTGTTTCTGCCGACGGGCTCGAGTAGAAATTTTACGCCGCGCGCGCCTAGGGTCTCAAGCTGATCGAGCACCAAAAAATACTGCTGCTCATTCGAGACGACGAGCGTGCGCTCGCATAGCGGGGAGTTTCGCTCGTAGCTCATCATAAAAAGCGAGCGATCGTCAAAGAGGCGCACGAACTGCTTTGGCATAAGCGTGCGGCTGATGGGCCACAGCCTCGTGCCGCTGCCGCCGCTTAGGATTATATTAGTCATTTAGGCCGTCCTTAAATTCCTCATATTTTTTCTCGACGTAGCTTTTGATCTCGGCTTCAAAGCGCGCGCGCGAAAATTTTAAAGAATTTTCTCTGATTTTTGTAGGCTCAAATTTATCATAATTTTGCTCAAATTTAGCTACGGCGGCGAGCAGCTCCTTTGCGTTTTGCTCCATAAAATACAGCCCGCTCTCGCCATCGCGCACCGTCTCGCGAGCGCCGCCGCGCCCAAAGCAGATCACCGGCGTGCCGCACGCCTGCGCCTCCACCGGCGTAATGCCGAAGTCCTCCTCTGCGGCAAAAACGAACGCCTTAGCCCGCCCCATAAGATCCGCCATCGTTTCATCATCTGCGAAGCCCAAAAGTTCGACATTTTTGCCCGCTTTTGATTTTATTTTTGCCATATCGGGACCATCGCCGATAACGAGCAGCTTTTTATCAGTCTGCGAAAATGCCTCTACAATGAGATCGATCTTTTTGTACGGTACCATGCGCGAGGCGGTAAGGTAAAACTCCTCTTTGGCTTCGCGCAGCGTAAATTTATCCACGTCCACGGGCGGATAGATGACGTCGCTGGGCTTGCCGTATGTTTTTTTGATACGGCGCGCGATGTAGCGGCTATTTGCGACGTAGTGATCCACGCGGTTTGCGGTGCTCGCATCCCAAAGCCTAATTTTATGTAAAAAATACTTCGCCAACATGCCCTTTAAACCGCGATCCAGCCCGCTTTCTCGCAAATACTGATGATACAGATCCCACGCGTAGCGGATCGGCGTGTGTACATAGGCGATATGAAGTTGATTTGAGTGCGTCAGCACCCCCTTTGCGACGGCATGCGAGCTGGATAGCACGACATCGTAGCCGCTTAGATCAAACTGCTCGATCGCAAGCGGAAATAGCGGCAGATAGTTGCGGTATTTATCCTTCGCAAAGGGCAGCTTCTGGATAAAGCTCGTGTGGGCGCGCTTGCCTTTTAAAATTTTATCTCTGTCGGTATCGCTTAAAAAGTCGATGAGGCTATAAATTTCAAAATCATCCCAGATATCGGTAAAACTCTCGACGCATTTCTCCGCGCCCGCATAGGTGCTAAACCAGTCGTGGATAAGGGCTTTTTTCATTGCAGCTCCCTAGTTGATCTATTTTCAAATATTTCCTCGTAAATTTTTTCCACTTTACGAACCGCGATGCCGATATCAAATTTATTTTTAAAATTTAGCAATGCTTCGCCCTGCATTTTACCGTATATTTGCTCATCATTTAATAAAATTTCTATATCCTGGCGCGCCTGCTGTGCGCTCTCAAACAAAAATCCGCTTTTGCCGTTTTCTACGACCTCGTTATTTCCCACGACGTTTGTCGCTACTATCGGGATGCCGAGCGACTGCGCCTCTATGAGCGCATAAGGTAGCCCCTCCCACCTAGAAGTAGACAGGTATATGTCCGTAGCGGATAGATACGCGGGTATTTCGTCGGTAAAGCCGGTAAAGATTATATTTACGCCGTCTTTTTGCGCCATAGATTCAAATTTTGTCCTATCGTCGCCGTCTCCGAGCCACAAAAAAACGATGTCTGAGTTGTCTTTAAAATTTTGAGCTATCTCGTACGCCAAGGACATATTTTTCTGATAATCGAATCTCGAAATAGTTGTAACTACCCTTTTTTCCGATAGATTAAATTTTATCTTGGCATGATCATCTTTTAAAAGAGCTTTTATGCCGTTATATACGATCTCGCACTTACTTTTTTTAAATAGTCTAAGCTTTAAACAAAGGCTATTTTCGCTATTTGAAACATTTATAAATTTATCGGTAAATAGCGTTAAAAACCGCTCCAAAAAAATATATACACTCTTTTTCAAAAAGCCGTATTCTCCAATATGAACGCCGTGTAAAGTATGGACTATCTTTAGCCTTGGATTTAAAATTTTAAGCATCCGCGAATAGATGCCCGCACCTTTGCCATGAGAATGAACTATCTCTATATCGTTATCTTTTATAAATTTATTTAGCCCAAGGAGTTTTTTTACACTAAATTTTCTGTGCGGCAGGGCAAATATATCTTTAACCTTTTTTGACTCGCTCCACATATTATAATAGGGCTTATCTTTCGGACAAGCCAGAAAGATCTCCATATCGCTGGATAAATTATTTATAAGCAGATCGACGTGTTTTGGGCCACCGCCGTGATCGGCCCTAAGTGATAATAAAAGTATTTTCTTCATTTTAAAACCTTATAAAAATATATCAATCTACTTTTGTTTAATAGAAGCATCAAATTTCCCGTTTAATGCTTTATCGTTAAAGTTATATATCAATCCGGTAATCATCCAAAAAAACAGCTTCTCAGCATTTCCAAAAAAATGATCATTAAAAAAGCTTATAAAAACAAAAGCAAAAATATATGCTATAAAATATAAAAATATATTATCTTTCATTTTTATATATAATAACCAAGCCATCTTTATTATATGATATAAAAATGCATAAAATACACAAAAGCCAAGTACTCCAAGCTCTATAAGTGCTTTTAAATATTCAGAATGGGGTGTAATAATCTTTGCGTTGCCAAAAACATACGAAGCCGCTCCAAGACCATATCCAAAAGGATTAGCAAAGAAGAGAGAGATAGCATTATCCCAGATTTCATATCTAGTTATAACACTAGGTGCACCAAAAGGAGTATAATAAAGCCAGGAGCCGTATAAAGACCACACGCCTGAAAGATATGTGATTGTCGCAAAATAATATAATATACAAATATTTGCAAAGAAATATATATGAAATAACATAGGATTAAATTTAATTTTTAAGAAAAATAGCATAGAAATAAGGATAACAACGAACATCAATGGGTTTTTAGGAATATGAAAGCAAGATAGAGCTACAAGAGCCAATAAAAAAATATATTTATATTTATTCCTAAAAATAAAAGATAGCACGACAATAGAAATGCCATATATGTATAAAGTCTGTTCCCCCACAAAAAATGATCTTGTTCTAATTTCTCCATCCGATTCAAATAAGTTACCCAACAAATTAAAAGCCTCTTTTTCGAAGTCGGCATAGCCAAATATCTCATTAAATACAGCATAAAAAACCGATAATATAAAAAAAGAACCCAGCCCAGAAATAATAAAATTAATTTGAGTTTTTGATCTAATACAATTTGAAAAGAAAAAGAAGGTTGCAATAACTGGTAAAAAATATGTTATAAAGGCAACAGCTCCGATTTTAATATCAAAAAACATATAAATAAATAATATGCAAATAAAAATATTCATATATATGGAAGTCTTTTTTCTAAAAGAAAAAACAGCTATAAATAACCATATTAAATAAATTAAAGCCTTATATATATACGCATATGAGCCAAAATAAAATAGGCTAAATCTATCAACAAAATTATTTAAGCAATACAAAGTAAAAGCTATTATATAGAGAAAAGTAAATTCAATATTTTTTGTATTTTTGCGTTCCAATCATTATCCTTTATGAAATTAGCGGCTTTATCCATTCTATCCTTATCTGAATGCATAGATTTTTCTATATTAAGCATAAAATCCTCCTTCGAATTAGACAAAAAAACCAAATCTTCAAGTTGCTTTAGTTCTTGCCAACTAATTGCAACAACGGGAATTCCGGCAGCAAAGTACTCATATACCTTTAGCGGATTGATATTATTTACTAAATCAGGATAATCCTTAACATTAAAAGGAATTATGCCCACTTGCGAATTATATAAAAACGCAGGGATTTTAGTGTATGGAATAGAGCCTAAAATATGCACGTTTTTTAGCTTTTTAAGTAAAGATAGGTCTTTTTGCTCCGGACCTATTATAATAAAACTATAATTTGGCAAATTTTTAGCACAGTAATATACTAAATCCACATCAAACCAATCATGTATTGCGCCTACGTAAATTACCCTAGGCTCAGGAATATCTTCAAGCTCCTGCGGCAAAGACCTATCTGCCGCTTTAAAGAAATCAAGATCAATGCCATTTGGCACATATTTCATTTTAGATTTATCTTTTATCTCGGCATATTTTTCTTTTAAATTTTTAGCCGTATAAATGACTGCATCTACCTTGTTCGCGATATTTATCTCGGCTTTAAACTGCGTATCAGAAACTGCATTAAAACCTTTTGAATAATCGGCTATCCTTAAAATCGATTTTTTATAAGTTACAGAATCTAGCAAAAAGCCGAACAATGGGCTATCAAACCACAATATATCAACCTCATTAAAACCCCGCTCCTTTATAAAATTTAATAAATTCGGACGCGTAAAATTTTGCCAATTGTTTAAGATAAAATTTGACGATAAAAACGGCTTGTTTTGAGGAGTAAAAAGGGAGCGCGGAACATAATAAAAAATGCCGCCTGCGCGCTCGCCGCCTTTTTTATAAATTCTTTCCCGCTCTTTTAGCTCGTTGCTATTTGCAAAAATTTTATGTATAGGCGAGATAGGATTTGAGATAAAAAGTACCTCATACCCTAGCTTTTCAAACGCCCTGGCATAGTGATGGCTGCCGACTTGAAACGGCGAAGTATAGTAATTTGCAACGGCCATTAAAACTTTTTTAGACATTTTTTATCAACTTTCCATACCCATTTGAATATAACTCAAATTTACTATAATAAAATTCCCTATTTGCCATATCGATAATCTCCAGGCTGTCCCCTTTTATCTCAAATTTTCTAATAATTTTTACGCCTTTATATTCTGCGGCGAGACTTATAAAATTTTCTCCAAAATCCGCCACTTCACATATGCACTCTGCAAACATTCCAAATAATCCGATCGCTCCCTCGCCCCAACTATTTTGTTCCAAATCGCTTATAATCGGCACGTTGTGAGCCTTGACGCTTCGAAATTCATTTCTTCTGCCGGGGATCGGCGTATAAAGATATGTACCTGGATCCCTCGCTATGTCGCGGCCGTCTATCCACAGCTCGTAGCTTAGCTTGTCGTTGTGCGTGTGTCCGCCGTGGTCATTCTGTCCAAGCGGCGTAGCGCAGATAGCGAGGTAAAATTTATCTGATTTGAAAATAAAAATTCCGCTGTCCGGATAAAATAGATTTTTGATCTCTTGCGAATTTGGAATTTTAAATTCCATGCTTTTTCGGTGCGGCAGTTCGCTAAATTTCACGCCAGAAGCGACCTGACTTTTATACGTTTTATCGACCGCTTGCAGCGTACGCCCTGCGAGCGAGTAAACAAAGCTTCTCTCAAAGCGCATTTCATTTTTAAATATCTCATCATCGAAAATTCCGCCCATACAGCTAATTAGCGTGGAGTGGTTTAAGATATTTTCATCCCAAAACGGCTCGCCGCCGCCCTGGGAGCCGCTTAAATTTAGATATTTTCGCACGGCTTGTTCGTTGCTCAAGAACTCGCCGTTTGGGCTAAATTTGAAAAACCTGCCGCTGTCGTTATCGCCAAATTGCGGCACTTCGCCGTTTGGCTTCGTGATATCTGCGGTAAACCTGCCGATTTTATACAGCCTGTCTGCGAACCACTGCGGCAGCGCTATTTGTCCGTTTAAAATTTTAAATTCCTGCTCCTCTAAAGGCAAGAGTTCTGGTTTTTTACGCCAAAACTTTGCATCGTAATTTTTTAGCGACGAAATTTTCTCGCTTTTTAGACCCAGTATCATAGCCGTGGCATACGCCATCAGCTCGCCGCTTAGGCGGTGGTAACTCGTAGAACTCTCGAAATTTCCGCCGTCTTCGTAAAATTCCTTTTTCATTTCGCAAATTATCTCTTGCACGGCAAACGCCAGCCACGCGTCTATCTCACCGCCGCCGTTCAAATACGCGCAAGCTTGCAGCAAGCCCGCGATATCGCTTAGATAGTGATTTGACGTAAGATGCGGCGAATATTCCAGATTATTTACGATATGAAGCGCATGCTCGTAGACGCTATTTGAAAAGGTCTGCTTGAAATTTTGATCCAAAATTCCGCCACTGTCCATCTGGCAAAACATATCGCAAGCCGCCAGCATATTGGCGACCCTGATGCCCACGTCCATCGTACAGGCCCAATTTACGCCCATTCGAGGCGGATTATTGCGGATAAAATCTAAAATTTGGTTTTTAAATTCTTTTAAATTTTGCTCCTTTAAACTCGGATCCGCCATCGCAAAAATAGCAAGCTGCGGCAGATGTTGCAACCTCGCAAGCTCCCACGGCACCTTTATATCGCTGCCCGGTTTATGGGCTATGCGCTGATCTTTGTACCATTTTTTTTCGCTCCACCGAAAGCCGCTTTTAACATCTTTTTGCCAATCGATCGGCTCGTAGCCTTCGGGCACATTCGCGGGCGCCGCAACATTCATATCGTATTTGTAGCCCTCAAGCCCGAGCGCCGCGCTATCATAGCTATTTTTTACCCAGCCGCTGCCGAGTAGATCAAATTTATGGTCGATATACATTTTGGATAGATATCTTGCGACATTAGGATCTATATTTGACAGGTCAAGCTCTTTTATATTTATATAGCCGGATTTTATGATCGGAACGTTAAAATTTATATGAGTATTGCCTCGTATTAAATCGATATAATATTTACTTTTATTGTAAAAAAATACGTAAAATTTATTATAAATTTTTAATAAAATTAGTCTTGGCGTCATTGATGTGAGTTTCTTAAAATAAAAATATATCATTAATCTATATCTTTGCACCGCATTCTTTATAAATTTTAATTAAATCATCAACAACTAGGTCTATTTCATGATATTTTTCTACATACATTCTGCTCTTTTTACCCAGCTCCTCTCTTGCCTGAGGATTTAAAATTAAAAATTTAAGATTATCGTAAATTGTTATAGGATTTGTATTCACAAATGGCAGCTCTTTTGGAAACTTATCTATTATGCTCTCTTTAATGTATGTAATTGTAGGTTTATATAAAGCGCAAGATTCGAGCGCCAAAACACCGTGCGAACCCGTTCTTAGCTCATCAACCAATATATCGCAATTTACTATTTCTTGATAAACTTCATGCTGAGTTAAATTGGTTATAAATCTATATTCAAATTTATAACCATCTTTTTGTAACCTATTAATTGCATCTTCTACAAAAACAGTACCTCTTGGTATAACCTGAGTTGGCATATGTAAAATCCTAACAATACCGTTCCCATCTTCTTTTTTCGAACCCAAATAACTATCAAGTATTTCTATGTCAATAGGCTGTCTAAATCTGTAAATCTTTTTAAAAAATGGCATACAATAAGTTTCCATTTCCGGATCTGTTAAAACATTTACTCCATTCTTTGCTAAAACACGCATTTTTTGTCTTATTTTTTTATCCGTATAAGAATCGTTAAATCTATAGAAAAATGGGTTATCGCTAACTGCCATTTCTACAATTCTTGCATCCGTACCACCCCAACTAATAAACATTGGAATTTTAAAAAATTTAAAAATATATGTATCAAGACAAAATGGTAGTATTGTCCCGCCGTGATAATGAACCATCTGCCCGTTTTTAATAATCTCAAAAACTAATTTTATCCTATTAAATAGCTTAACAACAGCACTATCTTTACCGCTATTTAAAGCCTTGTCATATTTTAAGGCTCTTTTTGATAATATTTCTTTGCCTTGCTTATCATTTATAGCACCTCTATCTTCAGAAGTTAATATTATATTTATAGCTTCAAATCCTCTTTTTCTTAAATTTTCCGATATTGCATATGGCCAACCAGCCAAAAGTCCTATTTGATAAATCATTTTTAGCTCCTATTTTAACATTTCCTCTAAGATATTTTTATTTGGGAAATTTACCAAAACGCCCATGCCTTTTTTCTGGTATACAACCATACTACCGACAGCACATGCCGAAACACCAGCCAATTTAACAGCATCTCTTATATCCTCTATTTTCCCACATCCACCATTTGCGATTATTGGTATATTTGTATTTTCGACAACTTCTTTAAGCGTTTGTATATCATATCCGCCCCAAGTGCCGTCTTTTTCAATAGATGTAACAATTATTTCTCCAACACCGGCCGCTTGTAATCGCTTAACCCATTCTAAAATATCATATTTTTGTCTTTTTGTCCCATGATGAGAATATATATGTTTTTTACCAAAAAAATCCTTGCCGACATCAACAGAACCAATAATGCTTTGTGCACCAAAGTGACTTGAAATTTTTTCTATCAAATCGAGATTTTTAAAAGCATTTGAGTTCACTACAATCTTTTCAAAGCCGATTTCAAAAATTCTCTTCGCATCGTCAAAGGATTTTATATTGCCGCCGTAACTAAGGGGCATGAAACATTCATTTGCAATATCTTGCAAAATTCTAAAATTTATATCTATATCTTCTTTTGAGGCAAAAATATCTAAGAACATCAACTCATCTACTTCTATCTCGTTAAAAATTCTAACAGTATTTACAGGATCGCCTATATAGCTATATTTTTTAAATTTGATTGTTTTTACAAGGCTTTCATTTTTTAAAAGCAGACATGGTATCACTCTTGTTTGCAGCATCTTATATCCTTGCAAAATTTTCAAATATTTTCATACCAAATTTATGACTTTTTTCTGGATGAAACTGAGCGCCATAGATGTTATCCTTTTGTATTGCGCTGTCAAAATTTATACCATAATTTGTTTTTAAAATAGAATTTCTCTCATCTTCTACTCTAACAAAATACGAATGAACAAAATAAAATCTAGCCTCTTCGTCTTCTTTTAGTCCGGCGGTTAATAAACTAGTATTTGAAATTTTGACATAGTTCCAACCCATATGCGGCACCCTTACATTGCTTTGTAGAAAATTTCTGAAACTTAATGTTTTTGCATCTATCCACCCAAGTCCTTTCAAATTCCCCTCATCGCTTGAATTTGTCAGAAGCTGCATACCAAGACAAATGCCAAGGATTGGGATTTGCTCTTTTAATGCCTTTTCGTTAAGAACTTCAATTAAATTACTATCATTGATTCTTTTCATTGCAGCGTCAAAAGAACCGACTCCCGGCAAAAGTATCTTGCTCGCCTTTGCAATTTTATCAATATCACTTTCTATAATAGCCTCTACGCCGATATATTTAAACATATTTTTAATGGAACCAAGATTGCCCATACCATAATTTACAATTGTTACCACTCTCTATCCTTTGGCATAGGGAAGCAATATTTTAAATAAAAACTCATAGGAACTAAATTTGCATTTGCAAGAATTTTAAAAAGCGGCCTTAATCTCTCAAAAGTCTTTTTATACGTTGGGTAATCATACCATATTTTTGGCTTTCTATTCATCACTTCTTCATATTGCTTATCGGTTAAATCTAATCTTTTTTTAAAATACTCGACCAGGTCTTTTTCTACATAGGGCTCGCTATTATATTCCGCCAGCGCGTCATCTCTACTCATTTTTCCATTTCTGACCTTTGCCGAAAGGGTATTATTTCGCATATCTGTACCAAATTTTTGCGGTAAATAGACGCTGTGAAAAAATGAAGTCATTCTATTTTCTAAATGATGTCCGCCATAATATCTCCAATCATACTCTTTTTCTAAAAATTTCATAGCATCTTCTTTGTTATAGCTAATATACCAAAAAGGTCTTATCTTTTTAATCCTAACAACGGCGGTCCAAAACAAAAATCTAGCTAGTGTCATCAAAGGATAGGTCCTCATGGGCATTTTGCCAAACATTTTATGTATTGATTCGATATATTTTCCATCAAAATAGTTTCTACCAACAGGGGTTATTCCCTCTTCTATAAACGAATGGCCCTCCAAAACATATTTTATATTATACTTCCAAGCCGCTCTATACATAATCTCAGCCAATGCCAAATCGGTTGATGCCTCAATTTCAGCGACATCAGCCAAAAAAAAGGATCTAAAAATATCGTCAACTTCTTTATTATCTACTACATAAGTGTATAAATCTATATCAAGCCCAGTTAGGACCTTTCTAATATTTTGCGTTGCTATGGCGCTATTCCACGTGTTATCATAATGAACCGCCAATGGTCTAAGCCCCATTTTTTTTGCCAGATATAGCATATAGGATGAATCCGTTCCGCCGCTAACGCCTATAACACAATCATACTTTTTCCCAATACCGTCCTTTTTAATTTGTTCTACTATCTTTTTAAATTCTTCTTCGCCCTCTTTTGTACCAGTTTTGTAATCACTTTTTATCTTATCCAGTTGATGGCAATAGTTACAGACACCATTTTCATCAAATGTGATATACGGAACTCTACTATCATAAATACATCTAGTGCAAATTTTTAAATTATCATTATTCATCTTTTTTTTGCTTTCTATATTATCTTTATTATATCATACTATTTTGGCCGGTGTTCCAAATGCCTTACTATTGGCCGGAATATCTCTATTAACGAAACTATTGGCTCCTATAATAGTTCCTTTGCCTATTGTAACACCCTTTTGTATTATAACATTAGGTCCTATATAACAATTATCTTCTATCTTGGTTGGCTCATATTCGTAATTGGCTCTACCACCACTTATGGACCACCCTACACTATCATGAGAATAAATTTGCACACCAGCCGAAATAGAACAATTTGAACCAATTTCTAGTCCTCCGCTACCATCTAATATCACATTTGGTCCTATCCAAGTATTGCATCCTACATTTACATCCCCCAAAACCAATACATTATCATAAACACTGCTGCCTTCTCCAAATCCAAGTGTTTTCGCCTTTTCCCACCTATCAACGAAACAATCCGCAAAGGATAAGCCTCTATTAAATTTGTTTTTTTTACTTAGAAACAAAGCATTATATATCCTAATCAGAAAAATCAATGCTTTTTGTTCCCAAGCACCGCCACCCCAGTCTTTTAATTCCTGCAAAATATTTGAATTTATGTCTTTTTTCATTTATAAATCATATCTCCTAGATGCAAATTTGCTACTTATACTAATATAATGTTTAATATTCAAAAATCTTACTATCTCCATAACGCAACCAAAAGTCTACTTAAAAAATTTATTCCCTAGCACACGGACTATATTTATACCAAAAAATACTCATGAAAACTCTTTTATTTTATCACAAACAAATAAAACATCTAAATCATTATAGCAAGGCAATGTAATTGTTTGCTCTTGCAAGTAAAGTGCGTTTTTTTGAACTGCGTTATATTTTTTAGAATAATATGATGTACCGCTAAGACAATATGTCCCTATTGTGCTTTCAATGCCTATATTTTTTAAATATGCGATTAATTTATCTCTTATAATATTTTTTGGAACTTTAAAGACGAGCGATTGAACATTATGTATTGCGCCTTCTGAAACCTTTTGAATTTCAAATCCATAAAGCTCTAATTGTTTTGCAAATTGCTTCCTCATCTTATTTCTTAATGCCACTATGTCATCTATTTTCTTGATTTGGACGATACCCATTGCGGCTTGTAGCTCTGACATTCTATAATTATATCCATAATCAATAAAGTTAAATTTATTATTCTCAAATTTAGAGCCATGATTTAATTTAACATCAAAAAAATCTACCATTTTAGAATCGTTAAATGTTATTGCCCCGCCCTCTCCGGTAGTAAGTAGCTTTCTAGGGTGAAAACTAAAACAAGTAATATCCGCTATATTGCCACATTTTACACCAAATTCGCTACTACCGATAGCGCATGCGGCATCTTCTATTAGCGGGATACCTTTTTCTTTGCATATCTCACTTATTTTATGAATACCGGATGGATTGCCTAATGCATCTACAAAAATAACTGCTTTTGTCTTTTTTGAAATTTTACTTGCTAATGACTCCGGCAGCATATTAAACGTATCAAAATCTACATCGGCAAAAATCGGTATGGCTCCTAAATCCTCCACCACATTAGCAGTAGCGGGAAAAGAAAAATCTGAGACTATAACTTCATCTCCACTCCCAACCCCAACAGCTTTTAATGAAATAGACAGAGCGGTAGTAGCAGAAGTTGTAAGATATGCATATTTTGCACCCGTGTAAGAAGCGATTTCATTTCTAAATTTTTCTACAAATACGCCTTTTGTAAAATATCCGCTATCAAATATCTTTTTGAAATCGCTCTCTACTTCATCAAATGAAATATATGGTTTTATTAACTTTATCATTTTATATTCTCCTTATACCAGTTTATCGTCTGTCTTAGTCCGTCATCAAATGTCGTATTCTTTGTATCGCCAATCAAGGATATAAGCTTAGAATTACTCGCATTATGGCATTTAACATCGGACGCCCTGGCCTCTTTCGATATTATATCGCCTTTATAATCCATGATGTTAGCTATTTTGTGGATTACATCCGATATAGATGTTTGATTTTTAGATGAGATATTAACGCTATCACCAGCCTCCATTATAGAATATAGCTTCATAATGGAATCAATAGTATCATAAACGTAAATAAAATCTCTACTTTGCTTTCCATCTCCATGTATCTCAGGCGGGATTCCATTTAAAATTTTATAAACGGTTATCGGAATAACGCCAGATAAATAGCCTTTGTAATTTTGTCTTGGCCCATAATTATTAAAAGGTCTTACTATAAAAGCGTCTAAATTAAACATCTTTACCCACGAAGTAAGCGCAAGATCAGCAGCAGCCTTACCTGCCGCATAAGCAGTAGTGGGAAAAATAGGGTGTTTTTCATCCATAGGCTCATAAACAGCACTGCCATAAACTTCTGATGTAGAAAAATGAACTAATGTTTTAAAAAAACCTTTTTTTTGAAATTCAAGCAAATTTAAAACACCGTTTACATTTGTATCAAAGGCATTTTTTGGATTTACAAAAGAGTAATTAAGTGCTTTTGTTGCTAGATTAAAGACTATATCAATATTATGATTTGTAAAAATATACTCCAAGCTAGAGCATATCTCTATATCGTCTTTATACAAAATAACACCTTTGCTTATGGCATTTTGCAAATTTGATTCGCTACCGGCAAACATATTATCCATCGCTACAATACTTTTTGCACCCTCAGATAATAACCTATCTACCAGGTGACTGCCTATAAACCCGGCTCCGCCGGTTACGAGTATATTGCTATTATTTATTTTTGGTCTCACTTTACTGCCTCCATAATTTCTTTTTGAATAACACTAGCAACCTCAATAGCCGCCAACCCACTACACTCATTAGCCACCACAACATCATCGCCGTTGCACAGCTTTGCAAAATCTATAAGTTCAAGCAACAATGCCTCTTGCGGTCTTACATCAACTATCTCGATTTTTGATGATATGGATACATTGTCTATGTATTGCTCGATAGTTTGTTTGTTGACAAATATTTCTTTGCTTAGAAGATTGCAGTCAATATATTTATCATCGCAAGTTACGCAAATATTTCTTGTTCTTTTTTCTGTAATTCTACTTGCTAAAATATTAGAAAAAGAGCCATTTTTATGTGTTATTATAGCTCTTGCATACTCTATCATTTGATTTTTTATGTAGCCGTGTGCGTAAATTTTATCCACTTCGCCATTAAATTTTAATGCCAAATCAATATCATGAATCATTAAATCCATAATCACATCAACATCGGTTATTCTACTACTAACTTTATTTGTCCTAGAAAAATCAATAGCGATAGTATTTTTGCTATTGCTTATTACATTTTGTAATGCAACGACAGCAGGATTATACCTTTCTATAAAACCGACCTGAATTTTTAGATTTAGCTCTTTTGCCAATTTTGCCACCTCTTTACTTGTTTCAAGGGTAGATGTCAATGGCTTTTCTACAAAAATATTTTTAACATACTTCGAGACCAATTTTATATAATCAAAGTGCGTAAAAGTAGGCGTTACTATTATTACGCCATCAACCCCTTTTAAATCTCTCTCTAAATTATCTGAAACCGGGACATTATAAATTTTTGAAATTTTATCACAAGCTTGTTTGTCTAAATCATATATAAAGGCAATTTCAACTTGTTTTAACATTGATAAATTTCTAAGATGGTTTTGCCCCATCACCCCGATTCCTAGTAGGCCTATTTTTGCAGTTTTATTTTTCATCTGGATTGCCTTGTATTTTATTGCCCATTTTATCTATATAGCTAAAATGTTTTGCAGGATTTCCCATAACTAGGCTATATGGTTCAACATTCTTTGTTACTACGCTACCGGCGGCAACCATACAATATTCACCCAAAACTACGCCACAAACTATTGTTGAATTTGCACCTATACTAGCACCATTTTTTATAATAGTTTTAGTAATTTGCCAATTTGTATTAAATGCTCTTGGGATTTTATCGTTTGTAAAACTAACGTTCGGTCCTACAAATACATCATTTTCAATCACAACACCATGGTATATAGAAACACCGTTTTGTATTTTGCAATTATCACCAATTTTTACACCGATATCAACATATGTATCTTTTGATATAATGCAATTTTTACCTATTTCGCTATCTTCTCTAACCTGTGAATTTATCCAAATTTTAGTTCCGTCTCCTATCTTTGCTTGCGGTGAAACATGGGCATTTGGATGTATAAAATATGAATTATCCATTGTTTATAACCTTTATAATTAAATCTTGTTCATCTTTTGTAACAAAAGCTGACATAGGTATAGCCATAATATCATTTGATACCTCTTCTGCAATTGGAAAATCGCCTTTTTTGTATCCCAAATAATAAAAAACCTCCTGCAAATGTAGAGGTATTGGATAATAAACGCCGGTAGGAATTCCATTATCATTGCATCTTTTTATCACATCGTCCCTATCTTTTACTCTTATGCAGTATTGCGCCCAAACAGATAGATTATGGTCCTCCACAAATGGGACAGTAACTCCTTTAAGATTATCTTTATAAGTATTTGCGATTTTTTGTCTGATAGCGATTTCATCTTCAAAATACTTTAATTTTACATTTAAGACCGCTGCTTGAATTGTATCTAAACGTCCATTTATTCCTATACAACTATGAACATACTTTTTAGTTTGTCCGTGATTTAGGATAATACGAATTTGTCTCGCCAAATCATCATTGTTAGTAAAAACTGCCCCGCCATCGCCATAGCAGCCAAGTGGTTTCGCCGGGAAAAATGATGTTGTAGCTATTTCGGAGAGACTACAAGATCTTTTATTTTTGTATAAAGCACCGAAGCTTTGTGCCGCATCTTCTATCACTTTTAAATGATGTTTCTTTGCAATATCATTTATTTTATCCATATCTGGTACTTGACCAAAAATAGAAACCGGCATTATAGCTTTTGTCCTTGGCGTTATAGCTGCTTCTATTTTTGAAGGATCTATATTATATGTTTTTTCATCAATATCAACAAAAATGGGCTTTGCCCCTACAAAAGCTATCATTTCAGCAGTCGCGATAAAAGTAAATGGACTTGTTATTACCTCATCCCCATTCTTAATGTCTAATGCCATCAAAGAAAGCAATAATGCATCCGTACCATTTCCACATGCAATAGCGTGTTTAACGCCTACAAAACTAGCCAATTTGTTTTCTAGCAGAGCTACTTTGTCGCCCATTATATATGTGGATGTTTCCAAAACATCGCGTATCTCATTGTCTATCTCGGCCTTATATTGCTGATATTGAGCTTGCAAATTTATAAAATTTACTTCCATTTTCCTATCTCCTTAATTTGAAATTATTTCTTGTCCAAAAATATGGTATATAATAATACTTTTGACCTATAACACAGTATAGCATAAAATAAATAAAACTACTTATTGCGGTTGCATAAGCCGAGCCCATTAGCTCATATTTTTTTATTAATACCAAATTTAAAAGTATGTTTAAGACCAACGAACAAATATTTATATATAAGACATATGACGTCTTTTTTGCTATAAATACTCCGGGCGCAAAATTTATAATGCCTATAAACAAAATAGATATTGATAACCATGGAATGATGGTTGCAGCTTTTATATAAAATTCATTTGCGACCAAACGCACTATGTGCTCCGAAAAACAAAATAAAAAACAAATTAATAAAATAGATAAAATTATAAAATAATTAAAAATTTTTGCTATTGAAGCCGGCGTATTCTTATCTCGATAATGTGTATATATTAATGGCGTCAATGCTGTTTGTATACCGGAGGTTAGCAAAGTAATTACCGATGCAAATCTAAAAGCAATACCATATATACCAACATCTTCTACTGATAAAAAATATTTAATTATAAACCTGTCGGCATATACCATAGCATAGGCCATGATAACAGAAAATACCAATGGTAAAGAGAAACTAATCATTTTTTTCAAACAGCTTAAATTAAAAATAAAAGCATAATATTCTTTTGAATACATATATGACAATATAGCACATACTATAGATGCAATGATCTGTGCTATAAATACGGACATAATACCATACCCATAAAGTAGCATAAAGTATGTAATTATTGCAACAATCAGGCTATATATAAAGCTGACTAATAAATTTTGTTTAGATTTTAATTGCCATTTTAACTGACTACTACAATAGTAGTAAATAAAATTGAATCCAAATGATAAAAAAGCTATAAATACGATCTCCTTATATTTTGTACTATCAAAAAGAAAAACAGATATCCTTGAATAGAAAGGAGTGGTACAAATAATAAAAAAAACGTATAAAAATACTATACTCCAAAAAGCAGTTGAAACTATTGTTATTTTATCATTATTATTGGATTCTGGGAAAAATCTAGATACCGCTTGATGAATTTCAAGCCCAATAACTACAGATATTATACTCCCGGTAACAACCAACAAATCAACAACTCCGTATTCTTTTGTGGAGAGAAAAGTGGTATATACAGGAATCATTATAAAGCCTATTGCTTTTGTTAAAATATTAGCAACTGTATATATAAAACTATCTGAAAGTATCTTTTTTATCATTGATATACTTTAAATTTTATCAAATACAAAATGTCACTTCCGTCGTCTGCACCATATCCCAAAGCTCTATCGGCCAGCCTTTTTTGTTTCCTTTTAGAGTCCCAAATAGTGCCTCGAGCTCTTCGAGCTGCCCCTTTTGGCTTACGTTTGTTGAAATTTCTTTCACCCCCGCTCCGTATCCTTTAAGGCTTTTGTAATCGTCCAAAATAATGCTCTTGCCGTCAAAGTGGATCTCCATAAATTCCTTGCCCAGCTCCTTGCTACCGTTTGCAAAATACTCGATGTTTGCCACCGAGCCGTCTTTGTATTTTAAGACGATGGATTTGTTATCCTCGGCGCTATATTTTTCATTACTCGGCGTGATGGCCTGCGAAAATACGCTCTGTATCTCGCTTCCCGTTAGTGCCGTCATCAGATCTATTATGTGGCACGCTTCGCCTACCATTCTGCCGCCGTTTTCGTGCACCCAATGATCCATCGGTATGTAGCCAGCGTTCATCCTATATCTGATTATCATCGGATTTATTCTAGCACTCGTGTGCTTTTTTATCTCCTGCGCGTAAGCGCTAAATCGCCTATTAAATCCCACGAATAAAAGGGGCTTGTCGCCTCCCCCTTCGTAAAATTTCTTTATCTTTTCAAGCTCGTCTTTGTTTGTCGCAAGCGGCTTTTCTACAAATACGTTTTTGCCCGCTTCAAGCGCCTTTAAAGTAAGCTCCGCATGGCTATCGTGCCTTGTGGAGATGATCACCAGATCAACGTTTTTGTCATTTAAAATATCGTCTAAATTTGAAGTAGCGTAGTTCGCTCCGTATTGCTGAGCCACCGCCTTTGCCTTATGCCCACTTCGGTTCATGATCGCGTAAATTTTATATTTATCCGTAAGCTTTGAGATATTAGGCAGATGCATCCCGGTGGCAAATCCGCCGACGCCGACGAACGCGACGTTTATGACATCCCTATTTACTGGCGCGGAGCTTATGATGATTTTTTTATCGTGATTTAGATAGCTATCAATTTCGGTTAAATTTGCCTCGCCGTAGTCTAGCAAAACCATAAGCGGCTTATTCTGCGAAGTCTGTAGCGATTCAAACGCCTCCGTTACCTGCTCGATAGGGTATTTTGCGTCTATGAGCTTATCCAACTTTATCAAATTTTCATTTACCAGCCTTAGATACTCGCTCATGTTTCGATTTTCCGTCCATCTTACGTAGCTAAACGGATAATCAAGCCCCCCCTCTTCGTAGCTCTTATCGTAGCGACCGGGGCCATAGGATGTGGAGATGAGGAAATCAAGCTCCTTTTTATACATATCCTCTCTATTTATCTGCATACCGGCAACACCTACAAGCACCACTCTGCCCTTTTTCTTGCACATCTGAAAACTTTGCGATAGCGGCTCGCTACTGCTCGTAGCGGCGGTAAATAGCACTCCGTCGGCGCCGTATCCGCCGCTCCAAGACGCAACGACGTCTAGCAAATTTTCCTTTGAAGGATTGATAGTTAGCTCAGCGCCGTATTCCTTTGCTATCTGCAAGCGCCTATCGTCAAAATCGCTAACTGCGACCCTCACTCCTGAAATTTTAAGCATCTGCACTGCAAGAAGTCCCAAAATCCCCGCACCGACCACTACGCAGGTCTCACCCAGCCTTAGATCAATCCGCCTAACGCCCTGCATCGCTATGCCGCCGAGCGTCACGGTGCAAGCCCGCTCAAAGTCCATATCCTGCGGCATTTTCATAACTAAATTTTTAGGCACATCTACGTATTCTGCGTGGTTTGCAAGCCCTGCACCGGCTGCGGCGACGCGCTCTCCGATCTCAAAATTTGAAACGCCCTCTCCGACCGCTATGACGACGCCGCTAAGCGAATAGCCAGTCGGATTTCCGTTATCAAGCTTGCCTTTTACCTTCGCATAGACGCTGGCTATACCGTCGGATTTCACCATATTGATGACTTTTTTGACATTCTCAGGCTGCTCTAAGGCCCTTCTGATCAGACTCTTGCCGCTATTTGATACGCCGCTTATCTCGGTGCCCGCCGATATGCAGCTATTTACTACTTTTATAAGAACGCATCCCTTTGAAACGCTTGGAGCGGGGATCTGTTCTGCTAAAACTTTACCTTTTTTAACTATTGCTTGTATCATTGACTATAACCTTAAAAAATATTAAATATTAGTATTTCGCACACCGCAAAAATCCAAAACTTCTTTTTCTATTTTCAGCCCTTTAAATTCCTTATGTCCGACCAAAAATACGACAATGTCCGAAATTTCAACAGCCTTTTTATAGTCCGCTATCTCAAAATCCTTGTGAGCCTTGATATTGGGCTCTACGGCGATCACATCGACGCCGTCTGCGATCAGGCGTCTGGTTATATTTAGCGCAGGCGACTCCCGCAAATCGTCGATGTCGGGCTTAAAAGCAAGCCCCATACACGCGACTTTGGGCTTTTTGCCGTTTTGCAGCTCAAATTTTAAAGCCGCGTTTTTGATCTTTTCTATACACCACTCAGCTTTGTGATCATTGACCTCTCTTGCGGATTTGATCAGCCTCGCTTCGTAGCCGCCCGCATGGACGATAAACCACGGATCGACCGCTATGCAGTGCCCGCCTACGCCACAGCCCGGGTTTAAAATATTAACTCGCGGATGGCGATTTGCTAGCGAGATAAGCTCCCAAACATTGATGCCGAATTTATCGCACAAAATACTAAGTTCGTTTGCAAAGGCTATGTTTACGTCGCGGAAAGAATTCTCTGTAAGCTTTGACATCTCTGCAGTCTTAGAATCCGTCTGCAAAACGTTACCACTAACGAATTCTCCATAAAATTCCGCTATCTTTTTAGTAGCAATTTCTGTAGTTCCACCCACGATTCTATCGTTTTGCGTAAGCTCTTTTAAAATTTTACCCGGCAAAACTCTCTCCGGGCAATGAGCGATATAAATTTTAAAAATATCAACACCGCCATTTTTTAAAATTTCACCTATCTTTTCGGTAGTACCTACCGGTGAAGTGGATTCTAAAACGACCATATTATCGTCTTTTACGTATGGTATTATAGATTTTGCCGCACTTATGACATAATCGATATTTGGCACGTATCCGTCTCGAAACGGCGTCGGAACAGCTATGATAAAAACGTCTGCGAAATCAGGCTTAACGTCTGCTTTTAAATTTCCGCTCTGCACTGCTTTTTTAACAAATACGTCAAGTTCCGGCTCGACGATATGAATTTTACCCTCATTGATCGTATCCACAACGCTCTGCACCACGTCAACGCCGTGGATTTTATAGCCCCTATTTGCCAAAAGTGCTGCTGTCGGCAACCCTATATACCCAAGACCTAAGATGCAAACTTTTTTCATAATATTCCTTTTAAAAATTCCAGTATTTTTTTACAAGCTTTACCGTCGCCATACGGACTTGTATTTTTACTCATTTTATCATATTCATCTTTTAAATTTAATAATTTTTGCACCTCTTTTATGATATTTTCGCGCTTGGTGCCGATAAGTTTAACGCATCCCGCCCTTATCCCTTCAGGTCTTTCGGTAGTTTCTCTGATAACTAAAACGGGCTTGCAAAGGCTCGGCGCCTCCTCTTGGATGCCGCCGCTATCTGTTACTATCATATATGACTTGCTCATAAGATAGACGAAACTATCATACTCTAGCGGATCGATTAAAAATATATTCGAAATGCCCGATAAAATTTCTCCTACAGGCTTTCTTACATTTGGATTTAAATGCACGGGGTAAACGATGTCGATATTTTCGTTTTTTAGCGCTATTTCACGTAAAGCCTCACAAATATTAACAAAGCCTTCTCCGAAATTCTCTCGTCTGTGTCCTGTAACGAGAATAAATTTTCTATCACTAAGCTTATATTTGGAATTTATAAAGGATAAAATTTTATTTTTTAGCAGCTCGTTGTTTTCGATTTTGTCTATCGTCCACAAAAGCGCGTCTATAACGGTGTTGCCGCTAACGACTATATTTTTTGAATCTTTGCCTTCTTTTAATAGATTATCTCTTGCGTCGGCAGTCGGCGCGAAGTGATATTTAGCTATGAGCCCCGTCATCTGCCTATTTATCTCTTCAGGAAACGGCGAATAGATATTATGCGTCCTAAGTCCAGCTTCTACGTGAGCAACATCTATTTTTTGATAATACGCCGCCAAAGAAACAGCATAAGTAGTAGTCGTATCTCCATGCACAAACACGATATCCGGGGTATATTCACTAAATACATCGCGCATACCAAGTAAAACACCAGACGTAATATCGTACAGATCCTGCCCTTGCTTCATTAAATTTAGATCAAAATCAGGCTTTATCTCAAAGAATTCCAAAACCTGATCGAGCATCTGTCTGTGCTGCGCCGTGACGCAAACCTTCACTTCAAATTCCGCGCGCTTTTGAAATTCCTTTATCAACAGAGCCATCTTAATGGCCTCTGGGCGCGTTCCAAATACTATTAAAATTTTCCTTTTCGTCATAAACTCCCCTAAATATCGGTTTTTTAACCAAATTTATCGCCGTAATTTTAATTAAATTTTGCTATATCGGCGCTTAACCAAATAAAATGACACCATTTACATTGCATATAGCTTTAAAATTTAGATCTAATTTATATTTTAGCTTTTAGTAGATACAAATCCTCTAACAGTTTTTATAATATACCCTATCTTCTCATCACTCATACCGGGATATACGCCTACCCAGAAACTATCGTTCATTATCTTATCGGTATTTTTTAGCTCGCCTGAAATTTTATAATCTACTCCGAGTTTAAGCTCTGCAAATAACGGATGCTTGATCATATTGCCCGCAAATAAATTTCTTGTTTGCACGCCCGCCTTCTCTAGATGCTCGCTCAGTTCGTTTCTACTAAATTTTGCCCCGTCTGCAACCGTCATCATAAAGCCGAACCAGCTAGGCTCGGAATGTGGCTGAGCTTTAACTAAGATAAGCTCTTTTATATCTTTCAGCCCGTCATAAAGCTTTTTAAAATTTTGCCTACGATGCTGCACGAAACTAGGAAATTTCTCTATCTGAGCGCAACCCACGGCAGCTTGCATATCGGAGGCTTTTAAATTAAATCCGAAGTGCGAATAAACGTATTTATGATCGTATCCAAGCGGTAGCTCACCAAATTTCTGCGAAAAGCGCCTGCCACAGGTATTATCTACGCCGCTCTCACACCAGCAATCGCGTCCCCAATCACGCATACTTAGCATAATTTTTTTAAGCAGCAGATTGTTTGTGTATGTAGCGCCGCCCTCGCCCATAGTCATATGATGGGGTGGATAGAAGCTACTTGTGCCTATATCTCCCCATGTGCCGGTCGGCTTACCGTCATACAGAGAACCCAGCGCGTCGCAGTTATCCTCGATAAGCCACAAATCGTGTTTATCGCAAAATTCCTTCACGGCTTTTATATTAAAAGGATTTCCCAGGGTGTGAGCTACCATGACGGCTTTTGTTTTTTGACTAAGCGCAAGCTCAAGTTTCGTATGGTCTATGTTAAAATACTCAAGCTCCATATCGACAAAAACGGGAACGGCACCGTATTGTACGATAGGCGCAACCGTCGTAGGAAAGCCTGCTGCTACTGTTATAACTTCATCGCCCTTCTTTATGCGGCGCTCTTTTAGAAGCGACGAGGTAAGCGCAAAGAATGCAAGCAAATTCGCACTGCTTCCGCTATTTACTAAAAACGCCCATTTTACGCCAAGCATTTTGGCAAATTCCTTTTCAAATTTTTTAGAATATGTGCCGTATGTGAGCCAGAAATCAAGCGAACTATCTACCAAATTTACCATTTCGTGCTCGTCAAAGACTCTACCTGCGTAATTCACACGGCTTTTGCCGGGTTCAAATTTAGCTCTCTGCGCCGGCTCATGAACCAGCCTATAATACTCTTTCGTTTTTTCTAAAATTTCTTGTTTTAATTCTTGCGGGGTCATTTTTTGCCTTTCCAAATTTCATTGATTTTTCCCAAATATGGATCTTTTTTTATAGTATCTAAGTCTAAGCTAGCAAAATTTTGTTTAAAATATTTATGAATTTTACCGATCGCTTCCGAATGCGGCGTAAGCTTGAATTTATCTTTCATTTCGGATTTTAATAGGCTATTGTCGGAAGTGTATTCGTTATTTAGCCCTTCATTTAGCACGCTTATCTCGGATTTAAAATCGCTCGCCTCATTTACCAGCGCAGCCAGGCTAAGCAGATCGATTTTTGTTCCGCTACTTGCGTTGTAAATTTTATGCCGTACGTCATTTTCTATATAAAATTCCACTACGTTTAGCAGATCCTCAACATACATATAATCAAAAAATACGTTTTGATTGATCGTGATGGGTAGGTGCAGTAGGTTTTTTACTACGGCATTTGTAATAAATTTATAGCGGTAATTCTCCATTTCGCCGTAAATTCCAAATAAACGAAGCTGGATAATGTTATCCGCGCAATCCTCAATGTAATGCGACGTGATAGCTTTGTAAAAACCGTATTCATCAAGCGGAAGCGCCTCTTTATAATCATCCTCGCGAGCATTTATTATCGGCTTGTGTTTACCGTACTCTGCACCGCTTCCAAACGATATAATCTTTGCGACCTTGTTTTTTTGCTTGGCGATATTGAAAAAGATTCGTAAATTATACTCGGTCACATTTGTCATATCCAGCGTATCACGACCGCCGCCACGATTGGCTAGATGAACGATAGTATCGATTTTATGCGCACGGACAAAATCGTCAACTGCGATTTCGTCAGTCAAATTTAGCTCGCTACTTTTTGGAGCGAAAACATTAAAATTACCATTTAGCGCAAGATGCTTTTTTAGATGCGATCCAATAAAACCGCCACCGCCCGTGATGAAAAGATTCATCTGTTACTTAGCCTTTTTTCAAGCATTTCGATTCTTTTCTCGTCCTCGGACTTGATTCTGTGATAATACCTACGCTTGCTCTTAAGCCAAGCTAATTCAAATTCAACGCCAGCTAAAATTCCGGCTTCCATATTGTTTACAGCATCTTTGCAATATACGATCTTTCGCGTTTCGTATTTATCAAGTAGTCCTTTAGAAATGAGATAGTTAATAAAATCGCATGACTTCGCGGATATGGCTCCGCCTAGACCGCATTTTAGTCCTTTGGCCCTTGCTTTAGTGTAAATATCTTCGCAATATTTTAACATCTCATCGCTATCTGCGAAATCCCTATTTTTGCCCATCGAAGCAGTAAAATCAACCCTGCCTATCGTTATGCCGGTTAATGTATTGATATTTTCTAAAGATAAAATATCGTCTAAATTCTCATAGCATGTTATGGTTTCTACATTAATCGCGAATTCTATATCATTACGGTTATCTTCTGCTACAAAGGTATTTATAGCGGCCACGAACTTACTAACGGCAAATTTTGTCTCCGCCATCGGGGCTACGATCCCTTTTACGCCAAGCGTGATAGCATTATACATATCGGTAACAGCTTCTACGCCACCAATCTTCATAATAATAGGCAGATCAATTTTAGAAGTAATATCCTTTAGTCTACAAAGCTCTTCTTGCCTGCTACCTTCATTCTCATACTCTGCTTTGATCTCAAAAACACCGTATTCGTCTTTAAGTCTTTTAAGAATATCGATCATCTCGTATTCTAAAACATTCATTTTAGCTCCTTAAAATTTTATTCTTAACATTCAGCAATGTAATATCATTGCCAACTAGAATTCCTTTACAATTAAAATTCTTTGCCATAGCCATATCACTTTCTATCCTATCACCTACCACAACGATATGCTGTTTATCAAGCCCCCAATCCTTACATAAAATTTCGAGCATAAAAGGATTTGGCTTTCCTACTATATCCAGCTTAATTTCTTCATCAATACTACCAAGGATTGCACTTAGCATAGCATTGGCACCGGGTCTTAAAAGACCATTTTCTACCGGGAAATTTTTATCTGTATTTGCCACTATTATTCTACGAGATTTTTGTAATGCAATAAGAGCTCTTGATAAAATTTCATAGTTAAAATTTAAATCAAGCCCAATTACCACGGCTTCACAACTATACTCATCCTCGACATTTATATCTGCATTCATTAATTCACTTTTAAAACCACGGCTACCAACTAAAAATATATTTCTTAGATCATTTCTTTGCAAAAATATAGCACTAGCATAAGCTGAGGTATATATTTTATCTACAGTAGTTCTTATACCCATATGAATTAATTTATCTAAAATTTCAACTCTTGTTTTAGTTGAATTATTAGTAAAAAATAAGACATTATAACCATTGGATTGAAGCTCATCTATAGTTTGCAAAGCAAAATCGGCAATTTTACTCCCAAAATAAATAGTCCCGTCTAAGTCAAAAACTACAGCTTTATTCATCTACCGGCTTAATTATCATATTTTTATAAAATTCTTCTCGCGGCAAAAACGGAAACATATCCTCAAGTGGCTTTGAAACCATTTTGCCGTCAGGCTTTATCTTAGACGATAATTTTGGCTCCATTTTTTCAATAGGTGAAAGCATTATTTCGCAAACTACCGCACCTGGTTTGGATAGAATTTCCTCCAACTCCCCTTTTAAATTTAGCTGATTTTCTATCCTGCAGGCTTCAAAGCCATAAACCTCTGCTAATTTTACGATATTAGGAAAGCTGACGCCGCTATCTTTATCTGAGCCTACCTTGTGCCCTTTAAAAAAGTTGTTTTGAGTATTTCTGATAGAAATATAACCTGCATTATTCAGAACAAAGATTTTGATCGGAAGCTTATTATGAATTATTGTCTGAAGCTCTTGAATATTCATCTGCAAGCTACCTTCACCCGTAACGCAAATCGTATTTTTTTTGCCATTTGCGAAGCAGGCACCGATTGCGGCAGGCAGATCGTATCCCATAGAAGCACAACCCGAATTTACTACCACCTTTTGATTCTCATATAAGCGCAAGCTCTGATACGATGAAACACATGCCGTACCGTTACCGAATACATAAACTAAATCTCGTTTATGATTAGATAGCACATCGAAGAAATTATATGAATCAACCCGCTCTTTTACATTTTGTCTAAAAGGCTCAATCGTAGGATAATTCTTTCTGTAATTTTTACAAATTTCAAGCCAAGCTCCAAAATCTAGCTCGTCTTTCAGCACAGATCGCAAATCCGATATAAAAACCTTCGCATCGGATTTTATCTTAATATCTGCGGCAATAGTTTTTTTGTTTAGTTCGTTTTGGTCGATATCAACTAAAATTTTTTTGGCTTCTCTGCCGAAGAATTCCCAGTTATAGCTGACTGCACGGATATTTAATCTAGCACCTATAGCAATGATGAGATCGGAATTTTGCACGACAAAATTTGCCGCTCTATTGCCAATAGTGCCATATCTACCGAAAAACAGCTCATAGTCATTTCTAACGATATCGTATCTAGCGAAAGTACCGATAACGGGGATTTTTAAAATTTCGATTAGTTTTAGAAATTCTTCGTTAGCGCCGGCAAGCGTTACGCCGTTACCTACAATGATAACGGGGCGTTTAGCAGCTTTTAACGCATCTAAAACCTGCGGGATTTTTGTATCGAATTTCGGCTCTTCGGGGATTTCAAATTCTACCAGATCTGCTTCGTCCACCATCGCGCCTTGTATGTCTAGCGGCACATCCAGCCATACGGGTCCGGGTCTGCCGTGCTTAGCCTCATAAATAGCTTTTTGCAGATGAAATTTTATGCTATTTTTATCCGTTATCATTACGGCGTATTTTGTGATAGGTCTTACAATATCAATGATATTAACCTCTTGATCGCCGAGCTGACGTAAATTTAACTCGGGTTGCGAAGCAATGGTCGTCTGAAATTTCACTTGCCCCGATATGATCATCGTAGGGATCGAATCCACCCAGGCACCGTAAACGCCGGTAATCGCATTCGTTCCGCCGGGGCCTGTGGTAACATACGCGATACCAATCTTATTTGAGACGCGCGCATATCCCTCTGCGGCTATCGCGCAAGCCTGTTCGTGATGGTTACAGACATACTCTAAATTTTCATTTTTGCCAAGCGAATCTATCAGGTGCATATTGCCGCCGCCTGAGACCATAAATACGGTCTTTGCAGTATCTTCGTGTTCGGCTATAAATTTTGCTATAAAATCGCTAACTTTTATCATCGCATCATCTCTTTTACGTAGTCGTTTAAATTTTGTTCGGTATCGATCGCGCCGTTTTCGTAGAAATTTTTATACCATTTTACAGTTTTTTCAAATGCCGTTTCACTATTCCAAACGGGCTTCCAGCCAAGCAGCGCATGTGCCTTAGAGCAATCAAGCTTCAATAAATTTGCCTCATGAGGCTGGTTTATGTCGGAATTGATTTGAAATTCTATCTTATCCCAATATCGCTTGGCGCTCTTTAGTACATCAAGCACCCTAATCGCGCCATCATCGCTAGGACCGAAATTCCATGCGCTGCCGAATTCCTTTCGTCCTTCAAGCATTTTTTGCCCCACAAGCAAATATCCGCTAAGCGGCTCGAGCACATGCTGCCAAGGACGCGTCGCATGCGGATTGCGGATCGTTACCGCTTCATTTTTAGCTGCCGCGCGCATCACGTCGCAAATCAATCTGTCTTGCGCCCAGTCTCCGCCGCCTATGACATTACCTGCACGACACGTAGCAAGCAGCGTTTGATGCTTTGTGCCGTAATCTTTTTCATTAAAAAACGAATTTCGGTATGAGCTAGCCAAAAGATCCGCGCAGCCTTTCGACGAACTATATGGATCATATCCGCCCATAGGATCGTTCTCGCGATAACCCCAAACCCACTCTTTATTTTCATAAGCCTTATCGCTGGTGATATTCACGATCGCGCGAACGCCCGCCTTTCTGCAGGCTTCAAATACTTTCAACGTGCCGATGACATTGGTTTCATAAGTTGTTATCGGATCAACATAAGATGGGCGCACCAGCGCCTGAGCGGCAAAGTGAAATACTATATCGGGTTTATAAGCTGCAAAGACTTCATTTAATTTAGCAAGATCTCGTATATCGCCCATTATCTGGATGATATTTAAATTTAAAAGCCCTATATGGTTTGGCTCTGTAGGCGCCGGCAGCGAATACCCTATCACTTTTGCACCCAAGCGCTCCAGCCATAAGCTAAGCCATGAGCCCTTAAAACCGGTATGCCCGGTAAGCAAAACTGTTTTGCCATTATAAATTCCGGAGTATAGATCCTGCATATCTTGCATTGCTACCACTTTTTCCACGGAGCGTTGCCGCTATCCCAAATTTTGTTTAACTCGAGCTTATCTCTAAGCGTATCCATCGGCTTCCAAAAGCCGCTATGTTTATATGCTAAAATTTCGCCGTCGTGGGCCAAATTCATAAGCGGCTCTTGCTCAAATATTGTCGCATCTCCATTCGCAATATAGTCAAAAACCTTGGGCTCACATACAAAGAAACCCGCATTGATCCAATTGCCGTCTCCTTTTGGTTTTTCCTTAAACTCATGCACGCGACTTTCGTCATCTATATTTAGCGCTCCAAAGCGACCTTCCGGCTGAACGGAAGTCATAGTAAGCGATTTGCCGTGAGACTTATGAAATTTTACAAGCTCGTGGATATCTATATCACTAACGCCATCTCCATAAGTAAGCAAAAACGGCTCGTCTCCCACTATGCTCTGAGCCCGCTTAATACGACCGCCAGTCATAGTGTTTAGCCCGGTATTTAACAGCGTAACACTCCAAGGCTCGCTAAAATTGGTCAAAACCTCCATTTTTCCATTTTTCAAATCTATAGTCATATCGCTTTGATGCAAAAAATAATTGGCAAAATATTCTTTGATATAGTAGCCTTTATAGCCAAGCAGAATGACGAATTCGTTAAATCCATACAAACTATAAATTTTCATAATATGCCATAAAATCGGTTTTTCGCCGATCTCTACCATTGGCTTTGGTCTAATGCTCGTCTCTTCGGCAAGCCTAGTACCGAAACCTCCTGCTAGTATTAAAACTTTCATTAAAGCTCCCTTTAATCAAAATTTATTCTTTCTTTTTCAAATACCAATGGGCGATTCAACACTTGTGTATAAATTGCCCCGATATATTCGCCTATTATACCGATAAAAAACAAAATTCCAGATGAAACGAACGAAAAAAGTATGATAAGAGGCGCGATACCCACACTCATTTCGTTCCAATATATGAGTTTCAGGATAAAATACACAAGCCCCACTATTATGCTTAAAATACCCATTATCATGCCTATAAAAGTCGCGAGCCTAAGTGGCACTTTAGAATTGCAGATTATGCCTAGTATCCCCATATCATAAAGCGTGTAGAAGTTATTTTTGGTAACTCCTTTAATTCTTACCGGTTGATCGTAAGGAATTTTGGCTACCTTATAGCCTGCCTCCGCGAGCATTCCGCGAAAAAACGGATATGGATCATGCATCTGCCTAAGAGCCGTTATTACTTTTTTATCAAAAAGCCCAAAACCGGTAAAATTCTTAAAAATCTCGATCTCAGATAGTTTTGATAAGAGCTCGTAATAACACTCTCTGATTTTAAACATCACGCCGCGCTCCTCGCTATCTCGCTTAATAGCCAAAACCAAGTCGTTGCCCTCCTGCCATTTTTTTATAAACTCTGGTATCATCTCGGGCGGATCTTGCAAATCGGCCACGATAGAAATCACGGCATCTCCGTCTGCACCCAAAAGCGCATAGGTTGGCGATTTGATATGCCCGAAGTTTCTGGAATTTACGATGATCTTTAAATTTTTATCATCGTTTGCAAGGCGTTTTAAAATTTCAACCGTTCTATCAGTCGAAGCATTATCGATAAATATATGCTCGTAGGCATACTCCGGAAATTCGCCCATAACTTTTTTTACGCGCGCATAGACCTCCTCTACGTTTTCCTCCTCATTAAAGCAGGCGGTAACTATACTGATCTTTTTCATATCATCTCCTAAAGACGAAAAATTTATTTAACAAAAATGATACCGCAGCTAGCGGGATCAAAAGCACAAAACCGTTTATATACATATTATCAAATCCAAGCCACTTGAAAAGCCATAGAAAAAATATATTTAAAAAATAAGTAATGATGTAAACTAGTATAAATCTAAATATCAGACCATTATCACTGCTACCAAATACCAGCTTGCCTATAGTTTTAAAGTTAAACAATACGCCTAGTATCGTAGAAAACAATACGGCAAGAGGATAATATAGGCCCAAATAGATAAAAAGAGCGAATAGCCCATACCCAAAGGCAGTATTTAGGATACCGACGAGGAGAAACTTGACGGCTTGTCGTTTAATCATAGCTATCATTTCGTCTATAAATATTTATAGTATTAAAATTTGCCTTATCAATCGGCTCAACCCCAAGTTGAGGTAAAATTTCCATTATATTGGCTACATTACCATTCAAGGTCACTATATCCGAATTCCTAACTGTATTATTAATATCTTGCAAAACGACTCCGTCTCTAGTGATTTGTATGAGATTTACGCCGCTATCCTGTAGCCATAAATAGAACCTTTCATAACTTTGATCAAAAAAGTTACTATTTTGAATTATTACATCTGTTTGAATATTTAAATTTTTAGATGCATTATTAAACATCAAGCTATTAGGTACAACAAAGGAGTTTATAAATTTATATCTACCCTCTTTTACCCATTTATTCATTACTTTATAAAAATCCTCTTGAATAAAATCATCTTTTCTCAAAAGTCTTTTATTTATATCAAACGCTTTTTTATAATATTGATATAAAACGATGTTCTTGGTTGGTCTATTTGTAAAATTAATATATTCTTGTTTAATCAGTTTTGTTGGAGTTACATCAAACCATTGTGTTACTAAGTGATATGGTGGAATTTTATCATTTAAAAGATACATTATCGGTAAGTTAAAAAAGTAAAAATCTTTGTCAGATACTGTATTTTTAGGTACATAATCATGAATATAGTCAAAAATATAAGATAATTTCTGATTCATATAAATATTTTTTAAAGGAATATATGAGGTCTCGGATTTAGCCTCGAATACACTACCTTGATAATTTTCAAGCCAATTATATGGTATTAAAAATTTTACGTATATTATGAAAGATACCATTACAAGCATCCAATAGATCAGTAAAATCCTAGCTATTTTGCGCAAATTTTGATTTAATAAAAAGCTGAATGCCAACCCTGCACACAAAAGAATGCTATTCATATTTAAGGCGATAGTAGTGAAAGTATTACTATAAACTATAGCAGCAACACAAAAAGTAATGAAAATGTAAATTTTTGATCCAAAAATACTACTATTTTTATAGAACATAGCAGCAAACATGATATACAAAATCATAGCTATGGAAAAGCTAATATAAGAGATATATTTAATAATATATAATATAACAGTATTATGAAATAAAACAATATAAGTAAGCGCAGTCAGTCCAATAGCTACGATAGTAAATCGAAATAAGATAGTTGTTCTTGCTGCAATTTGTCCTACCAATACATCATATAGATATACAATATTTTTTCCAAAATATGCAAGAATTAATATTATAAAAAATTCCGATACGCTTATTGTTAATATCCGACTAAGCTCTGGTTCAAAAATAAATCTAGTCGCTACAGTCCATAGACTTCCTTTTGAGTCATTATCGGTTATAGATGCGGGATCAAAAGGCATTATAAAATTTACGGGTACAAAGAATATAACGGTAAAGAGCAGTAAAAATCCTATTCTTTTAAAATAATCTTTTACGCTACTGGATATAAAAGCATAAGATACAAAAAGACTAGCAAAAAGAACTAATCCCACATTTTGCTTTATGAAAAAAAGTAGGACTAGAAATAAGATTCCAAGTATTTGATATATGGTACCTTTTTTAGAATTTTCATTTTTTATGGATTTTACTAGAAATAGTAGGGTAGAAAATTCTATGATGAAGACGTAAGTATGATAATCCTTCGGTATATATGTCTCCATACTAAACCATAAAAAGCTAGCAAAAGTGGCTCCTATAGCACTAGCCGGCTTTGAAAAAAACTCCCTTAAAACCAAATACAATAAGATCACCTGAATCATTGCTGCTACCACGCCGATGCAGGCAAATGCAAAGAAATTTATCCCAAATATTTTTTGATAAAAGGCATTTATATATACAAATAACGGAGTCCATGCTAGATAAAAATCTTTATTTATCACCTCTCCCTTATTTACCAGATAAGCATATGTTTCCCACCAGCCTTCTTGGAGGGAAAAGTAATGGTTGAATATAAGAAGATGTAGTATTAATACTATACTAAAGCAAAATGTTAATATAAATTTCTCTTCAATAGAACTATTCACCATGACCTTCTTGCTTTTCGTATACGTTGATGGTATTGAAAAAAGTCGCTTCGGTCGGAGCTACTCCTAGAATTGGAAATATTTTACATAAATCTACTATACTACCATCCATTTGCAATACATCACCATTTTGCAAGCTATCATCTTCTTGTTTTGTGCCATTTTGATCGGTAGCTATCTTTTTATCACGCCTGATAGTAACTAATGTTACGCCATTCTCTTGTAGCCACTTTGTAAATTTAGATCTATCCATACCAAAAAATTTTTCATTTTGCAAAATAATGAGCATATTTTTAAGAATATGGTTTTTTTCTTCTTCAGCAGGTACATTATCGTATGGAACTACAAACGACTTTATAAATTTATATCTTCCTTCCCGTACCCATTGATTCATAGTTTCATGAAAATCAAGTTGTTTAAAAGAGCTTTTAACTTGAAAATTTCGATGCACAGTAAAGAAAAATGTCTGATATTGATACATAACAACGTTCTGCGCAGGAGATTTAATAAATTCATCATATTCCCTAGATATGGCCTTAGATGACGATACGTCTAGCCAATGAGTTACTAAATAATACGGTGGAATTTTATTATTCAATAAGTACATTATGGGAAAATTAAAAAAGTAAAAATCTTTTTGATTTTTAGATTTAACAGCTACATACTTATCGAAATAATCAAAGATTTCCGATATCCTCTCATCCATATAAATACCATCTAACTGAGCGTATGAACTTTTAGAATTGGCGCTAAAGATATCTACCTGAGTATTGAAATTCCAATAATACGGCATTCTTATAGTTGCTAAAAACATAAAAAATATTATTATTAAATGTATATATATAGTAATGTATTTTATTTGTCTTAATCTACTTATATTTATAATAAATGCGCTGGCAAAAGCTATACATATCATATTACCACTCGCCGTAAAAGCATCAGCCAAAGTACCCGAATAAGATATGGCGGCCATGGCTACAATCATAAAGGCATATATCTTTGATGAATTGCCAATTACATCGTTCCTCTTGAAACATATATACAGCAAAAATAGAATAATACCTATTGAAAGAGATATAAAATTCTTTATTTCTATCCCGCTACCGCTCATCTTAATAAACATACAATATATTAAAATTATATGTAATATTACAAGCATTAATATACGAAATTCTCTTGTAGTTTTGGCTATAGCTTTTTCATATAAATTAGTATAAATTTCCGCTATTTTTGATCTTATAACATATAAGATGAGTACAGCTATCGATACAATAAGTGAGTTTTTTAGTATCGTTTGATTTAAAGGATATGTGATAAATCTAGTAGCCATAGCGAAAAAGCTGCCTTTGGAATCATTTTCTGTTATAGAAGATAAATTAAAAGGAATGACAAAATTCATAATAGTAAAAAATATAGCAGAGGTAATGAGTAAAAAACCGATTCTTTTTATATAATCTTTAAAACTTGTAGCAACAAAAGCATATGCGACAAACAAACTAGCAAAAAGAACCAAACCCACATTTTGTTTAATGAAAAACAATAAAATACAAAACAAAATTCCAATTATATGATAAATTCTACCCATATTAGAATTGTAATTTTTGATATATTTTATAAAAAATAGCAATGTCAAAAATTCTGTAATATATACGTATGTATGATAATCTTTGGCGATATAGGTGCCGCTATTTATATTTAAAAATGTCGCAAAAAGTGCAGCCACGGCGCTGCTTGTTTTAGAAAAAAATTCTCTTAAAACCAAATACAATAAGATTACCTGTATCATTGCGGCTACTACACCGATGCAGGCAAAAGCAAAAAAATTTATTCCGAATATTTTTTGATAGAAGGCGTTTATATATACAAATAACGGAGTCCATGCTAGATAAAAATCTTTATTGATCACTTCTCCTCTATTTACTAAATAAGCATAGGTTTCCCACCAGCCTTCTTGGAGTGAGAAGTAATGGTTAAATATCAGTAAATGTAACGCAAGCGTTATACAAAAGCAAAAAGCAACCATTAAATTTTCTAAAATTTTAGTGTTAAACATATCTACCTCAAATCATTTAAAATTATTTTCGCGCTCTCATCGAAAATTTTACCTTTCAAATGCGCTTTGCAAAATTCCACTATGAGCCCGTGAAATAGCGCATACACGCCGTTTTCGTTCTCTAGCTTTCCTGCTTTTGCCGCCGCATCGCAGGGAGAGTTGGCGGAATTTACAAATTCATAGATCCGCTCAAATTCCAGCTCGCAAAGCCACGCGCTAAGCTCGTCGTAGCTTTCAAACTCATATCCCAAAGCCCCAAGCAGGCGCGCCGAATAGCTGTCCGCAACCATCACCGCGCGCTCGCACGCATAGCACAAAATCGCATCACAGCTCTCTGCGCCGATCCCTTTGCGCGCTAGCAGCCACTCACGGCTAACGCCCGCTTTAAAGCTCTCAAAATCCCCAAAATCCGCGATTATCGCTTTACAAAGCAAGCTTAGGCGTCTCGCTTTTTGATTATAAAATCCGCTCACTTTAATGATCTTCGCAAGCTCCGCTTCATCTAGCTCGGCGATCCCATCTAAGCTCAAAAGCCCTTTGCTACGCAGGTTTTGCAGTGCCGCGTCTGCATTGCGCCACGCAGTATTTTGGATCAAAATCGCCCCCACGACCACCTCAAAGCTTCCAAACGCGGGCCACCAGCGAAAATCCTTGATTTTCACGGCGCGAAAAAGCGCGATAAAAAGCTCGGTCGCGCTCATCTGCCGTCTCCAAGGACGCTGGGGGCATCAAATTTCGGCTCTATAATCCGTACCTCGCCGCATCTTGCGACAAGCGATGCATACGCCGAAATAATTTTTAAATTTCGCTTAAAGAGTGCCGTGCAACGCATAAAAATTTGAAATTTATGCGTTGCAAAAACAGACGCAAACGGGGTTTGTTCTTGCAAGACACCTGCGATGAGAAGGAATTTCGACGCATCGCTAGGCTTAAATTTAACGATCGTCGCGCACGTAGCGGCAACTTTAAATTTTAGTGCAGCCGCTGCCCTGCTTCGCTCCAGAAGCCGCTTTACGCCGCAACTAAGCTCGCTTACGACATTTTGAAATTCGCGCGCCGTATTCATCTGCTGCCGCCTTTTAAATTTGCAAAAAATTCCTCGCCAAAGCTTAGGAAAAACTGCTTTGCCGCGCGGCCGCTGCGGCTTGCACGAAGCATCGTAAACTCACGCGCCTTTGCATGCAGCTCGTCTAAATTTGCGGCAAAGCTCAAGCGAAATTTCGCCGCACTTATACCTTGCGCAGCCGCAAAATAGGCATCTACGATCCCCAAATACTCCTGCATGCTCCCGCCGTAAAAGCTTAGCTGTAGCCCAAAGCGCTCGCTAAGGCTGATTCGCTCGTTCGCCGCATCGCTTAGGTGCAGCTCGCCGCGGCTTATCTGCGCGGCGTCGTTATCGCTTGCGCATTCGCCTACGATGTGGCGGCGGTTGGACGTCGCATACATCAGCACGTTGCGCGGCGCGCGCTCCAGTGAGCCTTCAAGTAGCGGCTTTAGGTGCTTGTAGCCGCTCTCGCCGAGCTCAAAGCTCAAATCGTCGCAAAAGATGATAAATTTAAAGTTCGTTTCGCGGATCGCATCGATTATATCCACGAGATAGCCCAGATCGTCCCTACCGATCTCGATGATCTTAAGACCTTGCGGGATAAATTTAGAAAAAACCGCCTTCGCAAGGCTTGATTTGCCGCAGCCGCTCTCGCCCCACAACAGCGCGTGATTGGCGCTACGGCCGCGCAGGAAGGCGTCTGTGTTTTTTATAAGAGCCGATTTTTGACTCTCTAGCCCCACAAGCGCGTCAATACCCGTGAAATCGATGTCGCGAACGATCTTTAGCGCCTTTTTATTCGCGCGAAAAGCGGCGACCTGCACAGCGCGCCAATCAATCGTGCTAAAATCGCTGAAATAAATTTGCTCGCCGGCGGCGCTCTGCACGCTTTTTAGGACGGCTTGCGGCGCTAAATTTAAACCGCTCGCCGCGTCTAAATTTAGCCCTTCGCTTCTACTTTTACTCGCGCTTTTTTTGATATTTTCATCGCAAGTTCGCATTTTTTAGCTCCCTTCGCAGATAGATCAAAATTTCGCTTATCACGTCGTCATCGTCGCGCGTCTGCGCCTTTAATCGCACCTTATCGCCGTTTGTAAGGGTGATCAAGATATTTTCGTCCATGCTCGAAATCACGCGCAAGCCAAGCTTCGTAGCCAAAACCTTAATCATCATCACGTCGATAAATTGCTTAGTGTAAATGTCTGCGCGCCCGAAGCGGTCCTCGATCTCGCCGAAAATTTCAAGTACTTCGCTCGCCTCGGCGCACTTGCTAAGCCGCCTGTAAAGATCTAGGCGCAGGCGATCCTCTCTGATAAATTCCGAGTTCAAAAAGGCGTTTACTGAAATTTTAAGCTCCACGCTCGCAGCGGCGCTTTTTCTGCTTAGCAGCTTGCCGATCTCCTCTTCGAGCATCTTTAGATAAAGCGAGTAGCCGATCGCCTCGATGTGCCCGCTCTGTGCCTCTCCGAGCAAATTTCCGCCGCCGCGAATTTCAAGATCGTGATACGCCAGTACTGAGCCGCTACCCAAAAACGAGTTGCTCTCAAGCGCTACGAGCCGCTTTAGCGCGTCCTGCGTAAGAGCGGTTTTATCCTCGATCAAAAAGTAGCAAAAGCCCTGTTTGTTGCTGCGTCCGACGCGGCCGCGCAGCTGGTGCAGATCGGCGATACCGAATTTATCAGCGTTTTCGACGATGATCGTATTTACGCGCGGCATATGGATGCCGCTTTCTACGATGCTGGTGCAAAGTAGCAGATCGTATCCGCCCGCCACAAATTTTAAAATTTCATCCTCCGTAGTTTTAGCGTCAATCTTGGAGTGCAAAATTAAAATTTTAAGGCTCGGCAAAATTTCAAGCAGCTTCTTTTTGGTGCTTTGCATCGTCGCGATGTGGTTGTGGACGTAAAAAATCTGCCCGCCGCGTCGCAGCTCGCGCGAGATCGCCTCTTTTATGATCTTTTCGTCCCACTGCTTGACGAAGGTACGCACGTCAAGGCGATCCTGCGGCGGGCTAAGCAGCGTGGAGTAGCTTTTAATCGAGCTTAGCGCCATATTCAGACTGCGCGGTATCGGAGTGGCAGACATACTAAGTAGGTGCGAGGCGGCGCTTTTCTCTTTGAGCCGCTCCTTTTGCTTAACGCCGAATTTATGCTCCTCATCGATGATTATGAGCCCTAAATTTGCGGGGTTTAAATTTAAAAGCGAGTGCGTGCCGACCACGACGATCGCCTCGCCGCCTTGCAGGCGCTTTAAAATTTCACTTTTTTGCCTTGCGCTGCTAAAGCGATCGAGCTTGAAAACGGGAATTTCAAACTCCCTAAAGCGCTCGCTAAGCGTGGCGTAATGCTGAGAGCTAAGCAGTGTCGTAGGTACGAAAAACAGCACCGAATGACCGCTGCGAATGCAGGCAAAGATCGCATTCATCGCAACCTCGGTCTTTCCAAAGCCCACGTCTCCGCTAAGCAGACGATCCATCACCTTGCCGCTTTGCAGATCCTCTAAAATCGCGCTCACTGCCTTTTGCTGATCGCTCGTGTAGCTAAAGCCGCTTGCGCTTAAAAATTTCGCATAGTCCGCGCTTTCGTTTTTGATGACGAGCCCTCGCACCAGCTCGCGCTTGGCCGCCAGCGCGATGATCTTTGAAGCGATCGCGAAGAGCTTTTCGCGCACTCGCTCCTTGATTTTGCAAAAGCTCGCCCTGCCCAGATGATCCAAGCTCACCGCACCGCCGCTTGCGACGTAGCGATCGATCTTATTTAGATACTCTACCGGCAGCAGCAGCTTATCGCCGCCCTCGTAGAGCAGGGATACGAACTCCTTGCTGCGCCCCATCACCTCAATGAGCTCAAGCCCGTTAAATTTAGCGATACCGTGATCTTCGTGCACGACAAAATCGCCCACGTTTAGCTCATCCAGAGCCAGGCTCGATCTTCTTACGCGCTTTTTAGGCGCCGCTTTGTTTAGCGAAAGGATGATCCGCTCGACGCTTATTAAATTTACGACGAAATCCTCGCGTAAAATTTCGATATTGCTAAATCCGCTAAGATCAAACGGCGCGAGCAGTGCGTCGTTTCGCGCGATCAGCGTGATAGTCTCGCTGCGGTGGAATTCAAAAAATTCCTGCGACGGCGTCACGGCGAGGTCTTTAAATTTACGCGCCGCGGGCAATACCTCGATCGCGTCTAAAAAATCCAAATTGCGCTCGGAAAAAATTTCATCCTTTTTGATCTCGTGCAGCAAGACGCAATCAAACGCACTCGTGTAATCTACGAAGCCCTCGATGAACCAAAACCCGAGCGAGCCCAGATCGCGAGCTAACGCGTCGCTGTCCGCGCGCGATATCTTTTCGCTCACGCTCTCAAACTCGTCCTCGCTTAAATTTGCCAAAAACGGCGCTATCTCTACTTGCGCAAGCTCATCTTTTTCGCTTTTTTGCGTCGCGACGTCAAATCGCCTGATACTCTCAACCCTCTCGCCGTCGAGCAGAATTCTAACCGCGCTTTCGCTCCCTACCGAAAAAATATCGATGATCTCGCCACGGAAGCTAACCTCGCCCATGCTTTCAACGATGTCGCGCACGTCGTATCCCAGGCGCAAAATTTCCTCTTTCAGCTCGTTTAAGTTTAACTCTTCGCCAAATTTTAAATTTAGCGGGCGCAGATGGCTTGCGGCGGGGAGTTTGTTTAAGATCGTGCGGACGGGCGAGATTAAAATTTTTTTACCGCTTGCTTTGTAAAACGCGCTAAGAGCGGTGCTGATACCCGCAAGCTCGCCCATGTAGCTGCGCAGATCCTCGCCAAAGCTCGCTCTAAAATCGGGCAGGCAAAAGGCCGCGTAGCCCATAAATTTAAGAACCTGCTCGCACGCCGCAGCCTCTTTATCGTCCTCGCAGATCAAAAGCTCTTTTTGGTTTTGCAAAAAGTATTCGTAAACCTCGGCTTGCATTATTTAAACCTTTCGATCTGATGCTGCACGACGTTTGCGATCTCCTGCCACGATACGTTAGGCTCCAAGGTCGAGATATTTTTGAAATTTTGCGCGTTCCAGCTCATAAAATTTGCAGGATCGACGCTTTGAGCCAAAAACCTAACTTCGTAATGCAGGTGCGGGCCGGTGCTGTAGCCGGTGTTGCCGCTATAGCCGATGAGATCGCCCTTTTTAACCCAAGAACCGGGCGTTACGATCGCGGAGCTAAGATGGCCGTAACGGGTCTCAAAACCGTAATTGTGCGATAAAATCACTAAAATTCCATATCCGCTGCCACTGCCGCCTGCAAACTGCACGAAGCCCTCTGCCGTCGCAAACACCGGAGTGCCCTCGCTTGCTCGCAAGTCGATGCCGTGGTGCATCCTCATAACACCGCTGATTGGATGAGTGCGCATCCCAAAAGGGCTAGTGATCCCGCGATACTGCATCGGAAGTCCATTAGGCACAGCGCTAAGAATCGCGCTCGCCGTTTTTTCGCTAGCTGCGATGTGCGTGCCGGAGCCCTTTTTACGCTCCTTTTTCATCTCATTCATCGCAAGCATTACTTGGATATCACTATCCAGCCCGCCTCCATCGTCTTCGCGTCCGTCCAGCTTGGCAAGCACCTCCTCGTTTTTGCCCTCAAGCGCGATATTTTGCTCTTTTAGCGCGAGATTTTCAGCGTATAGGGTTTTGTTTAGCTCTTTTAAATTTGATCGGTCGCTCGCGAGTTTAAAGATCGCAAAAAACAAAACTAGCAGAAAAATTACAAAAAACGCGGATAAAATTTTAAGTTGAAATCTAAAATTTTCGCCAAAATACAGCGTCTTGGTGCCAAAGTGATCGCTTAGGGTGAGTTTAGTTTTAGCCACGGCGCGCCTCAAACCATAAAATGAAATTTTCTACCAAATGAAACGAGCCGAAAACCAAATACTCCTCGTCCGCTCTAAGCTCGCCGCGAAACGGCGAATGTGGAATTTTAAGCGCGTCAAGCGCACGGGTTATCGCCTCTGCTGCCATTTCGCGATCCGCAACCTCGTAGTTAAAGATCTCCACGCGCTCTACCACGGGTGCTAAAGTCCGTAGCACCGCGGCTACGTCTTTATCGGCAAAGGCGTTATAAATCAGCACGATCTTTTTGCCTCCGTAGATTTCGGTAATTTCGCGGGCGACTTGCTGTGCCGCAAGCTCGTTGTGTCCAACATCCACGCGTAAATTCGGCGCCAGAGTCTCCATCCTGCCGCGTAAATTTAGAGGCGGCAGCTGTGAAATTTCAAATTTCAAATTTAAAAATTTCATCGCAGCAAGCGCTAGAGCTAAATTTGAAATTTGAAATTTAGGTAGATTATTGTGCGCGCAAAACCATGCAATCTGCGCTTGCTCACTCTCGCTTAAAAGCTCTGCTGCAAACCTCAAATGAGTTCCTTTTTGCTCTGCGATCTGCCGCGCGATACGAAGCGGAACTTCGCTCATCTCATCGCTTAAAATCGCCGCTTGCTGCATCGTAATGAGCTTGGTGTGGGCGATCTGCTCTAGATTTTGTCCTAGCATGCCCAAATGATCGGTGCCGATCGGTGTAAAAAGTGACAACGTGCGCCCGAAGCTCGACGTAGCGTCAAACTCGCCGCCCATCCCAGCCTCGATCACGCAGTAATCGCAATCCCTAAAAAGCACTGCCGCCGCAAGCGTGAGATACTCGAAATACGAGAGGCTATCTTTAAACTCCGCGGGCAAGCTCTCTTGCAAAAACTCATGCGCGAAATCAAGCTCCTCATCCGTAGCATCACGACCTAGCGAAATGGGAAGCGAGCTTTGAGCGGATTTGGAATTTGATCTTAGCTGAGATTTAAAATTTTGCTCCGGTGAGAATTTTAAATTTTGCTCAGACGGCGATTTGAGATCTTGAGAATTCCATAAATTTTGTGTAGAAGTAGAATTTTGCGCGATGAAATTATGCTTGCTACAAAAATTTTGCGTGGTATAAACGGAGTTCTGCAGGGCGGAATTCTGCTCGCCGTGCAAATTCTGCGTGGTGGAATTTTGCAAATTAGAAATAGAAATTTTAGAGGCTGAATTTTCTCTATTCGCAAAATTTTGCATCTTTATGGAATTTTGTTTTTCTGTAAAATTTGACGCCGAAGCGGAATTTTGCTCGTTTTTAAAATTTGAAGCGCCTGAATTTAACGCAAAAACTGGGTTTTGCGCGATGCGTCCGCCTAGATAGATGCGCTCGTTGAGCTTAAAAACGTGCGGACTGGTGTAGTGCCCGACGTTAAAGCCCGCTGCAGCGATCGCGTTAGCCAAAAACCGCCCAGTGCTGCCCTTGCCGTTGGTGCCGATGATCTGAATGACGTTTTTGAGCGGAATTTTATCTTTAATGGCAGCATATGCCCGCGGGAAGCGCTCGTAGTCGATTTTTTTGTAATAAATCGGGCGATTTTGCAAAAATTCTTTAATGCTGCGCCCGCTCAAGTCTGAATCCCCTAATCGCAAGCGCCGAAATAAACTCGTCAAACGCCTGCGCAGAGGCATTTTCGATCGCCTTGTAGCGGTCCTTATCGCTAATGATCGAGCTCGTATCGTAGCTATTTTTGACTAGGCGGCTAACTTTAAAATCGTAATCGCCAACGCAATCCTTGCTGAAAACCTCGCCGTTTTTAAGCTTAGTGCTAAAATTTACGACAAGATTTGCGCGGTAGCTAGTGACGTAGCCGAACTGATCGTATGAAAGCTCGCTAAAGCTTAGGCTTTTTATGCTCGCTACTACAATCGTCTGCGCCGAGTTTTTATCCGAAAGGCTCATCCCTAGGCGCTGGACTATACCCTGTCTGATCGCATCTTTAATAGCGACGGTGTTTTGCGGATCGGTCTTGCTCATCATTACGTCCACAAATACACTTCCGCTCATCGTCTCTTTTGCAATCCTTGAAACGGGCTTGTAGCCGCAGCCGATTAAAAAAATCAAACAAAAAACGGTTAAAACTTTTCTCATCTTCGCCTACTTTATCACCAAATTTACGAGCTTGTTTTTGACGTAAATTTCTTTTACGACGCTCTTGCCCTCTAGCCATTTGGCGCAGTTTTGCTTTGCAAGGTTTAAAATTTCGCCCTCGCTTAGGCCTGCATCCGCTTCAAACTCGGCGCGTTTTTTGCCGTTAATCGTGACGGCAAGCCTGATCGTATCGCTCTCAAAGACCTCTTCGCAAACTCTCAGCTCGCCGAAATTCCGCCTCTTAAACAGCTTCTCGCTAAGCTCGGCGCAGATGTGCGGCACTATAGGCTCTAGCAGATTTAAGATCACGAAATATCCCTCGGTAAATACGTCTTTGTTGCTCTGCGTATTTAGCGCATTTAGCGCCTCCATACACGCGGCGATTAGGGTATTGAAAGCAAAACTGCTCTCATAAACCTGCTGTGATTTCTTAAGCGCCTCGTAAACTTTGAGGCGGGCATATTTTTCCTCTTTGTTTAAAGCGGCGTGGTTGATCTGCGGAATTTTATCCGTAGCGTAGGCGTTTTCAGCACGATCGTATAGGCGATTTAAAAATTTATACGCGCCCTCTACCGCGCTGTCGTTCCACTCAAGCTCCTTTTGCGGAGGCGCGGCAAAAAGTATAAAAAGCCTCGCCGTATCAGCGCCGTAGGTCTCGATGATGTCGTCGGGATCGACGGTATTTCCCTTGCTTTTACTCATCTTCGCGCCGTCTTTTAGCACCATGCCCTGGGTTAGTAGCCGCTCAAACGGCTCGCTATCGCGCAGATAGCCTATGTCGCGAAGAGCCTTTTGGAAAAATCTCGCATACAAAAGGTGCAAAATCGCATGCTCGATGCCGCCGATATACTGATCGACATTCATCCAGTAGTTCACGCTTTGCTCGTCAAACGCGCGCTGCTGCCACGTTCGCTCGTCGCTTGCGTAGCGCGCGAAATACCATGAGCTTTCAAAAAATGTATCGAGCGTATCGGTCTCACGCACCCCGTCGCCGCCGCATTTAGGGCATTTGCAAAACTTCCAGCTAGGATGCGTATCCAGCGGATTGCCCTTGCCGGTGATCTTAATATCCTGCGGAAGCTCTACGGGCAGATTTGAAATTTCCTCGCTTACCAGCCCGCATTTTGGGCAGTGGATCATCGGGATCGGCGCGCCCCAGTAGCGTTGGCGGCTCACTCCCCAATCGCGCAGTTTAAAATTTACCACGCGACATCCGAGCTTTAACTCCTCAAATTTTGAGATAACGGCGCTTTTTGCCTTCTCGCTATCCATGCCGCTAAATTCCGCGGAATTTACCAAAACTCCGCTCTCTGCGTAGGCTTTGCCGGCGTCGTAATCGCCACTTTTTGGAGCGATGCTTTGAATGATCGGCAGGTTAAATTTCTTCGCAAACTCAAAGTCTCTCTCATCGTGCGCAGGCACCGCCATAACCGCACCGCCGCCGTATTCGGCTAGGACGAAATTTGCAGTCCAAACGGGGATCTTTTTGCCGCTTAGCGGATGAAGCACGCTGATTCCGAGGCTCACGCCGTCTTTATCGCTTGCTTGGCGCTCGCGCGGACTTTGATTTAAAATTTCTCTCACCTTCGCCACAGCCTGGACGTCAAGTAAGCCTTTATCCAAAAGTCTCTTTACGACCTCGTGCTCCGGCGCAAGTGCCGCGTAGCTCATGCCATAGATCGTATCCGGCCTCGTAGTAAAAACCTTAAAGCCCTCGATGCCGCCAAGTTTGGCGCTGCTTTGCTCGTCAAATTTAAAGCTAAATTCCAAACCCTCGCTGCGTCCGATCCAGTTTTCCTGCATCGTAAGCACCTGAGCAGGCCACTTGCCCTCAAGCTGCTTTAGGCAATCCAAAAGCTCCTGCGCATAAGCGGTGATTTTTAGATAATATCCCGGCATTTGCTTTTGCACGACCTCGTTGCCGCAGCGCCAGCACCTGCCCTCCTCGACCTGCTCGTTGGCAAGCACCGTCTGATCGTGCTCGCACCAATTTACCACGGCGCTTTTTCTGTAGATGAGCCCTTTTTCAAAAAGTTTGATGAAAAATTCCTGCTCCCAGCGCGTGTAAAGCGGATCGGAGGTGGCGAGCATGCGACGCTTTGAGAAGCTAAAGCCCAGGCGGTGCAGCTCGTTTTTCATATAATCGATATTTTCATAGGTCCAAGCTCTGGGATGGGTGCCGTGTTTGATCGCCGCGTTTTCTGCTGGCATGCCGAAGCTGTCAAAGCCGATCGGCTGAAGCACGTTGTATCCGCGCAGCCTGTAGTAGCGGCTCAAAGCGTCGCCGATGCTGTAGTTTCGCACATGCCCCATATGGATGCGGCCGCTTGGATAGGGAAACATCGAAAGGATATATTTTTTAGGCAAGCTATAATCGTCCTTAGGCTCGAAAACCCCTTCATCGTCCCAAATTTTCTGCCATTTAAGCTCAATACTTTTACTATCGTAAGGCATTTTGCGCTCCTAGAATTCGTCTTTGGTTTTTGCCGACTCAATCGCTATTAAAATTAGCGAGAAAAAGTTTGCAAGTAGCGCGCCGATCGCAAGCGAGGTCACGATCGACAAATCTCCCGGCGCTACTACAATCAAAACGAACGCCGGTATGAGATGCAGATCCGCGACGAGCGAGCTTGCAAAAAGCTCAGCTGCTAGCATATTTCGCACGCCTACCTTCAAAAGCGTCGAGACCGCATTTACGCTGGTTGCTATGAAAAGTAAAATTTCATTCTTCTCATACAAAAACCCGCCTATCGTAGTCATACTCATCAGCGCAAAAAATATGTAAATTACCCTTCCCCAGTTCATCTTCTATCCTTACACCGTGCCTTTTTCATACATGGCGCGATTCTTTTCTTTCTCTTTGATACGGCGCTGTTTTTCAGCCAAAAACGCGCGGTACTTCTCGACGTTAAATTTAAATAAAATCAGCATCGGAGCAGCTACAAATACGGAGCTGAATGTTCCTGCTATGACGCCTATTAGCATCACGAAGCTAAAGCCGTGGATCATCTCGCCGCCCCAAACGAATAAAATCACGATGACGATGAGAGTCGTAAGCGAAGTAAGCAACGTGCGCGATAGCGTGTGAGAGATCGATTCGTTTATAACCTCGTCAAGCTTAATCGATTTACTATCTTTTACACCTTCTCGAATTCTATCGAAAACAACGATGGTGTCGTTTAGCGAATAGCCCATTATAGTTAGCAGTGCGGCTAGAATTTCAAGGTTGAAATCTACGCCGGCTAAAATCATCGCGCCTACGGCAACTACGACGTCGTGCAGATCCGATAGTACGGCTGCAATCGCAAATCTCCACTCAAACCGCAGGGTGATATAAACCAAAATGAGCGCAAACGACACACATACCGCTAAAATTCCGTTTGTGCGAAGCTCCTCGCCGACTTTAGGACCTACGATATCGACCTTGCGAATGTCGAAGTTTCCACTACCTTGTAAAATTTTTTGCGCCGCCAAGGCGGGATTATCGCCCAGTTCACTCGCAGCGCCTGAATATCTAATCGTAACTTCTTGATCGCTACCGAATTCCGTAACGTTGATATTGCCTAAATTTGCCGCCTCGAAGCGTTTTCTGATCTCATCAAGCGGTGCTTTAGCGTCGTATTTAACCTGAATGAGTGTACCGCCGCTAAAATCGATGCCGTAATTAATGCCCTTAATGAAAAATAGCGCAATAGAGCCTATTATCAAAACAGCAGAAAGCGCAAAAGTAAAATATCTAAATTTCATAAAATCATAAATTTTGCCCTTATCAAACACTTGCATTTGCGCCTCCTCTTACTTTATAACCGAGCCAAAGCGCGGTATTTTTGCTCTTTTCCATCTTATCCATTACTAACTCAAACATTCCGTGAGTGCCTAAAATAGCCGTTATCATCGACGCTACGATACCGATGCTCATCGTGACGGCAAAGCCCTTCACCGGACCCGTGCCGTAAGCATAAAGCGCAGCAGAAGTAATTAGCGTAGTGATATTTGAATCCACGATCGCGCTCATCGCATTTTCATAGCCTTTATTTATACTTTGGCGGATTGAAACTCCCGTCCTTAGCACCTCTCTAACGCGCTCGTTAATGATGACGTTCGCATCTACCGCCATTCCGATAGTTAGCACGATTCCAGCCATTCCAGGAAGCGTTAAAGTAGCGCCGAATAGCGCCATACAAGCGATCAGAAATAAAATATTTACTACAAGCGCGATATCGGCAAAAAGTCCCGCTACGCCATAGTATAAAATCATAAAGATCAAAATCGCAACCGCTGCAAGACTAAGCGCCGCCATACTTTTATCGATGCTATCTTGTCCTAGGCTAGGGCCGATGCTGCGTGTCTCTGAGACTTTAACAGGAGCCAAAAGCGCACCGCTTCTAAGCGCAATCGCTACGTCGTGCGCCTCCTCGACGCTAAATCCGCCGCTGATCTGACCGCTGCCGCCGCCGATGCGCTCGTTTATGCGTGGCGCGGAGTAAACCTTGCCGTCAAGCACGATGGCTAAACGCTTGCCGACGTTTTTGCCGGTAAAATCGCCGAAAATTTGAGCGCCTTGAGAGTTGAGCGTAAAATTTATGATCGGCTGGTTGGTGTGCTGATCAAAGGCAACTTTCGCATCAACTAGCATCGCGCCGTCTAAAACCGGAATTTCGTTTATGAGATACTTATAATTCGGATTTTTAACGTCGGGATAGATCACGTCGCCGTAGGCCCTGGCGTCCGCCGCGCTGATAGTCTGCGCGCGGTCTTGGCGCACGTCGTCCACCGCCATAAGCTGTAAGTGAGCCGCTTTAGCGATCAGATCCTTGGCGCGCTGCTCATCCGCTGCGTTTTTGACGCCCGGAAGCTCGACCAAAATATAGCTCTCGCCCTGCTTTGCTACCGTTGGCTCCGCAAGTCCGAATTGATCCAAGCGGTTGCGGATAGTCTCAACGGCCTGTTCGATCGCGTATTTTTTAGTAGCCTCAATCTCCTCTGGCGTTAGTGTGACGCGATATTTTTCGCCAGATTTTTGAATGTCTAATCCGCTTGCGGCGCTATGCAAAATCGCATCAAATTTGGAAGCCTCATCTGCGTCTAAAATTTCAAACTCGAACGAATCGCCTTCCAATTTTAGCCCGTCCATCAGCAGATCATCGCGCTTAGCGGCGTAATTGACGCTCGCGGCGATCGATTTGATCTTAGAAACGACCGCCTCGTCGCTTTGAACTTCCAAAAGCATATGCAGGCCGCCTTGCAGATCCAAACCCAAGTTTATCTTGCTTCCCTTTTCGGTCTGAAAGATCGAAGGCGCGGCAAAAATCGCCGAAAAAATAACCGCAGCCAAAAAGATCAGCAGGCGGTATGAAATTTTACTGCTCATCTAATTTTCTTGCCACAAATTGTTTATCTAGCTCGACCATGACCTCATCGTTAAGCTTAACTGTGATAAAATCATTGTTTGTTTTCACGACCGTGCATTTTATGCCACCGCTAGTTATGATCTTATCGCCTTTGCCGAGCGCATCGACCATCGCTTTATGATCCTTGGCCTGCTTTTGCTGCGGTCTGATAATCAAAAAATACATAATCGCAAAGATTACGACGATAGGCAGGATTGATGCAAAGAAGTTTCCTTGTTCCATGTGTTTCCTTCATTAGAAATTTAAAAAGTAGCTATTTTACATTAAGTTACATAAATAAAGGCTTTGTTCTTGCCCTTGCGCTTTCAAATTTTATTTTCGTAGAAATTTTAAGCTCTAAATTTGACGGTTTAATCGCCTTGGCGGCGGAATTTTTCTCGCCTCTAATTGCGATAGCGGCACTTTTTTATCTGCTAAAAGCAAACAAGGCGGAGTGGTTTTGGTGCGGATTTTTTATCGGCGCGCTGTGGATGCACTGGATCAGCTTCAGTCTGATCTATTTCGATCTTGCGTTTTTAATCCCGCTTGAAATTCTTGGAATTTGCCTCGTTTACGCCTTTATTTTCCGCATCTTTGCGATCTTTGACGCGCCGGTTTTGCGCGCTGCGTGCCTTTTGATTCTAAAATTTATCCATCCCTTCGGCTTTGATTGGTTAAATTTTGAACTGCTTCTAAGCCATGGAATTTTCAGAGCCGATCTTAGCGCGCTGGCTCTGATTTTAGCGGGGCTTTGCGCGGTTTTGTATCTACGCGGACGAGGCGCCCGGGCTAAACTTAATGCCGCGATCTTTGCGGTGTTTTTAATCTGCGCGCTGCAATTTAGCCAAAAAGAAGCCGAGCCGCTGCCGATTAAAATTTCGCTCGCAAACACCGATATTTCGCAGTATGACATCTGGGCAAAGGATAAAATTTTATCCGCCGCGTTGGCAAATTTAGCTCGGATTGATGATGCGATCGCAGCGGGTCAGGACGCGATAATTTTGCCCGAGAGCGCCTTTGCGATGCCGCTAAATTTAGAAAATGTGCTAGTTGAAGCCCTAAAGGAAAAATCGCGCGCAATTACTATTGTAGCAGGCGCGGAAGCGTATGAGAACGGGAAATTTTACAACAGCGCCTATCTTTTTGCAAACGGGGAAATGAAGCGCTTCGATAAGCATATTTTGGTGCCGTTTGGCGAAATGGTGCCGCTGCCTGAATTTGCGCGAAATTTCATAAACCGCGTGTTGTTAGGCGGCGCGACCGATTTTTCGACCGCTAGCGGTTTTAGCGACTACGAGCTTGGCGGCAAGAGCGTAAGAAGCGCGGTTTGCTACGAGGCTACGCGCGCGGAGCTTTACGAGGGCTCGCCCAAATATGTCGTAGCGATCAGCAATAACGGCTGGTTCGTGCCGAGCTACGAGCCCTATTTGCAGCGCCTCATAATCCGCTACTACGCGAGCTTGCACGGCACGCTGATCTATCACGCCGTAAACGGCAGCGCTAGCGAGATAATCGCTCCGAAAAAGATCTGGATAAACCGCCTTAAAGGTCATCTAAAATAGCCTAAAAAGTTATTTTTAAACGACTTTTGGATAATATTTTAAAATTTTATTAGGAGCTAAATTTATGGCTAAATACAATCGCATACTTGTAAAATTTTCGGGCGAAGCGCTAGCGGGAGAGAACGGCTTTGGGATCGACAGCGAAATTTTAAAATTTATCGCTAAAGAGATCAAGCAGCTCGTAGAAGGCGGCATCGAAGTAGGCATCGTAATCGGCGGCGGCAACATCATCAGAGGCGTAAGCGCCGCGGCTAGCGGTATCATCAAACGCACCAGCGGCGATCATATGGGCATGCTAGCTACCGTCATAAACGCAATCGCGATGAGAGAGGCGCTAGAATACGCAGGCATGGATGTGCGCGTGCAAAGCGCGATAAAGATGGAAGCGATCTGCGAGACCTTCATCATCGGCCGCGCCAAAAGACACCTAGAAAAAGGGCGCGTCGTGATCTTTGCCGCAGGCACGGGAAATCCATTCTTCACGACCGATACCGCAGGCACGCTCCGCGCGATCGAGATCGGAGCCGACGCTATCATAAAAGCCACTAAAGTAATGGGGATCTACGACAAGGATCCGCAAAAATTTAAAGACGCCAAATTGCTTTCCAAAGTCACTTACGACCAAGCCTTACACGACAATATCAGGGTGATGGACGATACGGCTATCGCGCTTGCTAAAGACAATGCGCTTCCGATCATCGTATGCAATATGTTTAAGAGCGGAAATTTATACAAAATCGTCGATGGCGGAGATCTAAGCTCCTGCTCGATCGTAAAAAACTAAAATTTAAGGAGAATTGATGAGAACCGAACAAATTGTAGCTAAAGCTTTAAAAGTAACGGGCGGAGACCGATATAAGCTATCTTTGATGATAAGCAAACGCGCCGAGCAGCTAGCTGCAGGCGAACCGCCGTTAATAGATAACGTAGATACTCGCAGGATGAAATTTGCCGATATAGCAATCTTGGAACTAGCCGAAGGTAAGATCGCATTAGATGGAATCGTTGACAAGGATTAATGATAACTTCTTAGAAAGTCTCATCGACGATGTCGTCGATACCAAAGACATTCAAAGCGCCAAGCAGCTGCTTTATAATCTAAAAGAGCCCACTCCGCTGCTAGTGGATGCTATAAATTTATGCATCGCGCAGCATGACGGGCAGTTTCGCAAAAGCGGCGAGCCGTATGCGATCCATCCGATTTTGGTAGCCTGCTTCGTATCTTTTATGGGTGGAGACGACGCAATGGTAATATCTGCGCTACTACACGACGTAGTAGAGGATACAGATTACAGCATCGAGCAGGTTAGACAAAGATTCGGCGACGAAGTAGCCAAAATCGTAGAGGGGCTTACTAAAATCGTAAACATCAGAGAGGATAAATTAGCCCCATCCAGCGATAGTAACGCCAAGCTACGCACCACTGCGCTTACCTTCCGCAGGATGCTGATGATCTCCATTAACGATCAGCGCGTTTTGGTAGTCAAGCTCTGCGACAGGCTGCACAATATGCTAACTCTAGACGCGCTCCGCCCCGATAAGCAAAAACGCATCGGCGAGGAGACGCTTTTGGTTTACGCGCCGATCGCGCACAGGCTTGGAATTTCATCGATCAAAAACGTGCTTGAAGATCTTAGCTTCAAATACGTCATGCCTAAAGAGTATTCTGCGATCGCCGATTACGTCGAGGAGCATAAGCAGCAGCTTCAGATGAGCTTGAGCAAATTTAGCGAAAAGATCAAGGAGTATATGCTTTCAAACGGCTTTAGCGAGGGCAGCTTTGAGATCCAAAAGCGAATGAAACACTACTACTCGATATTTTTAAAAATGCAGCGCAAAGGAATTTCGATCGAGGAGGTGCTCGATCTTTTGGCTATCCGCATCATCGTGCAAAAGCCGATGGATTGCTACTTGGCTCTTGGCATCATCCATACTAAATTTAATCCGCTGATCTCGCGCTTTAAGGATTATATCGCGCTTCCGAAGCAAAACGGATATCAGACAATCCACACGACCGTCTTTAACGAAAGTATGATCGTAGAGGTGCAGATCCGCACCTTTGATATGCACAACACCGCGGAATTCGGTGTCGCCGCGCACTGGAAGTATAAATATAGCGGCTCGATCAATCCGAAGCTTGATTGGCTAAACGACATCGGCATGCAGGAAGAGGACGACGCCAACGCCGAGGATCTTTACGAATACGCTAAAGACAGCCTCTACGTCGAAGATATCGCCGTGTATTCTCCCAAGGGCGGAATTTTTACGTTGCCGCGCGGTGCTACGGCGCTTGATTACGCCTACGAGATACACTCTCAAGTGGGCTTAAAAGCGACCGAGGCCTTTATAAACCGCGTCAAGGTGCCGCTTCTTACGGAGCTTAAAAACGGAGATATCGTTCATATCATCACCGGAAGCGAGCCACACTACCGCTGCAGTTGGCTAAGCTCTGTAAAAACGGGCAAGGCGCGCGCGACGATAAAGGCATTTTGCAAGCAAAAGATCAGAGATATAAATTTTGAAGTAGCGATTAAAATTTTATGCGCGATCTTTACGACGAGCAAGGAGAGCATTTTAAGCTGGCTCGAAAAAGAAAATTTAAGTAAAAAGATCGGCAAAGCTGCCTATGACTCGGTATTTTTAAAAGACGTCGTAAATGCGCTGAAAAAATACCCGCTCAAAGAGAAATTTTTCAATATGAAATTTCGCAGCAAGTATGAGATCGAGAAGCAAAAATTTGACAACATCGTGGTGTATTCAAATTTTAAAATCGACGAGGTTGAGTTTGATTACTGCTGCAACCCAAAGCGCGGCGACGACATCATCGGCTTTCGCAACGGGCACGGCGTGACGGTGCATCATAAGCTGTGCGAACGTGCAAGCGAGCTAATCAAAACCGATGAGATGATCTTCGTAAAATGGACGCGCAATGCGCCGCACCGCTACAAGATCATATTAAATTTAGAAAACAAGCGCGGCTCGCTGGCGGCGTTTTTGAACTATTTAGTCAAGCTCGAGGTCGATCTGGTGTCGATAAGCCTTAACGAAAATAGCGAAACGACGTCGGATTATTTTGAGATTATCATCGAGCTAAACGAAAATTTAGACTCCACGGAGATTAAAGACAAACTCAAAAACCGCTTTAAAATCGTGGATTTCGTATCACTTACGGACGTATATAAAAACTAAATAAGGGAGAGCAAATGGCTGACATTCAAGGCATTATGGAAAATTTTAAGTGCGGTGTCGCGGAGATCATCGGCGAAGAGCAGATCGAGGCACTGATTAGGCGCTATTACGACAGCGGCGAGGTCTTTTACGTCAAAATCGGCATGGATCCCACTGCTGCGGATCTACACCTAGGACACGCCGTCGTTCTAAATAAACTTGCATTTTTGCAAAATCACGGCGCGATCGTGCAGTTTCTAATCGGCGATTTTACCGCTCAAATCGGCGATCCTACGGGTAAGAGCGAGACTCGTAAAAAGCTAGCGCGCGAAATCGTGCTTCAAAACGCCAAAACCTACGAGCAGCAGGTGTTTAAAATTTTAAATCCCGCAAAAACTAAGGTGATGTTTAATTCCGAATGGACCAACCGCCTGGGTGCTAGCGGTATGATCGAGCTATCAAGCACTTTCAATGTTGCCAGGATGCTCGAGCGCGACGACTTCGAGAAGCGCTACAAGGCCGAACAGCCAATCAGCATCAGCGAGTTTATGTATCCGCTACTGCAAGGATACGACAGCGTTTGCATGAAATGCGATATAGAATTCGGCGGTACCGATCAGAAATTTAATCTTTTAATGGGTCGCCAGCTGCAAAGAATTTATGATGTCGGCAAGGAACAAAGCGTCGTGATGATGCCGCTTTTAGTAGGTACCGACGGCACGAATAAAATGAGCAAGAGCCTGGGTAACTACATCGGCGTAACCGATACGCCTCATGATATGTACGGCAAGGTGATGAGTATCAGCGATGCGTTAATGTGGGATTGGTATAATCTGCTAAGCCAAAAAAGCAGCGAAGATATTGAGCTAATAAAAGGCTTCGTGGCGGATGGTTCTATCCATCCTAAGGCAGTTAAGGAGGAGCTTGCCTCCGAGATCGTCACGCAATTTTATGACGAAAACACCGCCTTTGAAGCCAAGCAGGAATTTGACCGCGTCCACGGCGCCGGCGAGCTTCCTAGCGAGATCAAGGAATACCACGTAAGCTCGCCTGCATGGATCGTAAAGGCGCTCATCAGCTGCAAGCTCGCAGTCTCTAGCTCGGATGCGCGCAGGCTGATAAAATCAAACGCCGTCAGTATCGATCAAAATAAAATTTTAGATGAGCAGCTTCAGCTTAGTTCGGGCGAATATACACTCCAAGTAGGAAAGAAAAAATTCGCTAAATTAAAGGTGGATTAATGAGTATAAAAATAGGCAAACACGAGATTGCACACCCGATAATTCAAGGCGGCATGGGACTTGGTATCAGCTGGGACAAGCTAGCCGGCAATGTCAGCCTAAACGGCTGTCTAGGCGTCATTAGCTCGGTCGGCACCGGCTATTACGAAAATCTTAAATTTGCCAAAAAATCGCTCGAGGGCAGACCATATCAAAGCGAGAATTTTTATAGCAAAGAGGCGCTTTTTGCCATCGTACAAAACGCCCGTAAAATTTGCGGCGATGCGCCTTTGGGGATGAACGTAATGTGCGCAGCGAACGACTACGAACGCATCGTGCGCGACACGTGCGAGGCAGGTATCGACATCATCATAAGCGGCGCGGGTCTTCCTACCAATCTGCCGGAATTTACGGCCGATTTCCCGGACGTCGCGCTCGTGCCCATCGTCTCCTCCGCCAAGGCTCTTAAGATCATCGCCAAACGCTGGAAGCAGCGCTACGACAGAATTCCCGACGCCGTAGTGCTTGAGGGCCCTCTTAGCGGCGGGCATCAGGGTTTTACCTACGAGCAGTGCGGCGATCCGGCGTTTGCGCTGGATAATCTAATCCCGCAAGTAAAAGCGGAAATCTCGCAATGGGGCAGCTTCCCGCTATTTGTCGCAGGCGGAATTTGGGATAAAACCGACATCGATCGCGTGAAATCTTTGGGCGCGGATGGCGTGCAGATGGGTACGCGCTTCATCGGCACCTTTGAATGCGACGCCGCGGAGGAATTTAAGCAGGTACTTCTTAACGCAAAAAAAGAGGACATCCGGCTTCTAAAATCGCCCGTAGGCTATCCTGCACGCGGCATTCATACCAATCTGCAAGATATGATCGCCGCAGGCACGGCGCCTAAGATCCGCTGTATCAGCAACTGCGTAAGCCCATGCGAGCGTGGCAAAGGCGCTAACGCCGTAGGATACTGCATCGCCGACCGCCTAAGCGACGCATATCTGGGCAAAACGCAAAGCGGTCTGTTTTTTACCGGCGCAAACGGCTGGCGATTAAACGAAATAATATCCGTGAAGGAATTGATAGAAAAACTTGTAAATGGCGAAGATAGTTAAAATTTTTCTAATCGCGGCTTTTAGCTACGTATTGGCGTTTGGAGCTTCCAGTGAGGCGTTTTTTGCGAAATTCGACAAGGATTTCATCGTAGCGACGCCAAATTACAAGCGCTCGCTGCACAAGGAGCTAAAATCGCTTTACCAAGGCGCGTCCGATAAAGAGGTCCGCATCAAAGCGCTAAAGAGGCTGGTTTATAGCTCGAAAAATTTAGGGCTTGATTCCTCGCCTTATGAATCTGCACTAGCCAAATTACAGGGCAAAGCAAGCGATAGCAGCACGAATTCTAAAAAGCTCAAAGATGAAAACGCAAAAAATTCCAAAAGCTCGGACGAGAAAAACGCTTCAAATTTAGCGCATAGCCCCAAAGCCTCCGCCTCTAAAAATTCTAAGAATTCAAAAAATTCCACTTCCAAAAATCTTAAAAAGATACGCGCGCCAGAAAAAGCCGATCTAAGCTCGCTATCTAGCGAGGATTTGGAGTTTTTACGCTCGACTAGACCGGTCGGCGCTGACGAGGTCGTAGACGCCCAAGAGGACGATGGCGGCGGGGATGCAACCGCACAAGACGAAGACGATGGCGGCGCGGATCAAAGCAGCGAGCTTAGAAAAAGCAGCGTCAAAAAAGCGGACAAAAACGCCAAGCTTGCGCTAAATTCTCTGCGCGGCGATAAAAACGAGATCGTGCTTGAGTTTAACCGCGATCTAAAGCGCGGCGATTATAAAGATTTTACGATCGCAAGTAGCGATAATTTTCGCTTCGTGATTGATTTTAGCGCGCGGCAAAAGTCACAAAAAACACGGCTTAAAGATAGCTTCGTTAGCGATGTACGCGTCTCGCAATACAACGACAAGACCGTGCGCATCGTACTTAGCGACTCGAAAGAATTCAACGCAAACGTAGAAATTAACGGCAATATGATGATTTTAAGTACGGCTGAAGGCTTAAAAGCCGCAAAATCTGCGCGCGCAGAAAAAAACAAGGATCAAAAATCAGGGCGCAAGCGCGAACGCGAGCAAGATAGCGAGCCGCAAATCAGCACAATAGATGATTCGCAAGGTGCCAAAACCGCGTCCGTAGCCGCCGGTAAAATTTACAAATCCACCAAGGGCAAGCTCATCGTAATCGATCCAGGTCACGGCGGTAGCGATTCGGGCGCAGTCGGAAACGGGCTGAAGGAAAAAAACGTCGTGCTTGCCACATCCAAAAAACTCGGCGCATTGCTTCAGAAACGCGGCTATAAGGTGCTTTATACGCGCAGCACCGACGTTTTTATAAATTTAAGGTCGCGCACGATATTTGCCGGCAAAAAGAACGCCGATATGTTTATTTCGATCCACGCAAATGCCGCTCCTAACGCTAGCTCAGCACTTAAAATGAGCGGCGTGGAGACCTTTTTCTTAAGCCCGGCTAGAAGCGAGCGCAGTAAAAACGCCGCCGCGCTCGAAAACAGGGGCGATTTGGAGGATATGAATACCTTCTCGAAGCAGACCTTCCTCAATTTCTTAAATCGCGAGAAAATAATCTCCTCAAACAAGCTTGCCATCGACATTCAAAGCTATATGCTCAGCTCGGTCAAAAAAAGCTTCGCGAGCAAGGACGGAGGCGTGCGCGAGGCGCCATTTTGGGTGCTGGTGGGCGCTACGATGCCCGCGGTGCTCGTGGAGATCGGCTACATCACGCACCCGCAGGAGGGTAAAAATTTAGGCAAAAGCGCCTATCAGGATCGCATCGCACAGGGCATCGCAAACGGCGTGGACGCGTACTTTCAGAAAAACAAGTGATGAAATTTTACGCGCTACGTATTTTACAAGCGGGATAAAATTTTATTTCGGCGCGAAATTTGCTCCGTGGATATAGTTTAGCGGGCACGATAGCTCTTGCGGATAAACAGAGTGTGGAGGCGGTAAATTTAAAATTTTAAAACCCACCGCGCTAAATTTAAAGTAAAACGCGCGGCGCTTGCATGCAAAATTCGCTCGCGTGCCAAATATTTACTACGAGCAGGTAAATTTTGCGGAGCGTCTTGCGGCGCCACGAGCTAGAGATATATACGGCTTAGACGCGGAATTTTTAGCGCAGCTGGCGGTAAAATTTTAAAGCACGGACTTGGCTCCACTTGCTCAGCAGAGTGCGGCTGGCGGTAAAATTTACCGACAGAATCGCATTTAAGTCGCGCAAAAATAGCGATTTTGTCGCACTAACGCAAGTCGTGTTTCAAACCGCGTCCGCACAATTAGAATTGCGCTTTAAGTCATGAGTATGTGTATCGCTCTAGCCGCGCTTAACGGCGTCCTGAAATTTCGTGCCATGTTCGCAGAGCGGCGATGTTTACATAATGCCGCGAACACGGCAGTTGCGATACGTCGATGCCTGCGCTCTATGCGTATGAAGGGGCGCAGCTGAATCGTAAATTTAAAGATAAAATTTAAAAGGTCCAAAATGAAAAAAATCGTATTTTTGATCCTGCTTTTCGCAGCCGTCGTGCTCGCACTCTACGTCACTTCGCGCGTCAATCCGAGCCTTTTTGCCGAAATCAAAGTCCTAGGCGCGCTGCTAAACGCCACGATATTCGGCGTCGCGCTCATCGCCTTAGCGATCGGCGAAAAGGAGCTCGTGCGCTTCCCGTTTCTTACAGCCTCGCTGCTGGCGCTGTTTTCGGGGCTGGTAGAGGGCGTGCTGCTCTTTGAAAACCGCTACTACATCGCGATTACGGCGGTAGCGTTCGTCGCCTTCGTCTTTTATCTACAGATCAGGCACAAAAGGTTTTCAAATAAAATTTATGAAAATTCTGCGGACGAGAGCTCTAAAAATTTAGACGGCAACGAGAGCGAAAATTTAAAAGACGCGGGTTTCGGCGGCGCAAAAGAGGCGCAGGATCCGCAAAGCAAAGATGCTACGGCGGATGAAATTTTAAACTTTAAAAGCGGCGGTGAAATTTCAAATTCTCAAAGCGAGGATGAAATTTTAAATTCTAATGGCGACCTCGGTGAAAATTTCGCAAGTGGCGCCGGTGAAAATTCTACGCATCGCGCCGGTGAAAATTCCGACGAAAATTTTAAAATTTCAAATGGCAGCGCGGATGAAAATTCCGAGCAAAATTTCAATCAGGACAGCGAAAATTCCAAGCTAGGCTCGAACGAAAATTCCGCGGATGGCGCAAGGCGCGATAGATGATCAAATCCGCTCTGATCGCGATTGCGGTGATATTTTTGCTGCTTTTAAATTTAGCCAATCTGTTCGGCATGACACGCATAAGCGGGCCGGTGCCTGCGATGATCTGGTTTGCGATCAGCTTCTGCGGGGTTTTTTACTTGTACAAATTTTGCGGCGCAAGGCCCATCGCGGCGCGGATCGGGATCTTTGCCGTAGCCTTCGTGGGAGGATTTTTCACGAGCGTTTTGTACTATGGATTTTTTAATTCGCAAACTTTAGAATTCGCCTTTACATACGCCTTTTTCGCGGTGGTATTTACGCTCGGCATCGGCGTGATTTTGTAGCGAGCTTTAAAATTTAGCGCCTACTTCAAATTTCACCGCCAGAAGCTCAAAATAACCTCGCGCGATTTTGTAGAATTTCAAAATTTATCCGTGCGGGCTAAATTTACATCCTGATCTTGTAGGTTTTGTAGTTATCCTTCATCCTAAACGTCAGCAAATTTTGCAAAATTCCAAAGAGGATCATAAATGTGATGAAGCTGCTGCCGCCGTAGCTGAAAAACGGCAGCGGCACGCCCACGACGGGTGCGAAACCCACCACCATCGAGATATTAACGCCTGTATAGATGAAGATGAGCGAGGCAAGCGCGCTCGTAAAGACCCGTATCAGATAGTCGCTCTTAAAGTCGTAGTTTAGGCTCAGCAGATGCAGTATCAGCAGCGCATACAGCGCGATCAGCGCGGCAGCCCCTACAAAGCCGAAGCGCTCGATCGTGTAAGCGAAGATAAAATCGCTCGTCGCAATCGGTAGAAATTTAAAGTGCGTCTGCGTCGCTTCATCCTTATCCTTGCCGTAGATGCCGCCGTTTCCGATAGCGATGATCGCCTGCTTGACCTGGTAATTGGGCTCCTCGCTGATAAAATCGGCTATGCGCTTTTTTTGATAATCGTGCATGTTTTCGTACAAAATCGGCGAGCTGGCCATAAAAACGATGATCAGCGTAAGCCAAATTTTTTTATCGACGCCGATAATAAAAAGAATAGCAAATCCCGTCAAAAAAAGTATCGCGGCGGTGCCTAGATCGGGCTCTTTTGCGATCAGAACAAAAGGCAGAAGTATGTAAAAGCTAAGGCGCAAAAAATCCTTCAGCCCGTAGCCGTTTTTCGGCGGCGGATTTTTGTGTATCAGATACATCAGCATCAGGATAAACGCGGGCTTCATCACCTCGCTGGGCTGCAGCGTAAAATGCACGAAAGGAATCTCCAGCCAGCGCCTTGCTCCTAGCTTGCTAACGCCGAAAAAATCGACGCTGAGCAGCAATATGATGTTGATCCAATAAAATATCGGTATGAGATATAAAAATTTGCGTATCGGAAAGAGAAAAAACAGCGTAAAAACGGCAAATCCTACGCCGAAATAAACCACCTGCTTCGAGGACAGCACGTCGTTTGCCTCGCTTATTAAAACGTATGAAAAAACCACTATCGGCACGATTAAAAAAGGTTGAATGAAATCAAAATATGCTAAAATCTTTTTGTCAATTTTAAACAACGCTTAATCCTATTAAAATTTTGACGTAAGAATAGCCAAAAAAGGTATAAATTTGGATAATCTAATAGCACAATGCAGCGAAAGGCTCGACGTTTTTTTAAGCTCGCAGCTTAGAATTTCGCGCAACCAAATATCAAGCTTAATCAAATCCGCGGCAGTCAGAGTGGACGGAGCCGTGCAAACTAAGCCCGGCTACAAGCTATCTGCGGGCGAGCTCGTACACATCTACTACCCCGCGCCCGCGCCGCAGCAAATGAGCGCGGAGAGGCTAAACTTCGACGTTGAAATTTTATACGAGGATGATGATCTGCTCGTAGTAAATAAGCCCGCGGGCCTTACCGTTCACCCCGCCGCAAGCGTCAAAGAGCCCACGCTCGTGGATTGGCTCAAGTCTCGCGGCTATCTGCTTTCTACGCTCGGCGGCGAGCTTCGCGCGGGCATCGTGCACCGCCTGGATAAGCTCACCAGCGGCGCCCTGCTCGTCGCCAAAAACAACGCCGCGCACGCCGCGCTCTCGGCGCAGCTAAGCGATAAAAGCATGGGGCGGATATACCTCGCGCTCATCGACCTGCCGCTGAAAGAGCCCTGCGTGATCGAGCGCCCGATCTCTCGCAACCCCGCAAACCGTCTAAAAATGGGGATCGTGCCCGGCGGACGCAATGCAAAGAGCGCGTTTTATGAAATTTTAAGCGGCGCGGAACTAACGGAACTTCAAAACTCCGCCGAAAAGTGCGATGAAATTTTAGGCGCGGACGCGGGCGATAGTACAGCTGCCGATAAGAACGCGGGGGCGGATAAAACTTCAGCCGCCGATAAAATTTTGGCTGCGAACGCAAGCGCAAGTAGAATTTCGACTGAAGAGAAAATTTTGGGCGACGCTACGGATAAAATTTTAACTGGTAATGCGGATAAAATTTCGGCCGTGTCCACAGGCGGGGATAGAATTTTAAGCGCTAGCAAAGGCGTAGATGCGAGTAAAATTTTAGCAACCGACGCAAGCGAGCGCGGGAATGAAATTTTAAATGCAGACCCAACTGCGAGCGCAGATAAAATTTCGACTACCGACGCAAGCGCGAGCAAGAACGCGGGCATGGATAAAATTTTAAACGACTACGCAGGCGCGGATAACGCGGACGAAATTTCAAATAACTGCATGCGGAGCGTGGATAAAATTCCGATCCAAAGCGTAGATAAAATTCCAAGCAGCCGCGCGGATAACGCAGATAAAATTTTAACCGCCAAAATGAGTGTGGATCAAACCAAAGCCGCCCGCCGCACCGAGAATAAAGTTTTAAATTTTAAAAATCCCGCTCAAAACCAAATTCTGCCACCGATAAGTCTAAAGAACTTCAATCTCGTCGCGGCGAAGCTCTTCACGGGTCGCACGCATCAGATCCGCGTGCATTTAAGCTCGATAAATCGGCACATTTTGGGCGATCATTTATACGGATTTAAGAGCGAAAACGCTAAAATTAGCAGGATTTTGCTCCATGCCTATTTGCTCTATTTCATCCATCCGCGAAGCGGCAAAGAGGTGAAAATTTGCGCGGGCTTGCCGAGCGAATTTCTAAATTTTACGACAAATCAAAAGGTAAAGGATGAAATTTATGAAAAAATTTTACCGACTAACGTTGAGCGCTACTTTAGCGATATTAGCGGGTGGTTGCGCTATGTCTAGCGCGCCTAGTGCAAGCGACGAGAGCCTGCCGCGCGTAGAGGGGGTTAGGACGATCGCGAGCGACAATGAGATCGGGCTTGAGTGGCCTAGATACGACTCAAATACCGCCGTGTTGGGCTTTGTCGTTTATCGCGCGCCTGCAAGCGGCGGCGAAGCCAAAAAGATCGCCACCATCGCAGATCCATACTCCACTCACTACGTAGATACGAGGCTGCAGCCGGGCACTTCGTATAAATACACGGTGCGCACATACGGCGCCAAGGGCGTTTCGGCTCCTTCTCCGGTCGCTATCGCAAGCACGGCGAAGATGTTAGAGTCCGTGCCGTTTGCGCAGGCGATCTACGGACTTCCGGGCCGCGTTAAGATCATCTGGCGCCCGCATCCGGATCTTCGCGTAAGCTCCTATCTCATCGAGCGCCGTCCTAAGGGAGGCGAGTCGTGGAGCACGATTAAAGAGGTTCGCGGCAGACTTAGTGCTGAATATATCGACAATATCGATTACGGCGAAGGATACGAATACCGCATCACCGTCAAAACCGAAAACGGAGAGCTGTCCAAGCCTAGTGCAGTCATTGCCGCAGCGCAGGCAGAATAAAGTTTGCCAAATTTCATAACCCAAAGCGTGAGCCTGCCACCGCTACCAGCTAGATTCGGCGAGGTCGAATTTTTAGAGACGGCGCGCGGCAGAAACCTGACGCTCGTGCGAACCAAGAGCTTTGATAGCGAGTTTTTTATCACCCTAAAACCCGGCAGCGGCAAAATGATAGTAAAGGGCGAAAAGATCACCAAGCCCGCCAAAATCGGCCATCTGCAGCGAGCGCTCGAAATTTTTAAAGAGCGCTTCTGCGGACGGATCATCTCGCAGGCGTTTGCTTACAAAGACAGCTCGCTTACTGAAAAAACGCCGCTGATTTTGGACGAAAATGAAATTTTATCCCTCGTAAAAAGCTCTAAATTTAATAAAATTTTTATCGAGATTGGCTTCGGCTCTGGCAGACACCTGCTTCATCAAGCACGCTCGAATAAGGACGCACTACTAATCGGCATCGAAATTTACAAGCCCGCGATCGAACAGGTCGCAAAGCTAGCGATCCGCGAGGGGCTGCAAAACATTGCGCTGATTGCCACCGACGCGCGGGTTTTACTGAGCCTGCTTCCCGCGGGTTGCCTACAGCGCGTATTTTTGCACTTCCCCGTGCCGTGGGACGACGCGCCGCACCGCCGCGTGATAAGCGACGAGTTCGCCTCGCAGATCGCACGCACGCTCGGACGCGGCGGTCGCTTCGAGCTTCGCACCGACAGCGAGGAGTACTTCCTCTACGCAATACAAAAGCTCTCGCCCTACGTGCAGCGCAAAGCGGGCGAAATTTCACATTTTAAAAACCGAGACGCCGCCGTAGCGAGCAAATACGAGGATAGATGGCGCAAAATGGATAAAGACATCTACGATCTGATCTACGAGAACAAAACTGCGGGTCTGGGCGAGCCGCAGCAGTTTGAGATGGAATTTTTAAAATTTGACGCGGCGGCAATCGCGCGAAATTTTAAAAATTCTACCTTCAAAGGCGAGGATTTTTTCGTGCATTTTGAGGAAATTTTTTACTTTGACGCGCAGAAAGACTTGGGCGCGGATGGGATTTGCACGGCGGACGGCGTGAATTTAAGCAGCGCGGGTGAAGCGATAAACGACGAGACTACAAATTTAGACGCGACGCGCGGCAAAAATTTAACCGAGCGCGCGAGCATGGGTGAAATTTCGTCAGACTGCGGCAAAATTTCAGCTACGACAGCGGGCGATAAAATTTCAACTTGCGCGAACGCTACGCAAATTCTAAAAAAAGCGAGCGCCCCACTGAATACAAACCGCGCGGATGAAGAGGGTGCAAAAGACGGCGCAAATTTAAACGAGGATCGCTTGAGCACGAAGGGCATAGATTTAACGAGCGACGTTCCCATCGCAGTAAGCGCTAAATTTAGCCACCCCGCCCCGAGCGAAAAACGCGCTTTAGCCTGCGAGCAGATCGCAACAAAGCAAGGCACGCAGATAAACAGCGCAGCCTCCGCAAGCGATACACTAAACGCAAACGACCTGATCGCAACAATCGACGCAAGCAACGCGCTAAATTCTAGCGGCGCAAAGAGCGCGCCTGCAGCTATCGACGCGACAGGTACAGACAATACACCCACAACGATCGGCGCAATAGATGCGAGCAATGCGCTGAATGCGGACGGCTCTTTCGCAGCGACCCGTGCGATAGAAGAGAGCGCCACGCCGAATGCGACCCGCACAGACGAAGCAAACGTTACGCAAATTCTAAAAAAAGCGAGCGCTATACCTTGCAAAAATGAGCCGCAAGCCGAACTGAAAAACGAGCTAAACCGCGCTGCTGAACCGCAAGCAGAATTACAAAATAAGTCAAACTCTATCAAGTCGCAAGTTGAGCACCAAAGCGAGCCAAGCCATGACGAGTTGCAAGCCGAACACCAAGGCAAATTAAACTGTGCCGAGCAGCAAGATAAACGGCAAAGCGAACCAAGCTGCGCCGAGCCGCAAGACGAACAGCAAAGCAAGCCGTGCACCGCAGAGCCTCAAGACGTGCTAATCCTGCTTTCGCTCGGAGCATTCGACTTTCCGCAGCAGTGTTTCATCCGCGCAAACGCAAGCGGCACGCGCTACTTCATCCGCCGCCCGCTTCCTACGCGCGAAAACCACGCGGCACATCAAAAAATTTCGGAGATATTTTCACAATGGCAGAAATAACGGACGATTACAACATCATTACCGCAGCGGGCCTCACGCTGGGCTACGAAAGGGCGGGCGCGGTCATCCAAGACGCGAGTTTCGGCATCGGCGCGAAGGACTTCGTCATCATCACGGGCAAGAGCGGCAGCGGCAAATCCACGCTGCTTAAGTCCTTCTACGGCGGCATCGACATCATCGGCGGCGAGCTGAACGTCTGCCTGTGCGATCTAAAAGGCATCACAAACTCCGATCTGCGCACCCTGCGCCAGCGCATCGGCATTATATTTCAAAACTACCGCCTGATCAACGAATGGACGATCGAGCGCAACATAATGCTTCCGTTAATGATAATGGGCTACAATCAGCAGGTCTGCCAAGACCAAGCCAAAAAGCTACTGCGCCACGTCGAGCTCGGGCACAAGATGGGTAAGTATCCGCTCGAGCTTAGCGGCGGCGAGCAGCAGCGCGTGGCTTTGGCGCGTGCGATGGCGCATAATCCGCGCCTACTGCTGTGCGACGAGCCTACGGGAAATTTGGACGACTACTCCAGCGCCATTATTTGGAATTTGCTGCGCTCGGCGTGCGAGTCGTGGAACGCCTGCGTCGTTATCGTGACGCACAAAATGCCCGCCACGCTGCGTTTTAGGCACCGACATTTTGAGATTAAGGACGCTAAAGTAAATGAAATCGATTAAAACCCATTTCGGCGTGATCTTTTCGCTCGTCGCGCTGCTTTTCTCCGTGCAGTTTGGAATTTTTATGAGTAACCTAACCAAAAGCTACGAGCGCTCGATCCAAAACGAATACAACATCGTGCTAGTCTCCAAAACCTCGCTCAGCCTGCAAGACGCGCAAAAAGCGGTACCGAAAATCAGCTCGATTAGCGAAATTTCGACCGCGGGCATCACCGAGCGCCTGAAGGGTAAAATTTCACAAAACGCCTTTGCCGAGCTGAGTAAAAATTTGCCTAAATTTTATAGCGTCAAGCTCGAAAGCTTCCCCGACGCCGCGCAGCTTGCAAAGATTGAGCAGGATCTAAAATCCATAGGCTCGCTCACACGGGTTGAAATTTTTAAAAAAACCCACGATGAAATTTTTAAAATTTTACTGCTTATCAAAAGCCTCGTTTACGGCTTTGCGTTTCTCATCGTGCTTTTAGGCGTGATGTTAATTCACCGCCAGATGCGTATCTGGGTTTACGAACATAAAGAGCGCATCGAGATCATGGAGCTTTTCGGCGCGTCGTTTCTGATAAAAAGCGGCAAACTCTACCGAATGGCGATAATCGACTCCTTCATCGCCACGCTGATCGTGACCTGCTTCTACATAGCGCTTCCTTCTTGGGAGGTGTTTTCGACCACGCTTAAGGGCATCGGCGATCTACGCACCGCCATAGTGCTGCCTTACGATGCGCTGATTCTTTTGGGTGTCGCCTTGGCGCTATCTATCATCGCGGTTAGCTTTGTGATGCTGCAAATCGGAAATAAACGAGCATGAAAAGAGCTTTTTTAGCGCCGCTTCTTGCGCTAGGGCTTGCCGCAGCTCTTACTTATGCCGCGCCCGCAAAGCAGCAGAGTACGAAAGATAAGATCGCCAAAGCGGGTCAAGAGCTCAAAAGCTCGCAAAAGGAGGGGATGCAACTCTCGCAAAAGATTGACGAGATTGCAGGGCAAATCATAAAGGAGCAGGAGGGCTTTAAAAAGCGCGAGGGCGAGATCAAGCAGCTAAGCGAAACGATCGAAGGGCTAAAGGATCAATACGCCGCCGAAGCGCAGGAGCTTGAAAAGCTTAATAGCCAAAACGTCACGCTTCTTAGCGTGCAAAGCGATCTGGAAAGCAAGATCGCAAGCGTGATCTCACAAGAGCTATCATTCGATCTCATCACCGACGTAAATTCCACCACTACGCCCGATTCTATCGTAGCTAGCGAAATTTTAGAGGGGCTCGGCGTCGTTATGAACGATGAGCTGAAAGGGCTGATCAAAGACTACGAAAATAATCAAAATTTTATCAACGAGCAGAACAAAAAGATCAAATCGATCCAGGCGAGCATGGCGGGCTACGACAAGAAAAAAACCGATCTTGACGCCAAACAAACCACCCAAAAAGAGAAGCTCGCGCAGATGAAAAAGGACAAAGAGGACTACATCGCGAGACTGGAGAAGATAAACGACGAGCAAGATGCCATATCTAAGACCCTACAGGAGCTTAAGATCATCGACGACGCCGAAGAGAAGGCAAAAGCGCAAAAGGAGGAAGCGGCGCGCCAAGCAAAGCTTGAAGCGCAGAAGCAAAAGGAGCGCCAGGCGCGCGAAAAAGAGTACGCCAAAGCAAAAGCGGCTGCCAAAAAGGCGGGCAAACCCGAGCCTGCACCTCCTAGTGAGCCCGAGCCCGAAGTGAGCGAGCCAGCGGATGAGCGCGTAAGTAAGATCAACCAAAAGGTCAAGCAGTACGGCTCGAGCTATCAGTCCTCGCGCGTTAAAAAATACAGCGGAGCCAAGACCGCGGCGCCTCTGAACAGCGCGTATTTGAAGCGAAAATTCGGCAACTACAACGATCCGGTGTATAACATCAAGCTTTTCAACGAAAATATCGTGCTGGGCTCAAACAGCGGCGACACGCAGGTTAAGGCGGTGCTGCCGGGCAAGGTGGTATTCGCTAAAGAAACCGCCGTGCTCGATAAGGTCGTGATCCTAGAGCACAGCGGCGGCATCCACACGATCTACGCGCATCTAAATCAGATCCCGCCTACCGTGCGCGTCGGCTCCAACGTCAAAAAGGGCTACATCATCGGGCGCATCGGCTCGGATCTGACCTTTGAGGTGACGCAGCAGAACTACCACATCAACCCGCTCGATCTCATAAGTCTAAGGTGAAGTCGTGGGCGGTGGAAATTCTAAATTTAGCGGATCTTGCGATGACGAGAAAAGTTTAAATTTAAGCAAGCAAAGCTCAGCCTGCGATTTAAATTTAGACGAGCAGAATTCTTTAAAAGAGCAGAATTGCGCCGCTTCAAATTTGAGCGATGAAAGCTCTGCGGCGGCGACAAAAAATTCTAGCGGCGAGAATTCAACCTCAGCGTTAAATTTGAATGACGAAAATTCCAAAGCCACATTAAATTTAAACAATCAAAATTTAAGCAGTCAAAATTTTACCGCTACAAGCGATGTCGCCGCGTCAAATTTAGATAGCGAGAATTCCTCCACGGGCGCTACCGCTGCATTAAATTTTAAAAATAAAAATTCCGCGACGGCGGGCGTTGTAGAAAGAAACAGAAGCTGCAACGGCCTCAGAAACAGCGCAAAACGATATTGAGATTACAAGAGTAGCGGAGGAAATAATGACAACAGAAATGGCGGTAGCAAAAGAAGCAGAAGCGGCGAGACCGCAAATCCAAGAGCTCACCAATTTTCTTAGCGAATACACCGCCAAGATGCTTAGTATCGGCACTTACACCGCGCGTATAGAGCACTGCGTGCGCAGGATAGCGGACGCTTACGACTATGAGGCTAGCCTGATGATCTTTGTGCGCCACTTCATCATCAGCGTGATGGATCCTGCGGACAACTCTATCCGCCGCACCTACGTCAAAACGGGCGCTGCGGCGCAGATCAGCTTCGATCTGATCTCGGAGCTAAGCGCGCTTAGCTGGGAAATTTACGACGAAAAAATCCCCCTTGCGCGCGCCAGAGCCTCATTTGCAGAAATTTTAGCCTCGCAAAAGAAAAGCTTTGCCAAAACTCTTGTTTTGCTAAGCGTCGCAAATGCCGCATTCTGCGAGCTTTTCGGCGGCGATGGCGGCGCGATGGCGCTCGTTTTTGCGGCTACGGCTTTTGGAATTTGCGCCCGCTATCTATTTAGCAAGCTTAAAATCAACCTAAAAATCCAATACATCGCGGTTTCGTTCGCAGTCTCCTTCATCGTCTCGCTAGGCGCTCACTACGGGCTTAGCGCCACGCCCGACGTCGCCGTGGGATCGAGCATACTCTTTTTGATCCCCGGCATCTGGCTGATCAACTCCGTCTTTGACATCCTAAATGAAAATATGCTCGTAGGCATCAGCAGAGGGCTAAATACGGGGCTTTTGATCATCTGCATCGCGATCGGGCTCTTTCTGACGCTTAGCATCTCAAATTTGGGGCTTGTAAATGTTTGATATAGCGCTTTTGGTATTTAAGGATGCTTGCTTTGCCGCTGCGGCGGGGCTCGGGTTTGCGTATGCGTGCATGCCGCCTAAAAAGACGCTTATTTTCTCGGCGCTGCTTGCGGCGGTTGCGCATTCATGCAGGTTTTTGCTGATACAGAGCCAAATTTTTTCAATCGCCGCCGCGACGCTTTTTGCGTCGTTTCTGATCGGCGTTTTGGGGATGCTCTGCGCCAAGCGCCTCAAGGTGCCCGCAGAGATCATCGCCTTTCCCGCGCTGCTTCCGATGATCCCAGGCATCTACGCCTACAAGGCGGTTTTGGCGCTGTTTTCTTATATCAGAGCCGCGGGCGCAGAGCATAAACTCGCTCATCTTATCTCGTTTTTCGATAACGCCCTCGCCACGATCTCAATCTCGCTGGCGCTCGGCACGGGCGTTTCAATAACGCTGCTAATTTTCTACGAGCAGTCCTTGATGATCACTCGCGGCGCAAGAGGCAAATAGCGCTAAGCAAGAAATTTTAAGCGTGCACGACGGGCAAATTTTATAAATTCTATTTTATTGCTCTCGTTTTATCTCTTTGGTTTTTTCATCGTAATAATATCCTTGCTCCACACCCAGCAAATTATCTTTTATATCGTATTTATATGTATAATTTTCATCAAAAATACCTAGATAAAAAGCATACCGACTATATTTTCTACCTTCTAACTCAAAAAACGCTTTATACGGTTTTATATCTTTCTTTTTAAAGTTATATAAATTACAAAAGTTATCGTATTTTTTATCTATTAGGCTTACATACATATCAAAAAATAGCATGTCGGTTGGAATAGAAAAAATTTTATCATTAGGATATTTGTGGTCGTATATTTTAGGATTAATTTCATTTAAAAATATTTTTTCCGTAAATAACATATCAAATACATGTTTATCATTTTCTAATCCGCTAAAATATAATTTGTATTTTAAATTTCCATCCGACAAGATTAAACTATTATTATTTTCCCAGGGGTAAACAACTTCGCCTTTGAGCATGGACATATTTACAAAATCTTTGAAATTTGCTACGGCTTGTTTACCATTGCAAGCCCTGTCTCCCAAACTCATAAAATATTCTAAATTTATATTGTCATCTACAATGAAAAATTCGCAAGCTTTATCTGGACGATTATTTCCACCGCATCTTTCCGCCAACCCGCTATAAAAATTATAAAATTCATCCTCTACTTTACCGTATTGTTTCTTTATTTTTCTTTCCATATCACGGAATTCCTCCGCTGAAATATTTATAGATTTATAGGTCTTTTTAAGCATGCACTTTAGTGCCCTATCCTTAAGCTGTATATCCGTAAGATTGCCATCTAGATCGCATACCCATTCATATGGATCGGTTTCAATTTTTTCGGCTGAATTTGGGTATTTATACTCCGCAATAATCGAAAGTATCGCGCACAAAGCGCATATTATTATGATGAAGACCAAGCACAGATAATATCTCGTTTTCAAATTTCACTCCTAAAATTTTCCGCAATATACCTCACATAGACTTAATCCGCGATAATTTTAGTATGCCTCAAATATCGTTAAATCAGGGCTTTTCTTGATCCGCTTCGGCAAATTTCATCTCAATGCTTCGTAGGTATTAGGCTCTCTTGCGCGCTCGTCGCACCTCTTGCCGCGAAGGTAAAATTTAGTTATATCCTTCATTTATCGCTCATTATTCAATATTTGTTTTATTGTTTTCTCTTTTTCGTCGTAGTAATATCCCATATAACTTAAAAGCATATTTCTGTAGCCCAAGATATATTTAAAGCTCTTATCTATCAATATGATATAAAAATCATATGTTGCATAATTATCTCTATATTTGAAAGCTATTTTATTGAATGGGCGGCTAGTGTCTATATCGCTATTTTCATAAATTTTATAAGTCATGCAAAATTCTTCCAAATTATTTTTAAAATTTCCATTTTCTTCACCATTAAGTGGTTTATATAAATTAAGAAATAATAAATTTATAGGGATTATGAGCGATACTTCGATATTATTAATATCTATATTTGGATCTTGTAGATCTATCTTATACTTATAAACTCCATAATTTATTATTGCTTTATTCATGTCGCTTTCGCTAGCAAAATATAGATTGTATCTTAGATCCCCGTTTTCTAAAATCAAACTTTCCTTATCTTCCCAAGGATATACGACTTCGGTTTTAAAAATTTCTTTATCTATATAGGTCTCGGCATCTTGTATCGCCTTGCCGTTCCTGCAAATTTTTGAGCCCAAATCCATAAGATAATCTAAATTTAATCTTTTATCTATCTTGTAAAATTCGCATTTATCATCGGGGCGCTCGTTTCCATGACATTTACTATGGATGCGTATTAAATAATCTTTTAATTCTATATCTTCAATATCTTCTTCGATGTGAAGATTTTTATATTTCATTCGGATATCATCTATTTTTTTAGCGATTTTTTCTTTAGAAAAGTTTTCGCTTTCATGCATCTTTTTAAGCATACACTTTAACGCCCTATCTTTAAGCTGTATATCTGTAAGATTGCCATCTAGATCGCATACCCATTTATATGGATCGGTTTCTTCTTTTTCGACCAAATAAAATATTATGCCGGAAGCGCATATTATTATGATGAAGGCCAAGCACAGATAATATCTCGTTTTCAAATTTCACTCCTAAAATTTTCCGCAATATACCTCACATAGACTTAATCCGCGATAATTTTAGTATGCCTCAAATATCGTTAAATCAGGGCTTTTCTTGATCCGCTTCGGCAAATTTCATCTCAATGCTTTGTAGGTATTAGGCTCTCTTGTGTGCTCGTCGCACCTCTTGCCGCGAAGGTAAAATTTAGCTAGACTTTTTCGACTTAAACGCCCTTTTTGCCGTCATATAAAAGCCGCTAAAGATAAAAAGCGCCATGCAAAGCGAGACGAGCGACCATAAAATTTTACCCGCGAGCCCGAAAAAATACCCCGTGTGAAGCTGATAGTTCGCATCTTTAAACTCGCCCACGGTGATACCCTCCGTCTGCTTCTGCTCCGCGATCTTTCCCTCCTTTAGCTTCACGCTCGCGCCTTTTGGACGGGCTGTAGCGGGCGCATCGGGCTCGTAGTATCTGACGCCGATCTTATCTCCGGCTGCGAGCATTAGGGTAAATTCTTTATACTCTATGCCGCTTGATCTGAATATCTCATAAGCCCTCTGCGCGTCGCTAAATTTATACGTAGCGGGCTTTTTGCCCTCCTCTTTAGCAGGTGCGGCGGCGTGATCTTTAGAAGCGGCGGCGGCTTTAGGTGCGCTAGCTTGCGGCAAATTTTGCGAGCTTACAAAAAGCTTCATCACGGCATCGTTATACCAGCTATACGACCAGTTAAGCCCGGTTAGACAGATAAGCAGGTAAATCACCGCACTTAGCGAGCCTAGGCTCGTGTGTAGGTTATAAAAAAGAGCGTATTTTTTGAGTTTAAAATTTGGCTTTATAGCTTCGATAAATTTGCGCCTAAGCCTTGGGAAATGCAGCCAGACGCCGCTTATTACGAGCAGTATCATCGCCACGACACTCGCGCCTACGATCTGTTTACCGACCTCGCCTGCAGTTTTATTGCCACTTAGCGCTAAACCCAAATTTCGGTGCAGAGACATCACCGTTAGCACAAAGCCCGTGCCGCGATCCTTGCCGATGATCTGCGCGGTGTACGGATCAACTAGATACGCATCATTTCTGTTTGCGTAAACGACGAAGGCTTCGTCATCGCTTTTGGGCACGACAAGCCTTACGGGCTGCTTAGCGCCCGTTTGCTCGCTAAAGCTTTGCAGGATTTTCTCCACGCTTTGCATTTCGCCTGTTTTTTCGACCTTTTTAGAGCCCGCGTTTATTAGCGCCTCAAGCTCGTGCTGATACGACAAAATCGCGCCCGTAACGCCAATGATAAGCAGCGGGATAGAAAAAACGATCGACAAAATAAGATGGACGTTAAACAAAATTTTATTACGCTTCAAAAGCGAGCTCATTGCAAATCCTTGCGAGATAAATTTAATCTTTATTTGATTGAAGTTCGCAATTATATTGTGCGATTTTAAATATTTAGATAATTATCATTAAGATTTAGGCCGCGAAATTTTAAGGCACGTTATGGCATCGCAAGAGCGCCTAGGCACCTCGCGCAATTTCATAAACCGCGCGCTTTAGGTTCTCGAAGCCAAAAATTTAATCCGCCTTTCGCGCGGCAAGATCACGCTAGCAAGGCAAAATTCTAATCTCAAATTTATAAAAAGCGCGCTTAGAATCTCGTAAATTTAGAAATTTTGCGCTAAAATTGCCAAAGACGCGAGCTTGCGTAATCCAAAAAAACAAGGTCATTATTATGTCGCAAAGTATAGCCGAGTTTGCTTCGATAATCCTTTATGTTACGATAGGCTTTTGCCTTCTTGTTTCATTGCTACAGACAAACAGATCGTATAAAACCGTGTATCGCGGGACATTATTTATCCCAACCGATCCGCTTTTAAAAATACCTATGTTTATAATATGCCTAAGCTTCGGTGTAGTCACTCTATCCAGCTCGCACGTAGCAAAACATAACGGTAATCCGATACCCTGCTTTTACACCCACGATAAAGTTTGCTCGCAAGAGTACAAAGCGGCGGGCATAAATTTAAGATGCTTCGAAGAAGGCGATCCCAGATGCGTGGATGGGTATCTGCAAATAAGCGAGCCAAGACTAATACTCGGCAAAATCATATCCGTCTGCGCCATAATTTTTTCTTTTGTCGTGCTAATTCAAAAAGGAATTAGAATAGATAAAAGCGGCATCTGCAAAGAATGGGAGGTTCTGCCGTTTAAACATACGGAAAGGATAAACTTTGACGAGATGAGCTACGCCGTAGGGTTTATAAGAGGCGTAAAAATAATCAGCATACGCGGCAAAATTAGCGGCGTTAAATTTGGGGCGGGATTTTTATATGCACGAAGGGATATAGATTTTTTGCAAAATTTTATATCCGAAAAGCTCGCTGAAATTTCAAAAGCTAAAGCAGTCGAACGAAACGCTTGAGCTTAATTTAACGCTAAAAATATCTAAATTTAAGGCGGCGACATGATATTTTTATATTTGGTATTTGGCATAAATATTTTACTGTTTGGGCTTGCCATTTTAAAAAGCATGATTTTTAAAAGCAACGCCTCTTATAAAACCGTGCAAAAGGGTGCCTGGCTCATACCTCCTAGCCCCATAGCAAAAACTATGCTTATCGTGCTATTTTTATCCTGGGGTTCACTGGTAACATTTGATGAGCCTTGGATAAAAACAACAAAAGGCAGAGATAAAGTTGCATGCTTTGATACAAACGACCCTCTATGCGTAGGTGGGTATATGCAAAGAGGAGGCGGCGAGACCGCACTTGTGATCGCGATGGGTCTTGCAATGATGCTAATTGCCATACTGCCGTTATCTGAAAAGGGCGTCATCATAGATAGCCGCACCGTAAGGAAAGAGTGGAGATTTTTATCGTTTAAATTTAGCACAAAGATCGATATAGAAAATGCCCTTACGGAGAAAGAGATGAAGGGCGAGATGCCGATTTTGATAGTAGAAGACGGGCAAAGCGGCAAAAATTTTACGCTTTCGTTTCCATACGCACAGCAAGATATAAAATTTATCGAAGCAGAGATAAGAAATAGGCGCTATAAGATGATAAAATCAAAAGAGGCGAAGGCTCCCCTTAAATCCGCGCTCAAAAAAACTATAAGCTTAAAAGGCGCGAATGAGCGCGCAAACATAGAAATTCTAAAAAACGACAAAGAGGGCGCGGGCGATTAAATTTTAAATTTATCCACGCGCGAACAATAGCTGTGAAAATTTATGACAATCCGTAGCAAAGCGGCATAATGATCGCGCGTACAAGTGCGCGTAAGCCCAAGAAGACGAACCGGGCGCTAGCCTAAAAATACGAGCCGAAAGCTTAAAACGAGCGCGGCGTTTAAATTTAACTCGCGATCTTAAAAAACCAAAATTCCAAACCGCTCCGTCAAAATCGTCAAAATTTAGCCTATTTTTTACCTAAAATTTCGTAAAATTACGACTTTAAATTTTCAAAAAGGATGCAGATGAATAAAAGTTTGGAATTTAGAGCCGACATCGGGATGGTCTTCGTAGCGATCGCTTTTGGACTCGGGTATCTGCCCACCTCGCAGGCACTTGCGAGCAACAACGTCTTCGTGCTGCTATTTTGGCGCTTTTTCGCCGCAAGCATCATCGCAGGCGCGATATTTTTCCCAAAGCTCAAGGCCATAACTTCGCGCGAGATCAAGCACGGCGCGGTGCTTAGCCTGTTTTTATTCGCGGGCTTTACGTCGCAGACCTTCGCCTTTAAATTTGCGCAAAGCTCCTCCGTGGCGTTCATCATCGGCCTAAACGTCGCGCTCGTGCCCTTCATCGCCGCAGCGCTGTTTAGACATAAAATTTACTCCTACGCCTACGCTGGCATCGCGCTTGCGATTGCTGGGCTCTATCTCATCGGTGACACGCAGCTAGGCCTCGGCAAGGGCGAAGCGCTGGCGCTAGTCTGCGCGTGCGCGTATTCGTTTCACATCGTGCTAACCAACCGTTTCGTTCAAAGCTGCGACGTAGCGGGCATCGCCTACGTACAGATCCTCTGCCTAAGCGTGCTTTGCTGCTTTGCGGCGATCTTTTTTGAAAGAGTCAGCATCGTGCCGGTGATGGATAGAAGCTTTTTCGTCGCGATGGCGGTAATCTGCCTGCTGGGAACGGTTTTTGGCTTTTTCGCGCAGGCCTTGATGCAAAAATACACGACGCCCGTAAAAACCGCTCTGTTTTTCACGCTCGAGCCCGTGACGGCGGGCATTATGGGCGTATTCGTGGGCGGCGAGAGGCTAAGCGCGATGCAAATTTTAGGCGCGGCGCTCATCCTTGCAGGCGTTTTGATAAGCGAGATCGGAAGTTACCTCAGCGCGAAACGGAGCAGATCCGCGGGCGCTTGATTTTGCGGCGCCATAAAATTCCGTGCTGCATAAAATTTGCACGCAGAATTTCGCGCTGTATAAAATTCTGCGTCTTTAAAATTCCACAGCGAAATTCTATGCCGCGCATAATTCTATATCGCGCGGAATTTCGCGGCGTCTCTCGCAAGGATACGTTAAAATTCCACGACAAAATTTCGTATTAAAATTTACCCAGCAGAGGCGTGCGGCGAAGCTTTAGTGATAAAATTTCATTGCTTAAGCGATACAATAGTAAAATAATGAAATTTTAACAAAGGAGCCCCTATGAAAAAAATCATCCTTCTTGTTGCCGCGCTTGCGGGCATATTGTTTGCCAAAAGCGTAGAGCTAGAGACGCCGCCCGATCATAAAGACGGCGTAAATCACCTAGAATTGGTGCTGATCTTAGATAAATCAGGCTCGATGAGCGGGCTTGAGAGCGACACGATCGGCGGATTTAACTCGATGATAGAAAAGGAGCGCAAAGAGGGCATCGACGCCAGCGTCACGACCGTGCTTTTCGATACGAAATTTAACGTCATCCACAACCGCACGCCGCTTAAGAAGGTCGAAAACCTAACGTCTAAAGAGTACTACGCCGGCGGCAACACCGCGCTACTTGACGCCGTCGGCAGCACGATAGCGCGTATCGAGCGAGTGCCCGACATCTATGCCAAAAACAATCGCGTGCTTTTCGTCATCATCACCGACGGGCAGGAAAACTCAAGCCGCGAATACTCCAAAGCGCAGATTAAGAAGATGATTAGCGACAAGCAGGAAAAATACGACTGGGAGTTTATCTTTTTGGGCGCTAATATTGACGCCGCAAGCGAAGCGCAAAGCATCGGTATCAAAAGCGAAAACGCCTTAAAATACGAGAATTCCAAAGAGGGCGTGAGTAAAAATTTTGAAGCGGCGGCCGAGATATCCAAAGACGTAGCGACCGACAACAAAGCAAACTCGAAATGGCGCGACAAGGTGCTTCAGGACAAAAAATAGCGCGGCGCAAAGCAATGCGCGCTAGAAATGAAGTGTCGCTACGGAAACGAGCGGCGGCACTAAAATAGGCGGCGATGTGCAGCGTGCGGCACAAAACGAGCTTTAGTAAAAAACACGGGCGGCGGCGCGGAAACAGATAGTGCGCCGGGTCGCTTGCCGAAAAATTTAATGCGAATATGCGCCGCAAGCAAAAACAGGCGCGCGAGGAATAAAACTGCGTGAAGCGGAGCCGAAAATTCCGTGAACCTAGCGGCACGGGGCGCGTATTGATTTTTACTCGGTGCATTTTAGAATTTTATTTTGATTTTTTCATGTGCCGCGCGTTATTGCTTTTGCCGGCGCTGCTTTGTTGCGGCAAGAAAACGCAAATTTGCTCGCCGAATTTAAATGCTTCGCGAAGGGAGCCGATTTACGGCGAACAAGCCGCATTTCGCAGACGAAGCTAAATTTACGGCGCGCAAATTCCGCTTTTTGCAAGCGACAGGTAAATTTCACCCTTTGCAAGCCGCGCTAAATTTTAAAATTTCGCTGCCGCAAAACGGGCACAGCTACTAAAAAAGCGCGGCTGTATTAATTTCGTAAATTTAACGAGGAGGTGAGCTTATGAGGGTATCCGAGATCGACACGCCGGCGCTGCTGATTGATCGCGAAATCGTGCTTCGCAACCTGCAAAAGATGCAAAACTACGCAGACGCCGCGGGCGTGAGCCTGCGCCCACACACCAAAACGCACAAAATGCCCTATTTCGCGAAGCTGCAAGAAAGTCTCGGCGCTGCTGGCATCACGGTCGCCAAAACGGGCGAAGCCGAGATCATGGCGGCAAACGGGCTGAAAGATATATTTATCGCAAACGAGATCGTGGGCGAGCTAAAATTTCAGCGCATCGTCGCGCTTTTGCGCGCGGGGATAAACTTAAGCTTCGGCATCGACAGCATAGAGCAGGCGAGCCTGATAGAGCGCGCCTTTGAGCGCAGCGGCGCAAAGGCCTGCGTGCTTGCCGAGATCGAAGTGGGCGAAAACCGCTCGGGTTTCGTGGAAAAGCAGGATTTCGCGGCGTTTATAAAATTTCTAAAAAGCTGTAAAAATATCGAATTCCGCGGCGTATTCTCCCACGACGGCCACTCCTACAAGGCCGCCGATAAGAGCGAATGCGAGCGCATCCACCTAGCCGCGCAGCGCCGCACGCTGGAGTTTGCGGATATCGCGCGCGAGCTAGCTCTGCCCGCACGCGTCGTTAGTATCGGCTCGACGCCCTCGCTCATCAACGATTTTGAAATTTTAAAGGGCGTCACCGAGATCCGCCCGGGCACCTATATCTTTATGGACGCCTCGCAGGCGCAGGCGTACGGCGATTATTCGATGAACGCCGCGAGTATCCTTACGACCGTCATCAGCAGACCTACGGCGGATCGCATCATCACCGACGTCGGTGCCAAGGGGCTTACGCAGCAAAGGCGTACCGAGGGCTTCACGGCAACGCCCGGGCTCGGTCGCATAAAGGGCACGGAGGTGTGGATAAATGGCGTTTACGACGAGCACGCGATCATCTACGACAGAGCGCTGCGAGGCGCTGTGCGCGTGGGCGATCGGCTCGAAATTTATCCGAACCACATCTGCCCCGTCGTAAATTTACACGAGTTTGCCTATCTCGTTAGCGGCGGCGAGGTCGTAGAAAAGATCCCTGTGCTATGCAGAGGCAAGCTGCAATGAGCAGACAAACTCAAAGGTGCGGCGAGATAAAATTTTAGCTTCGGTAGAGCCTGGCTAAATTTAAGACGCGAATTTATCGCCGCTCAGGCTGCGGCGCGAAGCGCGCCGAATTTGACGACGAAATTTAACGAAAGGCGAAAATGAGACTTTGGACGATAAGCTTTAAATATCTCGACGCAAAGGGGCTCGTGGCGCTGTGGCGCGAGGCACTGCTAGCCAAAAACGTGCTGGCTGGACTCACCAAAGGCTACAAAAATCACCCGCAGCTTGACCGCTTTTACGCGCACGAAAACGCGCTAGAGGCGGTAAATGCGTATTTGGCGGAAGTTTATGAGGAGGGCTGCGCTCGCGGGTATAAATTTGACGCCGCGAAAGTGGGCGAATTTGACGCGCGAAATTTGGCTAAAATCAGCGTCGCTCGCGGTCAGATCGAGTATGAATTCGCCTTTTTACAAAAGAAGCTAAAAACGCGCGACAGAGTAGTTTACGAGCGAAATTTAAGCGTAAAAAATATAGAAATCGCAGGCGTTTTTGAGGAGGTTGCAGGCGGGATTGAGCCGTGGGAAAGGGTTAAAATTTAACGCCGTCTCGCGCGGCAGAGGCGACGAGTATATTCGGCTTATGCGAGCGAGCTTTTCCTGCGCGGCGCTACTTTTAAATTTATCGGTTTGCCACAAAGCTAAGCTTTGCGTAGCGTCATACAGGATCGCGCGCCGTGCCGCTTCTGCGGCGTCGCATACGCCGCGATTGATCAGCGGCGTAACGTGTCGGATCAGCGCTAGCATAGTAATGATTTTGTCTCCTAAAATACGAGCCCGCTAAGAGCTTGCGTCGTTATGTTTCCGCTCCTACAGGATACTTGATGTTTAGATTTGCGCTATTTATGCGAAATCTGCTATGGTTCTTACTCCGTAACCACGGCGAGTGCGAGGGTCTGCTTCAAAGCATGGATTTGCGGGCTACTTAAGCCTCTCATAACTTTCGCATGAGCTTTGCCATGCCCTTTCATGCTCCGCTACCGAGCTCATAAATCTATCCTTGCCGCCCAGCTCGCAGGCTTTTTTGTAGTACTGCACGGCTTTAACATTATCCGAGCCCTCATAAAGACGCGCTAAATTTAAGCACGCAGCCCAGCTATCCGCGATATCCATATCGCAGCCGCGCACATAGTAACCTATGCCCTTTATAGCGTCTTTGCGCACGCCTCTGCCTCCCATATACGCAGAGCCTGCATTACTGCAGCCTATCGCGTGCCCATCATCGCAGGCTTTGTCAAACAGCTCCGCCGCCTTCGCCTCATCGCGCGGCATCCCCTCTCCGCTTTGATACAAAATGCCTAAATTTACGCACGACTCCACATCGCCGCCTTTGCAAGCTTTGACGTATAACGGCGCAGCCTTTAACAGATCTTGCGGCACGCCCCAGCCATAATTATAAATCTGCGCCAAGGCCCCGCACAACTTCATATCGCCCTTATCGCAGGATTTTGTAGCCCAGCTTATATCGTCTGCGGTGATTTCAAAATTTTCGGAGAGCGCGAAATTTGCGGAAAGCGCCGCAGCGAATACTAGAATCAAAATTTTATTTTTCATTTTCGTCCTTTTTGGTTTTTAAGATCGCCCGCCAAGCATAAGGCGCGGATTTACCGTTAAGGCGCAGTTTGATCGCTAGAGTTCGGGTTCGTTCTCGCCTGCTCTTTGCTTTTTAGCGCCTCGTAAATTTCATCGACGCCGCTTAGATTTTGATCCAAAACCTCTCTCGCCTTTTTTAGCGTGCGTGCGCCAAAAATCCCATCTTGCTTCACTCCGATGCTTTTTTGGATATATAAAATTTTATCCTTTTGCATAGCAGCGGAATCCTTAGTCGCCCTGGAGACGGAATTTGAAGCAGGGCTTTCAGGGCCGCTAGAGCTTGCGCTCGTAGAATTTTCGTCTGCAGAATTTACGCCATCACTCGCGGAAGCGGAATTTTTGTCCTCAAAAAATGCAGGCATCCACCCTTGCAGCAGCTCCGCCACGCCGGTTTTCGGTGTGTAGCCCGTATTTGCCGCGCCTCCGTAGATTGCGCTAGCTAAAACGGCGCAGAGCAGAGCTTTACAAAAGCGAGCAAACGCCGCGCCGCCTCTGCCGCAGCGATATTCTCGCGGAATTTTACGAGCTTTTACGATGCACCGCACTGCGCTTGCCAGCCACAGCACTCCTCCGCCTAACAGCCCCGCAGCAGCGATTGCCACGCCACATGCAAGTGCCCAAAAATAATGCTCCGCAAAGATCATCTCGAAGCAGCCCTCGCACGCCAGCGCAGCCGCTGCGATGAGCGCGCCTCCGCCTATGCACCACATCGCGCGGTCATATCGCGGACTTAGCACGCCAAGCGCCCCAGCCATCGCTCCGCCCAAATCACGAGCGCATTGCTGCGAAATAAAGCCATCACAAACGCGCATAATCGCCACAGCGAAACTCTGCGCGCAATCCTCGCGCAAAGAACGTGGGAAAAATAATTTCTTTAATCGTGCAAAGAGCGAAATTTTAGAATTTGATGCGGCAGGGCTTTGCGTATTCGTGCGATTTTTAAATTTTGCAGCGGCTAGATTTTCGGAATTTATTGCGACGGAGTCTATGGAATTTGTGGAATTTTCAGCACCCAAGACACTTAAATCTCGGTAATCTCGCTCGCCGCGTAATTCGTAAAGACCCTCCGCAGTGCGATCAGAAGTGTCACTTAAGTCCTCTTGCGAGCCGGTGAAATTAGATCCATTCTGCGCGAGAGCTTCGCTTCCTTGCTGCCTAGCCTCAAAATCGCTGGCAGAATTCTCTCCACCTTCCAAAAGATCCGCCCCGGCAAATTTTATGCCGCCGCTCACTCCGCCTGCGAACCTGCCTTGCTCTCCGCGCAACCCCAGGCGATTATCTTCCGCGCCCATAGAATTTGCCGGAGCGCTCGCGAATTTCATGCCCGCAAATTTTACGCTCGCGCTGCCCTTGAGATTTTCTTTGCGCGAAGCGTCTTTTGCAAGGCTCAAAGCGTCGCGATCAGTCGCGCTGCGGGCAGAATTTGCAAAGTTAAAATGTCCGTCCGCGCCGCGTAACTGCTCAAGATTTAGCGTCTCGCCGCGCAGCCTAGCACTAGCTAGGCGCATCGCCGCATCCAGCGCAGGCTTCGCGCGAAATAGCGCAAAAAGGCTTTGCGCATCGTTCCGCCCTAGCCTAGCGGGTGCACCGCGCACCGCCGCAAGCTCCGGCGCAAAAACTTCGTCCAAAAAGTTAGGTCTTACGAATGTCGCGCCACCGAAGCACGCCGCATCGTAAGCCTTGCCGCAGACGGCAAAACTCAAGCGCAAAAAATCATCCTCCGCGCTAAATACCGCTTCGCAGCCGCCCTGCGCCGCTCGCAGCGAGCATAGACGAAACAAAAGTCTGCGCGCTGCAAAGCCTACGCCCTTGCTGCATAAAAACTCCAGCAGCTCGCGCGCAAAAACCTGCGAGCTCGCGCCTATGCTGACGCTCGGGCGGGCATAAACGGATACTTTGCCGGTGCGAGTGAAATACCCGCGCCCATCGCAGTGCTCGCAGCGAAAATCACCCGCACCGCCGCACTTTTCGCAGCGCAATCTGCCTGCGCCGCCGCAAGCGGGACAAATGCGAGAGCCGCTACCGCCGCAGTTAGCGCAGGGAATGAAGCGATAGCCCATAGAATTTGACGCAGAGCCTGCAGAGTCGCCTCCAGAAAGGCCGCGCACATGAGCGTCCGTAGAGCTTAATGCCGCACGGCTATAACCACCGGCGCCCTTGCAAGCGGGACAGATCAAGCGCCCGCGCCCGCCGCAGTTAGCGCACGGCGCCTTGCCTGCGCCTTCGCAAGCATTGCAGCGCCTCCTGCCCGATCCGCCGCAATGCTCGCAACGCAGATGAACGCTAAAGGGCTTAAAATCTTGGAATTTTATGATTTGATCCGCATTCATAGCGGCTTTTTGGGGGTCTGCACGCAGGCGTAGCATAAAGGTCTCGCTTAGCTCCGCATCAGTGCTTGCCGCGCGTAGGCACTCGCGCGCATGAGCTTCGAACTGCGCGACGTCAGCGAAATGCAGCTGCGCGCGCTCGCCGCCACTTATCTGCGAGACGCTAAACTTGCCGGCAAAGTCATAACGCACGCCAAGTCGCACGCTAAATCCATAAAACTCGCGATCAAGCTCACGCAGATCGGCGCCGCCGCTACGCGCTAAAGCTTTTAGTCTAGCAACAAACGCCTCTGCAAGCTCCTCTTTATCCAGCTTGTCCATGATCGCTCCTTTCTTGCAGGCACGCCACAAAGCCGCGCCGCATAAATTTTAAAATTCCTTTATTAAGATCCCGCAAATTTTAGCATTTCATATAATTATACCGCGAAAGGGAATTTTAAAATTCTAAAATCTCACGCAGGATGGAATTTAGCGCCATTGCGCGCCGTAAAATCTCGCTGCAAATCAAAACTCTAAAATAGAGCTAGACGCGGAATTTCGCACTGCGGCGCGGCGACGTACATAACTGCCGCAACAAATACGGCGCGAACGGATCGCAAAACGGAGCCGCCAGGCATACGGCGCCCGAGCGGTAGTAGCGGGCATGCAAGCTTTAATTCCGCAGCAGCACATAATTTGGCTCGCGACGATGTACGACACAGCGTAACGCGAAGCAAATTTCACGCCTACATAAAATTTTAAATTTCACGGCGAGCTCGTACGTACGACATGCAATTTAAAATTTTACGACAGCTATAGCGCGGCATGCAGCGGCCTAAAATTCTGCGATAAGCGGCACGCAAATTTCAATCCCGCGCGACAATCAGGCGACGAGCGCGTGGAGTGCAATTTAATTTATAAGCGCGCAGCGGCATATAGTCATCGCGCAAATTCAGTTCGCAGCGGGCAGCACGGCGCGAAATTTCATTGCCGCGACGCATCAGCTCGTAAAATTTAGTTCTACTGCCATGCAGCTATAGCCGCCTGCGCCTTTGCAAGCAGAGCAGATCAGACATCCGCGCCCACCGCAGACGTTGCATGGCGGTGAGTAAAATTTAATCCGGGCTCTGCAAACCTCCGCCAACATGACTGATCGTACGAGCGTAAAATTTAGCTCGCCTGCCGCGTAATTCAACTCACGGCGGTGTATGTCGCGGCGCAAGCGCGAATTTTAGATCGTGCGGCGATCTGCTGCGCGACCGACGGATTAATTTCACGGTGCGCTCGACATGAAATTTAGAATTTCGTAGCGATACATGACACTGTGCGCAGCCGCGTGAAATTTTAAATTTCACGGCGAGCCCACGCGTTATGAAATTTTAAATCTTGCCGCGAGTGAGCTCGCAAGCTCGCGGACGGCTCGGTTTAAGATCTTGCGCCCAGTTTTTGCGCGGAATTTTGCGAGCGAAATTTCAAATGCTAAATCCGCGCGGGTTTCGCGCCGAATTTCTGCGTAGATCTTGCGCGAAATTTAACGAAATTTCGCAGGACGAACCCGGCGCGCCGAAATCCGACTAATCCGACTAATCCGACTAATCCGACTAATCCGACTAATCCGACTAATCAAAACTCAACTGGCTAAAACCCAGCGCAATAAAACCGAGGCATAGCAAAACCATGACGTGATAAAACCGGGGCGCGATAAACTCGTCTCAACCTACAAGCAAAATTTATCGCCGTCAAAGTCCGCAGCTAAATTTTACCGCCCAAGTGCGGAATTTTCGGCTTTGGTTTTGAGCGCCGAAAATAAAATTTCATGCTAGCCCGCTTATAACGCCCCCATCCGTGATCTTCATATTTAGCGCGTTAGGAACCTTCGGTAGCCCTGGCATCAGCATTATCTTGCCGCAGACGGCGACGATGAAGCCCGCCCCCGTGCGAATCTGAAGGTCCTTAACGCTTAGTTTAAAGCCGCGTGCGCGCCCGAGTGCCTTGGCGTCGTCGCTGAAGCTATACTGCGTCTTTGCGATGCAGACGTTTAGCCGCTCAAGTCCCAAGGCCTTGATGTGCTGCAGCGCCTTTTGCGCCTCGGGCTCGAAAACGACCTCGCTCGCGCCGTAAATTTTAGTAGCGATCTTTTCGATCTTACTCGCCGTATCGTCGCTAAGCTCGTAGGCAAACTTCAGCTCCTTAGCGCGCTCGCACTCATCTACTACGAGGCGGGCTAGCTCAAGTGCGCCCTCGCCGCCTTTGGCGAAATTTTCGCAAATCGCCATCTGCACGCCGCGCTGCTTGCAATACTCGCGCACGAAGGCGATCTCCTCGTCGCTATCGAAGCTAAAGCGATTAAGCGCCACGACGGGATTTAGCCCAAAGTTTTGTAAAATTTCGATATGCCCGCCTAAATTTACGATGCCTTTTTGAAGCGCGGCAAGATCAGGGCTCGCGATACTTTCTTTATCCGCGCCGCCGTTGTATTTAAGCGAACGGATCGTGCTGACTAACACCGCGGCGTCCGGAGCGATGCCCGCGCGGCGACACTTGATGTCGATAAATTTTTCAGCCCCGAGCTCGCTTCCAAAGCCCGCCTCCGTCACGGCGTAATCGGCAAGACTTAGGGCTAGCTTGCTCGCCATTATGGAGTTGCAGCCGTGCGCGATATTTGCAAAGGGTCCTCCGTGCACGAGCGCGGGCGTGTGCTCAAGGCTCTGGATGAGATTTGGCTTCATCGCGTCTTTTAGTAGGATCGCCACGGCATCCGCGCAGCCCAGATCGCGCACGTATATCGGCTCTCCCTGCGTATCGTAGGCGACCATTATGTTTGCGATGTTTTCTTTAAGCTCGGCAAGATCGTTCGAGAGGCACAGAACCGCCATTATCTCGCTAGCTGCGGTGATATTAAAGCCGTCCTCGCGCTGCACTCCGTCGGTGCGCCCGCCCTGTCCTACGGTGATGTGGCGCAGCGCGCGGTCGTTCATATCCATGCAGCGCTTCCATAGAATTTTCTCGATCTTTAGCGGGTTTTCTTGATACAGCGAGTTGTCGATGACCGCCGAAATTAGGTTATTTGCAGAGGTGATCGCGTGAAAATCGCCGTTGAAGTGTAAATTTAGATCGTCCATCGGCACCAGCTGCGAGTACCCGCCGCCCGCGGCGCCGCCTTTGATACCGAAAACTGGCCCCAGCGACGGTTCGCGCAGCGCAAGGCAAACGCTTTTGCCCAGACGTTTTAGCGCGTCGGCTAGACCGATGGAGGTCGTAGTTTTGCCCTCGCCAAACGGCGTCGGATTGGTCGCCGTAACCAAAATAAGCTTCGAAGCGCGCGATCGCGGCTTGATGTTTAGCTTGGCTTTATAGTGGCCGTACAGCTCGATCTCATCCTCGCTAAGCCCCAAATTTTTCGCAACGTTTGAAATTTTATCCGGCTTCGCCGCATTTGCTATTTCGATATCGCTCAACATTTTCTCTCCTTAAATTTAAAATTTTATCGCGCAGCGTTTGCGCACCGCCTCTTTAAATCCGCGCATTAGCTCACGCCGCTACGCGCACCTTATCCGCAAGCCACGCAAGATCAAAGCGCGCGGCGCGAAATTTGCCCCGGCTAAATTTCGATCTCGATACCCACCGGGCAGTGGTCGCTGCCCATTACGTCGCTTAGGATGAAAGCGTCCTTTAGCCGCGAGCGCAAATTTGCCGAGACGAAAAAATAATCGATCCGCCAACCTACGTTTTTTGCGCGCGCGTTAAAGCGGTAGCTCCACCACGAGTAGGCGTCCTGCAGCTCGCCGTGCACGGCACGGAAGGTATCGACAAAGCCTGCCGCCTCCACCTCATCGAGCCACGCGCGCTCGATCGGCAAAAAGCCCGAGGTTTTGGAGTTCGCTTTGGGGTTTGCGAGATCGATCTCGCGGTGCGCAGTATTTACGTCGCCGCAAAATATCACCCCGAGCCCCTGTTCTGCAAGACTGCGCGCGTAAGCTAGGAATTTTGCGTAAAATTCCATCTTGTAGGCCAGCCGCGCCTCGTCCTTTTGGCCGTTGGGAAAGTAGATATTAAAAAGCACGACATCGCCGAAGCGGTGCTGCAGCACGCGCCCCTCGTCGTCTGGGAAAAACAGCGCCTTGCTCGTCTCGCTTTTAAATTTCGCCAGGCTCGCCACGCCCGAATATCCCGCGCGAGCGGCGGAATTTAGATCGATCTGAGAAAATCCGAGCTCATAAAGCCCTTTCGGAGCGTCCTTTTCGCTCACCTTGATCTCTTGTAAACCCAAAAAATCGGGATTTTGCTCGGCAAGCCACGCAAAGCCGTCTTTACCGAGCACTGCGCGTAGCCCGTTTACGTTCCAACTAATCAGTTTCAAATTTAGCCTTTGGCGCAAAAATTTTGGTATGATTATACGAAATTTTGACTAAATTTAAAGGAAAACTATGCGCAATCAGCCCAAATACCGATTTTTTGCCAACTGGGGCTACGCGATGGCGGGTCTTGCCGAGATGCTGCGCAGCGAGCGTAGCTTCAGACTCGAGCTTTGCGTGTTCGTCCCGCTTCTGCTGTCGCTATTTTTTTGGAATTTCGGCGCGACTCTAAATCTATTTTTGATCTTCGGCGCGGTCTTTACCATCGCGCTAGAGTGCGTAAACTCAGCCATTGAGCGCGCAGTCGATCTTGCTACGAGCGAAATCCACCCGCTAGCCAAGGGCGCCAAAGACACCGCAAGCACAGCCGTGATGATGAGCCTATTTCTCAACGCCGCGCTGTGGGGATATGCGATCTGCGGGAAAATTTTTTGAAATTCCGCGAGTGGAATTTTAAATTTCAAAAATTATCGCTTAACGTAGCAAGCTCGGCAAAATTCAATCATGAAATTTTACGTGCGCCATTTAATTCGGTCTTAACATATTAATTTCAAACTGCACGGAGCCCGCAGGCATAAGCCCCTTGCCCGTAAAAGCAGGCTTTGTTCAATTTAGCAAGCGGCGCCGTCTTGCTTGCGATAAATTTAAAGCGATTTCGAGCCAAAAGCTTTAACCGCGCTACGCGCAGGACGGCGCGCTAAATTTAAAAAAACTGTGTCGCGCTCAGCGGTAAGATTTACGCGATTTACCTTTAAATTTTAAGAATGAAATTTGAAACCTTAACTTGAATAGCTTTTTAAGCATACTTCGAAATATAATTAAATTGTTTGCAATTATATAAAGCAACGATCTAAAATTTAAAAATAAAATCAGCAAAATTTAATGAGCGTTATTATAAAATCTTAAAAAATAAGAAGGTATCTGTGAGTTATAGAGTAGGAAGTTTGTTTGCTGGCGTTGGTGGTATATGTCAAGCATTTAAGAATTCAAATTGTGATGTTATTTGGGCAAATGAAATTGACAAGAATGCCTGTATGACTTATAGATTAAATCATAAGAGCATAAATCTTATCGAAGGAGACGTTAAAAAATTAAATAATAAAAATCTATCTAGTATAGATATACTTACTGCAGGATTTCCTTGCCAACCATTTTCGCAAGCTGGGCACGGAAAAGGGTTTGAAGATGGGCGAGGAAAGCTTTTTTTTGAAGTATCGAGACTATTAAAAGAGTTGAGGCCAAAAGCCTATTTTTTAGAAAATGTCAAAACTCTTGCAACACATAATAACGGAAAAACTTTTAAAATCATTAAAGATGAAATAAAAAAGACTGGATATTCTTTTATACCATTTGTGCTAAATGTTGCAAAGTATACAGACATACCACAAGGGAGGGAAAGAATATATATCGTAGGCTTTAAAGATGAAAGCGACTATTCATTTGAAAAGCCTATAAAAGAAAATATACTAGAAACAAAACAAGAGAATTTATTATCCGCTAGATTTCAAATACCAAAAGAAACAAGCAAGACCCCCAGAAATATAAAATCCTTCCTAGATGATTCGTGCGTTATTCAATCTGATATTTATAATGACAAAAGCAATAAAATCCATCGTAGAGTAGTAGAAAGTGTGACAGATGAAAACATTGTTTATCAATATAGGCGTTATTATGTTCGCTCCAATAAATCAAATGTTTGCCCTACCTTGACTGCAAATATGGGTGCTGGTGGACATAATATCCCAATAATATTAAATAATGGTATAATAAGAAGATTAACCCCAAAAGAATGCTTTAATTTGCAAGGATTTCCGCGAGATT